>CAYZKS010000111.1:0-3660 GCA_964478725.1 uncultured Anaerolineales bacterium
CACAAGGGGCGATACTACGAGGACACGCATCACAAATGAGCAAAACGAAAGGAATGAGAAGATGAAAGTCATGCACTTTGGTCGGTTTATCGCAGGAGCTATCTGTTTCGGCCTGGCCGTGCCCATGTTGATCCTGACCTGGGTTCTTCCTGCTGGCCAGGTGATGTTCATGTCGAACGGCGAGAACAAGCCCTGGATTCCGGTCATCGGCCTGGGGGTCCTGGGCATCGTGCTGCTGACCAGCGCCGGAATCGGCCGGCAGCCGGCCGAGACCAGCGCGCCCCACGCCGAGGGCGTGGTGGACCCGCAGAAAGCCGCTCTCAACAAGCGCCTGGAGACCATCGCCCTGGGATGCTACCTGGTGCTGATGGGCGGGTTCGCGCTCGTGCCGCGCACCACCATATCCGCGGGGTTCTGGTCCATCGCGGCCGGCCTGGTCTTCCTGGGACTGAACGCAGCGCGCTACTTCAACCACATGAAGATGAGCGGCTTCACCACCTTCCTTGGCATCCTCTCCGTGATCGGCGGCGTGGCGCAACTGGCGGGGCTGCGGGTCATCGAGGGCGCCTTCTTCTTGATCGTTCTGGGCGCTGCCCTGCTGCTCAAGCCGTGGTTCGACAAGCGCCAGCTCTTCGGCAAGGCCGAGGAATCCTGAGGCGCAGGCTGTGGCTCAGTGCTGGTGAAAGACGTAGTATCGCCCCTTGCCGTAGGTCCCGCTCAGCGGGGTGGGCCTCCAGACGGGGACCCTGCCTGGCGCAGGGCCCTTTGGCGGCAAGCCCCGATACTACGCGGTGGCGATGTAGCATCGCCCCTTGCGTCAGTCTTGCCGCATCCTAGGCAAGGCCGCAGGCCCCGTCCCCGGCGGGGTGGGCGTCCAGACGAGGACCCTGCCTGGCGCAGGGCCCTTTGGCGGCAAGCCCCGATACTACGTATCACGCCGCAGGCTTGCCTGAGCCGCGTTGACGGAGTATACTAATTGCATGGAGCACAAGATCATCTCGCGGCAGGAGAGCATCGCGTTCTCCATCGTCACCTACATCGTCCTAGTGGCGGCGGCCATTGTCGGGCTGAAATTCAATGCCCCCGCCACGGACAGCGTGCGCTGGGCCGTGATCATCCTGCTGGCGGCAGTCGCCCTCGCGCAAACGCGCACTCCCTGGCAAGGGGGCCCGCCGCGCACGATGCACACCTTCCTGGCCGTGTATGGAGCGCTGGTGGCTGGCCTGATGTTCCTGCAGCCAGGCTGGACCATGTACCCCATGCTGTACTCTGCCGCCATCCTGTGCGGCAGCCTGCACCTGCCCTGGCGGGCATGCATGGCCTGGGTGGCGGCTTATGCCATCGCCACCGCGGCCTCCCTGGCCGCCGGCATTGCACCCAGCGAAGGCCTGATTGGCCTGTTTCTGTACGGCGTGTTCTACACCTCCGCCGCTGCCTTGGGCATCGTGCTCTCCCGCGCCGAGGCCGCGCGCCGCCGCAGCCAGGCGTTGCTGGCCGAGCTACAGCAGGCCCACCAGCAGCTTCAGGAATACGCCCTGCGCAGCGAAGAGATGGCGGTGATGGAGGAGCGCAACCGCCTGGCGCGCGAGATGCACGACACGCTGGGCCACCGCCTGACCGTGGCCGCGGTGCAACTGGAAGCGGCCCAGCGCCTGTGCCCCACCGACCCGGCCAAGGCGGAGAGCCTGCTCGACACGGTGCGCGAGCAGGTGCGCGAGGCCCTGTGGGAGCTGCGCGGCACGGTGGCCACCCTCCGCACCCCGATTGAGGCTGATCTGCACCTGCTCAGCGCGCTGCGGCGGCTGACGGAGCACTTTGAGAACGCCACCGGCCTGGATGTGCACCGCATCTTGCCCCAGGAGCTGCCGCCGCTGCCCGATGCGCACCGTTTGGCCTTCTACCGCGCGGCCCAGGAGGCGCTGACCAACGTGCAGAGGCATGCCGAAGCCAGCCAGGTATGGCTGGTGCTGAGCAGCGCCAAGAACGCGGTCACCCTACTGGTGGCCGACGACGGCAAGGGCATCTCCGCGGCCAACGGGCAGACCGGCTTTGGCCTGCAGGGCCTGCGCGAGCGCGCCAAGCAACTGCGAGGGGACCTTTGCGTGGAACCTCGCGCTGGCGGCGGGACGGAGCTCTCATTCCGGCTGCCCTTGCCCGGGGACGATCAAGATGCGTGAGACCATCCGCATCCTGCTCGTGGACGACCAGCGCCTGATGCGCGAAGGGCTGCACATCCTGCTGGAATTGGAGCCGGACCTGAAGATCGCGGGCGAGGCGGATAGCGGCGGGGCCGCTTTGAAGGCCTACGCGGAGCTGCAGCCCGACGTGGTGCTGATGGACGTGCGCATGCCAGGCATGGATGGCGTGGAGGCCACCTGGCGCATGCGCGAGCGCTGGCCTGCGGCGCGCATCGTCATCCTTACCACCTTTGACGACGATGAGTACGTGTTCGAGGGGCTGCGCGCCGGAGCGCTGGGCTACCTGCTCAAGGACGTCTCGGGCCACGACCTGGCCGCGGCCGTGCGCACGGTGGCCGCGGGCGGCGCTCTGATCCAGCCATCCGTGGCGGCCAAGGTGCTGGCCGAGTTCGCGCGCATCGCCCCGCCCGCGCGTCCTGCGGACGCCGGCCTAGCCGAAGCGCTCTCCGCGCGCGAGGTCGAGATCTTGCGCCTATTGACCGATGGCCTGAGCAACCGCGAGATCGCGACACGCCTGTGCCTGGCCGAGGGCACGGTCAAGAATTATGTCACCGACATCCTGGGCAAGCTCGGCGCCCGCGACCGCACCCAAGCCGCCATCCGCGCGCGCGAGCTGGGCCTGATCTGACCCTCGCCACCTCCACGAAACCTGGTTCCCCGAAAATCCCCGCATTCTGGGGAGGTCCTGAAACCAGGTTTCTGATTGCCACGCCCATGTAGATCAACACCGCAGGCCTGAAGTCAGCATGGCACCAGGGGCTGCACGCGTTGGCATTTGACATGCGTGCATCTCTGTGCTATCATGCTGTCATCACTGTCAGCATGATGGAGGTAGGCATGATCCGCACGCAGATCCAGCTCACCGAGCAGCAGGCGCGCGAGCTCAAAGCCCAGGCTGCCGAGCAGGGCATTTCTCTGGCAGAACTCATCCGGCGCCGTGTTTCCGCGCACGGTCGGGTGGCAGCGGATGCCATGGCCCGCAAACAGCGCTTCCTGGGCCTGGCAGGGCGCTACCGTTCCGGCCTGAGCGACGTCTCGTCGCAACACGATCGGCATCTGGCAGAGGCCTTCCGGCCATGAGCGTCTTCATAGACACCGCCGCCCTGTACGCTTTTCTGGACGCCGATGACGCCAACCACGCCGCGTGCGAGCGCGAGTGGCGCAGGTTGCTGGAGAGCGAGGAAGCACTGGTCACACACAGCTATGTCGTGGTGGAGGCGTGCGCGCTGGTGCAGCACCGCCTGGGCATGCAGGCCGTGCGCGACCTTCAGGAAGCCATGCTCCCGACGCTGCAGGTGCTGTGGATTGACGAACGAGCGCACCGCGAGGCAGTGCACGCCCTGCTCACGGCGGGCCGTCGCGACCTGAGCCTGGTGGACTGCGCCTCGTTCTGCCTGATGCGAGAGTGGGGCGTCACGTGCGCCTTCACCTTCGACCGCCACTTTGACGAGCAAGGTTTTGA
>CAYZKS010000111.1:3760-8989 GCA_964478725.1 uncultured Anaerolineales bacterium
GCACAGTGAGGTGCGCATGCAAACCAAATTGCCGGCAGTAGCACTGGACGGAGAGAGCCTGACCGTCGGTGACGTGGTATCCGTGGCGCGACGTGGCGCAAGAGTGCGCGCGCTATCGGCCCAAGTCGCCCAAAAGCTGCGCCCGTCCGCCGAATGGGTGCGCGCGGTGGTGCAGGCAGACCGCCTGACGGTCTATGGCGTGAACACGGGCTTTGGCCCGCTGGCGCGCACGCGCGTGAATCGCGAGGACACACGCACGCTCTCCTACAACGTGATTGCCAGCAGCGTCGTGGGCGTGGGCGATCCCCTGCCCGAGGACGTCGTGCGCGCCACCATGCTCATCCGCGCCAACTCGCTGGCCAAGGGCTTCTCCGGCGTGCGGCCCGAGGTGGTAAACACGCTCATCCGCATGCTCAACGCCGGTGTGACGCCGCTCGTGCCCTCCAAGGGCTCGGTGGGCGCCAGCGGCGACCTGGCCCCGCTCTCCCACATCGCGCTGGTGCTGTGCGAGCCGCCCACGCCGCGCGCGGACGACTGCGGCGCGGCCACCTTCCAGGGCGAGACGCTGCCCGGCAGCGAGGCCATGCGGCGCGCGGGCATCCCCAGGCTGGTGCTGGAGGCCAAGGAGGGGCTGGCGCTGACCAACGGCGCCACCGCCATCGCCAGCATGGCCTGCCTGGCGCTGTACGACGCCTGGAACCTGGTGCGCAACGCCGAGGTCGCCCTGGCCATGAGCCTGGAGGCGCTGCACGGCTTCAGCGACGCCTTTGACCCGCGCCCGCACCAGGTGCGCCCCCACCCCGGACAGGCCGAGACGGCGCAGGACGTGCGGCGACTGACCGAGGGCAGCGAGCTGCTCGATCGCATGCCGCAGAAGGTGCAGGACGCCTACTCGCTACGCTGCTCCCCGCAAGTTCTCGGCGCGGTGCGCGACGCGCTGCGCTTCGTCGAATCCACACTGCACACCGAGATCAACGCCGCCTCGGACAACCCCCTGATCTTCATGGACCTGGAGCGCGAGAACAAGGCCATCTCCGCGGGTAACTTTCACGGGGAGCCGCTGGCCTTTGCCATGGATTTGCTGGGCATAGTGACGGCCGAGGTGGCCAACATCGCCGAGCGCCGCGTCTACCGCCTGACCGACCCGGCGCTGAGCGACGGCCTGCCATCCATGCTGGTGGCCAAGCCCGGCCTGAACTGCGGCTACATGATGCCCCAGTACACCGCGGCCGCCCTGGTCTCCGACAACAAGACCCTGGCGCACCCCGACAGCGTGGATTCCATCCCCACCAGCGCCGGCCAGGAGGACCACGTCAGCATGGGCACCAACGCCGCGCGCCACGCCATGGAGATCATCCGCAACAGCGAGATGGTGGTGGCCATCGAGATGCTCTCCGCCGCGCAGGCCCTGGACCTACGCCCGCCCGAGCTGCGGCGCGGCCCGGGCACGGCCGTGGCCTACCGTTTCATGCGCAAGATCGTGCCCACGATGCAGGCAGACCAGCCCCTCTCGCGTGAGATGCAGCGCGCCGCGGAGCTGGTGCACTCGGGGGAGATCCCGGCGGCGATCGCGCGCCAGGCGGGCGAGGCAGTGGAGCGGTTCTTCCGCTAGCGGGCGGGGCCGTCACCCTGCACAGAACGCAGGGCGCACAAGGCGCAGACGAATAGAAGCGAACCTCGTCAAGCGAGGCGAGCGGCGAATAAACGAATGGCTTTCTGCTGGGGTTCGTAATTCCCCCGTCAGGGGGTCCGGGCTCGTAGTTCCCCCGTCAGGGGGTCTGGGCTCGTAATTCCCCCGTCAGGGGGTCCGGGCTCGTAGTTCCCCCGTCAGGGGGTCCGGGCTCGTAGTTCCCCCGTCAGGGGGTCTGGGCTCGTAGCTCCCTGGTCACAGGGCTTGAAGGCAGCGCAAACGCCCTCCTTACGGAGGAACTACAAACCCTTCCGCGAAGCCTGGTTTCCCGATGGTTCCCGCATCCTGGGGAGATCTTGAAACCAGGTTTCTAGCTCCCCCGCCCGTACACAACCCTGCCGCGCTTGATCACCGTGCTCACCAGGTTGCCGCCCAAGCGGTAGATCACGTCCTCGTACCTCTCGGCATCCCAGATCTGGATGTCGGCCAGCTTGCCGGGCTCCAGCGTGCCGCGGTCGTGCTCCAGCTCCAGGGCTTTGGCCCCGCCCCAGGTGGCGGCCCGCAGGGCCTCGGCGGGCGAGAACTGGTACAGGCGGCAGGCAAGCTGCATCACGAACTGCATGGATTCGATCCAGCACGCGGGGCACAGGTCCGTCGCCAGCGCCAGCGTCATGCCCTCCTGGTACATGGCGCGCGCGTCAAAGGGACGCACGTGGCGCACGGCGAAATCCAGCCCGGGCATGAGCACGCCCACAACCCCGGCGCGCGCCAGGGCGCGCATGGCCGGCCTCCCGGTGTAGTTGAGATGGTCGGCGGAGACCACGCGCAGCTCCGCGGCCATGGCCGCTCCCCCGATGTCTGAATAGGCGTCGGTGTGGATCTTGGGACGCAGGCCCGCCGCGCGCCCGGCCTCCAGAATGCGCCGCGACTCCTGCAGCGTGTAGTAACCCTCGTCGCAGTAGACGTCGCAGTATTCCGCCAGCCCGCGTTCGGCCACCGCAGGCATCATCTCCTGGATCAGCAGCTCCAGGTAGCGCTCGCGCGCCAGCTCCGGCGGGAAATCGTGCGCGCCCAGGAAGGTGCTGACGATGTCCACGGGCTGCGCCTCCTGCAGCCGGCGGTTGACCTCCAGCATCTTGAGCTCCGCGGCCAGGTTCAGGCCGTAGCCGCTCTTGCTCTCCACCGTGGTCGTGCCGGCCGCGAGCATGCCTTGCAGCCGGCGGGAGGCGCTGGCGACGAGCGCATCCACGCTCTCGGCGCGCGTCATCTGCATGCTGGCCAGGATGCCGGTGGGCATGCCCAGGGCTCTGACCTCCGCCGCCGTGCGCGTCATGCGCGCCGCGTATTCGGCCACGCGCGAGCCGCCAAACACCAGGTGCGTGTGGCAATCCACAAAGCCGGGCGCCACCACCTTGCCCGCGGCGTCAATCACGCGCGCCGAGGAGGCGTCCACCTGCGCCGCGACCTCGGCGGAGGGGCCCACCGCCAGCAGGCGCTCGCCCGCGATGGCCACGGCCGCATTGGGGATGCAGCCGGCCTCATCGCCGGCGCACGGCACGCAGGTCAGCACCTGCGCCGCGCCGGCGATCAGCAGGTCTGCCCTGGGCTTGCCCGGGCGCGGCTCACTTGTCGCGAAAGTGCGATCCGAGACGGTCAACGCTCTGCTCCTCTTCAGGCCCAAAGGTGGCCTGCGGGCTCCACCACAACGGCACCTTGATGCTCTCCTTGGTCAGCGGGCCCTGGCCGTTGGCGGTCTGGCGCGCCATCTCGTAGCCCGCCTGGGCGTGCCGCACCACGCCGATGCCCGAATCCGTGGTCATGCACGCTTCCAGCCGCAGGTCGGCTTCCTCCGAGCCGTCGGCGATCATGGTCACGCCGGTGTGCACCGCCTCGCCCATGGAATAGTTGGCCTGGATGGCCACCAGGTCGGCCATGGCCGCGGTGTTGAGCAGGGCATTCAGGTAGGGCCAGTCGGAGATCAGGTCGCCGCCGTCCTTCATCTTCTCGGACTCAAAGGTGGGGTTGACGATGGAGCCGGAGTCGAGGTTGTCGCGCGAAAAGGCCACCGGACCGGCCACGTGGCCCTGCTTGATCAGCTCGTTCACGCGCAGGGCAAAGGCCTTGCGCTCGCCGAAGCCCAAGTAGCACACGCGCGCAGGCAGCGCCTCAATGGGCAGGTGCTTGCGGGCCAGGTTGACCCACCCGACCGTGGTCCTGTCGTGCGGGAACATCTCCAGCACCAAATCATCCAGCGTGGCCAGGTCGTTGGCCTCGCCCGAAACGCAGGTCCAGCGGAACGGCCCGCGCCCCACCAGGAACAGGGGCCGGATGTACTTGGCCACGAACCCGGGGATGCGCATGCTCTGCTCTTCGGGCATGCCCGCGTCGCGGCACTCCTTGCGGATGCTGGTGCCGTACTCAAACACCTGCACGCCCTTGTCCAGGAAGCCCAGCATGGCCCGGAACTGGCGCAGCATGCACTCGCGCGCGACCTTGAGGTACTGAGGGCGGTCGGCCTTGCGCAAGGCCTCGGCGGATTGCGCGGTATAGCCCGCCGGAATG
The DNA here is from genome assembly GCA_964478725.1 of uncultured Anaerolineales bacterium. Classification (GTDB taxonomy): domain Bacteria; phylum Chloroflexota; class Anaerolineae; order UBA2200; family UBA2200; genus CAYZKS01. The sequence continues at coordinate 7,953 of CAYZKS010000111.1, forward strand.
TAGGAAAACGGGTCGTGGCAGGGGCACATCTCGGTGACCACGTCGGGCGTCCAGCCCAGCTCCAGCGCCTTGGGGAACAGCTCGGCCGCGTTGCCGTGCACCCCGATGCCCAGCGCGCGTTTCTCCGCCTTGGCTTGCTCGGCCATCTCGATGGCCTGCTCCAGAGAATCGGCCCGCACGTCCAGGAACTTTTTCTCGATGCGCTTGCCAATCACCGCCTCGTTGGCGTCCACGTCCACGCACACGCCGCCATGCATGGTCATGGCGCGCGGCTGGTTGGCTCCCATGCCGCCCAGCCCGGCGGTGAACAGGATGCGCCCGACCAACGAGCCGCCAAAGTGCTGGTCGGCGATGGCCCCCAGAGTCTCGAACGTGCCCTGGATCACGCCCTGCGTGCCGATGTACTCCCACGGGCCGGCCGTGTACTGCGCGAACATGGTCAGGTTCTTGTCCTGCAGGTCGTAGAAGATGGGCCAGGTGGCCTTCATGATGTTGGTGTTGGCCATCAGCACGCGCGGCGCCAGGCGGTGGGTCTTGAAGATGGCCACGGGCATGCCGGACTGGATCAGCAGCGTCTCGTCGTTCTCCAGGTGCAGCAGCGAATCCACGATGGCGTGGTACGATTCCCAGTTGCGGGCGCACTTGCCGATGCCGCCGTAGATCACCAGGCGCTCCGGCTTCTCGGCGTTCTCCATGTTGTTTTCCAGCATGCGCAGCAGAACCTCTTGCTTCCAGCCCTTGCAGCGCAGCGTGGGGCCGCGTTGGGCCTTGACCGAATAGAGGATTTGTGGCTTCATGCGTGACTCCTTTCTGATTCAACGAACGAATGCCGTCAACGTACCCCTCGCCGCATCCCCGTGGCATCGGGTCTTGCCGCTCGCCGTATCCCGTAGTATCGGGCCTTGCCGCTCGCCTCGCTTGACGAGGTGCCCGTCCGGACGCCCACCCCGCCGGGGACGGGCCGTATCCCGTAGTATCGGGCCTTGCCGCTCGCCGTATCCCGTAGTATCGGGCCTTGCCGCTCGCCTCGCTTGACG
>CAYZKS010000111.1:9089-10929 GCA_964478725.1 uncultured Anaerolineales bacterium
CGTCCGGACGCCCACGAGGGGCGATACTACGATCTCTCCGTGTAGCATCGGGCCTTGTGCCCGTCCGGACGCCCACGAGGGGCGATACTACGATCTCTCCGTGTAGCATCGGGCCTCGCCGCTCGCCGTATCGCGAAGACGAAGGGCCTGCGGCAGGGGGCGATACTACGTCATGACGCTCACTCCAACAGTGCCATCTCCACGATCTGTTCCATCTTGAAACCGTGCAACTGCAGGTAGTGCTTCAGCACCTCCTCGAACGCGCCCAGCGGCACGGGGCCCACCAGCTCCGTGCTGGCCACGCTCACCCCGTGGCGCGCGGCCTCGTTGCGCACGGTCTCCAGCACGCGGTGGATGGGCGTGCGGGTGTAATCTGTGAGGTTCATGGAAACCTGCACCAGCCCCTGTCCTTGCAGAGCCAGGCCGATGGCGCGCACGCAGCGGTAGCCGCCGTTGATGTGGCGCACGGCCCTGGCAATGCGCTCGGCGATGGAGACGTCCGCGGTGCGCAGGTTGACGTTGAAAGCCAGCAGCGGGAAACGCACGCCCGTGACCGTGGCGCCGGATTTGAGGTTGAAAGCGGCCGGGCCTTCGTCCGGGGCCCAGGCGGGGTCCTGGAGCTTGACCTCCAGCCCCTCGTACTGCCCCTTGCGGATGTCCGGCAGGTGCGCGCGCTCAGGCCGCGTGGCGGCCTCCTCATAGTAGTACACCGGCACGCCCAGCGCGCCCAGGAAGCGCCCGAACTGCCGCGCGATCTCCACCGCCTCCGCGATGCTGACGCCGCGCACGGGGATGAACGGCACCACGTCCAGCGCGCCCATGCGCGGGTGCGAGCCCTGGTGGCGGCTCATGTCGATGCGCTGCAGCGCCACGCGCGCCATGGCCTGCGTGGCGGCCAGCACCGCGTCCGGCTCGCCCAGGTAGGTGAACACCGAGCGGTTGTGGTCGGCGTCGGAGGAGACGTGCAGCACCTTGACGCCCGCCACGCGTTGCACCTCCTCCAGGGCCGCGTTCACCACCTTCAAGTCACGTCCTTCGCTGATGTTGGGCTCGCACATCAAGGCTCGCATGTGGCTCTCCTTTGGCCTCGTCTGGGCGGTACGGGATGCGACCACAGATTAGCACAGATGCACGCAGATGGAAAGTGGGAAGGCAACCACAGATAAGTGCAGAGCTTCCGTGTGATCCGTGTATTCCGCGTACTGTGCATGCTACCTGGACACGGAACACACGGATTACACGGATCAGAACAAAGATGAAATCCGTGTTCTTCCGTGTGATCCGTGTATTCCGCGTACTATGCGCCCTGCCTGGACACGGAACACACGGATTACACGGATCAGAACAAAGATGAGATCCGTGTTCTTCCGTGTGATCCGTGTATTCCGCGTACTGTGCACCCTACTTGGACACGGAAGACACGGATTGCACGGATCAGAACAAGGATACAATCCGTGTTCTTCCGCGTGATCCGTGTATTCCGCGTACTGTGCATACTACCTGGACACGGAAGACACGGATGGCACGGATTACACGGACAAGAACAAAGATCATATCCGTGTTCATCCGCGTGATCCGTGTATTCCGCGTACTGTGCATGCTACCTGGACACGGAATACACGGATTGCACGGATCAGAACAAGTATACAATCCGTGTTCTTCCGCGTGGTCCGTGTATTCCGCGTACTGTGTACCCTTCCCGGAGACGGAACACACGGAAGCCAGGATGACACGGACAAGAACGGTGGTGTCAGGAATACGAGGCGGCGACATGGCCGAAAATGACGCCGGCGCAATAGCGGCAGCTCCAGCCTTCACATCCCGGCGCGAGGCGCTTCCG
>CAYZKS010000112.1:0-9448 GCA_964478725.1 uncultured Anaerolineales bacterium
TGGAAGTGATCCTCACCCCCGGCCCGCGCTCCGCCTGGGACACCGGCCGCCAGCTCGTCACGCCAGAAGGCGGGCTGTCGGGGCTGCGCTTCCGCGGCTCCGACCAGTTGTGCTACGTGATTGCCGACATCATGCGCTTGATCGAGCTAGGCTTCCGCGGGTTCCTGGTGATTGATGAGGGCCTGCTGTGGCTGCTCAATGAGATGCGCAAGAACGGCGACATCCCGGCGGACGTTACCTTCAAGGTCTCGATCTACGCCGGGCATGCCTCCGCGGCCGGCGGCAAGTTGCTGCAGATGCTGGGCGCCGGCACCTTCAACCCGGTCGCCGACCTGTCGCTGCCGCAGTTCGCTTCCATCCGTCAGGGCTGCGACCTGCCACTCGATGTGCACATCATCCTGACCGAGTCTTTTGGTGGCTACAATCGTTTCTACGATGGTCCGGAGATGGTACGCACACTGGCTCCCTGCTACTTCAAGATCGAACCGGGACCGGCCTGCGCCGCAGGACCGGGGGCCCTATACAAGCCGTGGACCGATCCCAACGCCCTGGCCTTCCTGGCGCGCGAGAAGGTCAAGTACGCGCAGATCATCCACGAGCTGATTCAGGAGAATTTCCCGGAGGGCAAGCTGTCCAAGACCGGAGCCAAGGGCCTCGCCATTCCCAAGCCCTAACGTTACGACCAGCCAATCCCGAAGTCAGCCCTCTTCACCGCCCCCAGCCTCAACGAACCCTTGATGGCTGGGGGCGGTGGCTTTTGCGTTGGCGACTTCCTCATCCGAGCGCTTGAGGCCCCAGCCTGTTGGCTTGAGGACTATGCCAGCCTGCATGCGCCCTGGACCACAGCTCGCGTTCAGCTGGGCTGTTCATTGGATGTGGGGAATCGGGGCTAACTACGCGCACCCGGCAGGCTGCAACCAAGCAACAGAGTCACCTAGCAGTCAGAACCCTTAAAGTTTCAGGAGCGATTTCAAGAAAGGTATTGACAAAGCCCCTGCAGTGCAGTATGATAGGGTGGGTTGTAAGAACACTGAGCCGTTTCCTCCGGAACATTGTTCCAATTGAGGCGCCGCATGCCTGAAGATTCTTTGGGAACCAAGCGCGCACTGCTTCTTATCGAGAGCCTGGCTGCCAAATCCGAAGCCGGCATCAGCGAGCTCAGCAAACAATTCGGTTGGAGCAAGGGTATCGTGCACCGCCTGCTCTCATCCCTGGTGGAAATGGGCTATGCCGAGCAGGTACCCGAGACAGAGAAATACCGATTGACCACCAAGCTTTTCCAGGTAGGCAGCGCCGTTGTCAACCGCACCGGGATCACGCAGGCTGCCCTCCCTGTTATGGAGATGCTCCAGGCCAAGACCGGAGAGACGATCAACCTCGCCATATTGGATCATGGCGAGGTCATTTATGTCCAAAAGGTCGACAGCATGGAGCCCGTGCGCGAGGACATCCGCATTGGGACTCGCTTTCCTGCTCATTGCACGGCACTGGGAAAGGCTCTCCTGGCACACCAAACAAAGGGTGAACTGGCGGCCATCCTTCAGAACCTTCGGTTGGTCCAACGTACTCCCAACACGATCACAGACGCTCGGCGGCTCCTGGATGAACTGGCCAGCATCCGTCAACAGGGATACGCCGTCGACAACGAGGAACTCAGCATCGGGCTGAGATGCGTGGCGGCCTCCATAAGAAATGGGAACGGCAAGGCAGTTGCCGCGCTCAGCATCGCCGGTCCGTCCACACGGCTAAGCGATGACCGCATACCGCCCCTGGCACAACTAGTGAAGGAAGGGGCTTCCATCATCTCCGGCAAGCTGGGCTACCCGCCGGCATGAATAGCGCGTGGCATACTCCCAATTAACCCTCGGAACTGCAGACGGACGGCAGCATTCGAGGCAGGGGATGGGTCCCCTGAGGATGGGATTCCAAGGAGGTGGTGCCTATGCATGACAGTGAATCAAAAAGGCCTCGATGGAGAGGCCAGCGCTCAGCGAAGAGCGATCATCGCTAGCCGTACACCAAGTTTCAATCGAAGACAAGGAGGATGCAATGGATTGGCGTGCGATCGCTAATGGACCATGGCTCTGGATCTGTGGATTCATTTCCGTGGCCATCGGCGGATACCAGGCTGTCTACTTTATTCGGAAAGCCGTGGCGACACTGAAGAGGCATGGCGGCTATACGGACAGCGATATCAAAACGGTCTACCGGGCCGCCGCCATCACTGCGTTTGGGCCCATTATGGCCGAGATCTTCATCATGATCGCCCTAGTCATCGCCATCAGTCCGGCCTATGCCTGGCAGCGCGAGGGTGTTGGCGTGGGATCGGTGTTCTACGAGATGTTGATGGCCACCTATGGCGGCACTGGCGCAGGAGAGCCGTTCGGCACGGACGCCTTTGGCATCATGGGCTTTGCCACCGCAGTCCTAGTAGCCAATGTCGCCTGCCTTGGCTGGCCCCTCATGGCCGCGTTCTGGACGCCGTCTCTGGGCAAGATCCGCGACAAGATCGGACGGGGCGACATCGCGCTGCTGGGTGTCATCACCATTTGCGCCACGCTTGGGGCCTTTGGCTACCAGGCTGGCAGCAGACTGACGGGAGCCCGGCCTGTCGCCATTGCCGTGGTTGCCGGCGCACTGCTGTCCATGTTGTTCTTCAAGGCAGCCGACTGGATGAAGCAGCCGCATCTCAAGGAGTGGGCGCTGGGATTGGCCATTTTTGGCGGCACGTTTATCGCCCACTTCCTATCCCAGTAAGGAGGATGGCACATGCAACCTCAGGAAGTCGCTGACGACATCAATCTGGAGGCTTACGAGACTGAATACCTGAAACCGATTCAGCGTGTGGGCAAGTGGACTTGCCTAGCCATCTGTGTTTCCATGCTCCTGCCCAGCGCGCTGCTCTTCCTGCTGTATGGCGTCTTCCCAACAAAGGAGGCCATCCTGGCAGGCCTGGCTCTAGGCTTCACTTTCACGGTGCCCTTCTACTTCGTCGAACCGATTGCCTACTACCCTATCGTTGGTGACGCTGGCTGGTACGTGTGTGCAACGACGGGCAACGGCTCCAATCTGCGCGTACCGTGCGGAGTAGTAGCGCAGGAAGTGGCTGGCGTCAAGGAGGGCAGCAGGAAGGGCCTGCTGATCGCCGCCATCGGCATCGGCGTTTCGGTGGTGTTGGGAATCATCGGGGTCGGGTTCGGCGCCATCGGAGCCGGATGGCTCAAGGCGACTTTCCCGGCCTGGCTGGTGAAGGCTTTCAATACCTATCTGTTGCCCGCGGTGTTTGGCGCCGTTTTTGGGGAATTTGCTCTGCGAGGCATGAAATACGCCATTGTTCCGCTGATTCTGACCATCGTGCCGGGGCTGCTAAAGTGGCCAAGCTATGTCGTCAATGTTCTGGCTGTGCTCGGCACGATCTTCTTCGGCTGGTTCATGTACAAGCAATTCGGCTGGGGCGCTCCCAAGGAGGAGGCCAAGGGCTGAGGTCGAGGGCGATCGCATCAACGGGTCCTGCTTGAACCGCGTTCCCTATCGTTCAGGCACCCGGCCGGTTCTGCCATGCGGAGGGCGGCGTGCCGCCCTCCACATGGCAGACGGTTCACGAAAGGCTTGCGCCCTCTGGATTCAGAATACACACAAAAGGAGATTCGCGAATATGGCAGAGCAGACATACGCGCACCTCTTACAGCAGGTTGATCAGGCTGAGGTCGTGGACCTCTGCAGCGAGCTGATCCGATTCAAGAGCGTGAACCCACCAGGAAACGAGCGTGAGATCGCGGAATACGTGGCCCGTGTCATGCACGATGCCGGGCTTGAGACAGAGTTGGTGTCGCATGCCCCCGATCGCGCCAGCGTGGCGGGACGGCTCAAGGGCAGCGGCAAAGTGCCCGGCCTTCTGTACACAGGGCACTTGGACGTGGTGCCGCTGGGCGAGGCGCCGTGGTCCTTCGATGCCTTCGCTGGCAAGGTCGAAGGAGGCAGAATCCTGGGGCGCGGCGCGTCGGACATGAAGGCCGGCGATGCGGCCATGATTGTGGCAGCCAAGATGCTCGCTGCCGCCAAGGTACCCCTCAAGGGCGATTTGATACTGGGCTTCACCGCCGGTGAGGAGACCGATTTCCTGGGAGCGCATGCGATTGCCAACGGCTGGCATCTCGGACCCGTGCAGGGCATTTTTATCTCGGAGCCCACAGACAACGAGGTGACCGTCGCCGAAAAGGGGTTGATGTGGCTGGAGATCGCCACCCACGGCAAGACGGCGCACATTTCGCAGATCCAGCACGGTCGCAATGCCATCATGATGATGCTACCGATCCTGACCGCGCTGGACAAGATGCCGGTGGCCTACCAGGAGAACAAGCTGCTGGGCGGCTATGTGCGCAGCATCAATACCATCCACGCAGGCCTCAAGACCAACACAATACCGGACCACTGCGTGGCCCAGGTGGATATGCGCACAGTACCAGGCCAGGATCATGATGCCATTCTGCAGCAGATCCAGGAGCTCATTGACGACGTTGGCAAGAGCTGCGGCCTGCCCGACTTCCGTGCAAGCCTCAAGGTAATCCACAATGGTCCGCCCCTGGAGACCGCGAGCAACGATCCGATGCTCGTGCGTTTCCTGGATGTCGTGGCGGAAGTGACCGGAAAGCGGCCCGCTGTCAAGGGCGCAGGATATGGCACGGACGGCAAGGCATTTGTGCCCAAGCTCAAGGCGCCGTATGTCATCTGCGGGCCGGGCAATCCCACGCAGAACCACCAGACCGACGAGTGGGCGGACGTGGCCAAGATGGTCGAGTCGGTCAAGATCTACCTGCTCACCGCGACTCGCTTTCTTGCGTGAGTGGCTGATTGCGCCTGACCAGGAGACTGCCCCACATGGGGCAGTCTCCTGGCCGGCGAGCAGCCGAACTATGACCATCACTGAAAGGAGCAGAAAGCGTGGGCGACAGTGGCTACGACAAGCTGCTAGATCGAATCGATGAACGCGAAGTAGTGCAACTCCTCAGCGAGCTGATGAGGTTCCAGACCGTCAACCCGCCGGGGAATGAGAGAGGCATGGCCGAATACTCGGCCCGCTGGCTAGCTGACGCCGGTCTGGAAGTCGAGGTGTTGAATCATGACCAGGAGCGGGCCAGCCTAATAGCCCGCCTTAAGGGCAGCGGCGAGGTGCCGGCAGTGGCGTACACCGGCCATCTGGACGTGGTGCCATTGGGCGAGGCGCAGTGGTCGCACGACCCCTTTGGCGGCAAGGTTTCCGAAGGCAAGGTGTGGGGACGCGGAGCCACGGACATGAAGTCCGGCGATGCCGTGATGATGATCGTGGCCAAGATGCTTGCGGCTGCCAAGGTGCCGCTGAAAGGCGACCTGATTCTGGCCCTTACAGCAGGGGAAGAGGTGGATTTCCTTGGTTCCCGCGCCATTGCGGACGGTTGGCATTGGGGCCCGGCGCAGATCGTTTTCATGCTAGAACCATCTGGCAACGAGGTGGTTGTCGCGGAGAAGGGCATCCTTTGGCTCGAGATCACCACGTATGGCAAGACCGCGCATATCTCGCAGATCGAGCAAGGCCGCAACGCGATTATGATGATGTTGCCGATCTTGACCGAACTGGACAAGATGCCTGTCGAGTACGCAGAGCATCCTTTGTTGGGAGGCTTCGCCAGGAGCATCAACACCGTGCATGCCGGGGCCAAGACCAACACCATACCCGATCGCTGTGTGGCAACGGTGGACATGCGTTCAGTTCCCGGCCAAGAGCATGATAAGATCGTGGCACAGGTGGAGAAGCTGATCGCTGACGTGGGTCAGCGCTGCGCCCTCCCTGATTTCAACGCGTCGGTCAAGGTCATACACAACGGTCCGCCACTGGCGAACCGGCCGCAAGATGAAACCGTCAAGCGCTTCTGTGACATCGTGGCTGAGGTAACGGGCAAGCAACCTCAGCCGATCGGAGCAGGCGGCGCCACCGATGCCATCGCGTTTGTACCGAGGCTGCAAGCGCCGTTCTGCATGTGCGGCCCGGGCACTCCCAAGATGATTCACCAGACAGACGAATATGTGGAGATCCCCATGCTGGTGGATTCGACCAGGATCTACCTACTGACTGCTCTTCGGTTCCTCACCTGAACTGACCCTGATCTCACAGGGTGAGGGCTCAATTCGTGCGGCCGTCCGGGGTCACTGCCGCAAAGGAGGGAGCACTTTGCCAATGAAGGACACTGTTTTCCAGCCTCGCGGCGTCATGCCAGCACTGGTGACGCCCTTTACCGCGGACGAAGAGGTGGATGAGACCGCGCTGCGCACTCTGGTGCGGCACGTGCTGCCGCACGTGGACGGCCTGGTGCCGTGCGGCACCACCGGGGAGTTCAACTACCTGACACCGGAGGAGCAGAGGCGCATTGTTGAGATCGTGGTTGACGAGGCCTCCGCAGACAAGGCCGGACGCAAGCTGCCGGTCGTGGCCGGGGCGGGTGCGGCCTCAACACGCGAGGCCGTGCAACTCGCACGCGCCGCACAGCAAGCCGGGGCATCGGCCTGCCTGGTTGTGACGCCATTCTTCCTGCACCCTTCAGACAAGGGCATCTACCAACACTTCTACCAAGTGGCCAAGGCGGTGGACATCCCTGTCATCCTCTACAACATCCCGCAAGTGGTGGATGCCTACCTGCCGCGCACGGTCGTTCAGGACCTGGCCGATATCCCCAACATCGTGGCCCTGAAGGACTCCTCAGGCAATCTCACTTACACCATGGAGGTGTTGGAGTTCACGCAAGGGCGGCTGGACGTGCTCATCGGACACGATGAGGTGGTACTGCCTGCGCTGGCAGGCGGCTGCAGCGGCATGATCCTGGCCAGCGCACAGGTGTTCCCCGACATCTGGCAGCAATTGTTCGCGGCCGTTCAGACCGGCGATCTACAGAGGGCGCGCGCACTGCAGCTCAGCGTGCAGAAGCTGGCGCGCATCTTCTGCCGCCATGGCGGCGGAGTGGCCGTCAAGGCCGCCCTGAACGCCATGGGCGTCAAAGTAGGCAGCCCGCGCCGGCCGCTCTTCAGACAGGGCGGCGTGCTCATCAACGAGGTCAGCGCCGAGATCCGCCTGGAGTTGGAAAAGCTGGGCAAGGTCGTCGCAAGCAAGGTGACGCTGCCTGTCCCGCAGAACCTGTTGGTGGAGCGCTTCGCTGGCATCGGTCTGTCTTCTGACCTGCTGCGATCCAACGGCGTGCGGCTGGGCACGGCGTCCGCGGGCGAGGGCGTGGAGCAGGTCCAGCTTGACCTGGTGGCAGGCCCCAAGACAGGCCCGGTGGGCGAGTGCTATGCCCTGCAACTCACCTACCCGCGGCAGGGACGCGAGGCCCTGACCGCCATCCTTGAGCCGAACCTCACCGCCAGGCCGCCCACGCTGATCGTGCCCACGGTCGAGCTGAAGAATCTGCGGCAGGCCAACATGATCTACGGGCCCACGCAGGCCGCGGTGGGCAAAGCGCTGGCGGACGCGCTCGCTGACCAACTGATCCCGGAGGCCGCCCTGGATGACGAGGTGATCCTGGCGCAGGTCACCGTCCATCCGCAGGCCCTGGACCGCCACAGCCTGTACTGGAACGCGCACCACGCCATGAGCGAAGCACTGAAGCACGCCTACGGCGGCCCGGGCACCGCCGACAGACCCGGCAGAGGAGACCACTGAGCATGGAATGCAAACAGGAAAAGAACAAGTTGAGATGCACCTGCACCTACGAACCCTGCGAGCGCAAGGGCATTTGTTGCGAGTGCATTGCCTATCACAGGCAGTACGGCGAGCTTCCGGGGTGTCTGTTCTCGCCGCAGGTCGAACGCACCTACGACCGCTCAGTGGCGCGCTTTGTGGCCGAGCACAAACGATAGGAGGCAGGGCATGACCAAGAAAACCGACTGGTTCAAGGGCATTTTCCCGGCCCTGGTCACGCCGTTCACCAAGAATGCAGAGGTGGACGAGGACGCGTACCGGGCCCTGATCCGCTTTGTGCTTCCCCACGTGAATGGCGTGGTGCCCATCGGCACCACCGGCGAATTCGTCTACCTTGACGCTGCCGAGAAACGGCGCGCGATCGAGGTGGCCCTGGACGAGGTGGCAGGCCACGTGCCGGTCGTGGCCGGAACGGGTTGCGCCAGCACGCGCGAGACGGTGGCGCTGACGCGTTGGGCCAAGCAGGCGGGAGCCAAGGCCGCCCTGGTGGTTGCCCCTTACTACCTGAAGCCCACTTACAACGAGGTCTATGAGCATTTCGAGGCTGTGAGCAAAGTGGGCATGCCCCTGATTCTCTACAACATCCCGCAATGCGCCGGCACGCACTTTGAATGGTGGACGGCGGAAGGCATGGCCTACCTGGACAACGTCATCGGCATCAAGGACTCCAGCGGCGACATGCCGTTCCTGGCGACCCTGCTGGACAAGATCAGGGGCTACATCTCCATCTTCTGCGGGCACGACGAGATCGTCACCGCAGCCCTGGCCGCCGGCGCCGATGGGGCCATCCTGGCCAGCGCCAACCTCATCCCCGACATCTGGCAGCAGATCTACGCTGCGGTGCAAGGCGGCGACCTGGCCAAGGCGCAAGCCTTGCAGGCCAAGATTCAGACGTTGGTGCGCCTGGTAGTGCGCCAGGGTTCGGTGCAGGCCGTGAAAGAGGGGCTGTGGATGCTGGGCGTGCCGGTGGGCGATGCGCGCCTGCCCATGCTGCCAGGCGATGCCTTCCGCTGGGAGGACCGCGAGGACCTGCGGGTGCAGCTTGAGAACGTGGGCAAGATCCAGCGGCGGCCAATGCGCTACGACTTATCGGGTAAGAGCATAGAGACTCAGGCGCTGGGCACGCCGCAGACGCCGCGAAGCGTCAAGAGCTTTGCCATGAAGGTGGGCGAAGGCTTCGCCGGGCCGCCCTTTTACGACCTGGCCCATGTGGACCTGCTGATTGGAGAGCGTGGCGGGCCGGTGGACAAGGCCATTGCCCAGGCGCTGCAGGTGCCGCACCCCGGCCACGAAGTGCGCATCATCTGCGAGCAGCCGCGCACCCTGCTGGTGCCCACGGTGACCATCCGCAGCGACAAGCAGGCGCAGCACATCTACGATTGCGCGGTTCCCGGCGTGGTCAAGGCGATTGAGGCCAGCATCGCCGATGGCTTCCTGCCCAAGCAGGCGCTCGATGACCTGGTGATGATCGCCAACGTGTTTGTCTATCCCGGGGCCACCAATCGCAAACGCATTGAGATCAACAACTTTAAGGCCATGCGCGCGGCCATCCGCAAGGCCATCGAGGGGCGCCCCACGCTTGAGGAACTGCTGTCCCAGAAGGAGTGCGCGCGCCATCCCTTCCGGTATGCACCATAGGGAGCTCAACCACGGAGTACACGCCGTTCGCCCCGCCTGACGGGGGAGAGCACACAGCAACACAGACGAAAGGGCCCCAGAGGT
>CAYZKS010000112.1:9548-10881 GCA_964478725.1 uncultured Anaerolineales bacterium
TCCGAGCGATCCGCATTGCTGAAGACAAACACATTGTAGCCCAGACCCGTCAGGTAGTCCGCCGCTCGCTGCGCCAGGCCAGGGACCAGGGTGCCATTCTGTACCTCGATCTTGGCCGCTTCCTTCTCGATCAGCTCCTTGCTGTTTGCCCCGGCCGCACCGTTGCCTGCGCTGCCAAAGATCTGGTTGACCAGCTCGCGAATGAGCGCGCGGTTGGGGATCAGGACGTCCGCGCCATCCGGAGTGATCTGGGTCGTGGTCATGGACTCGTCAATCACCCCGTTCTGGAGCGTGTGCAAGGGGATTTCACGAGCAAGCTTGGCCAGAGAGTACATTTCGTTCAGGCTCAGATCGGTCTGTACCGAGTCCCCCACGAGCTTGAGCATCTCGGGAATGCGGGTAAGAGGCAAATCCAAGCTGAGCACCTTCTCGCCGATGGCTTCGATGACCTGCTGTTGTCGCCTTGCGCGCGTGAAATCGCTGCTGCCATGACGGACGCGCGCATACTGCAGGGCCGTTTTGCCATCCATGTGCTGCAACCCGGCCGGTATGTCCACCGTCATGTAGCCAAAGTTGCTGTCGGGGAACTTGGTGTCCAGGATGTGTTCCGGCACGTCAATCGCGATGCCGCCGATAGCGTCAATCAAGCGCTCAAAGCCTTCAAAGTTGACGCGCACATAGTAGTGGATGGGGACGCCCAGCAGGTACTGCACCGTCGTCTTGGCGAGCGCGGGCCCTCCGCCCGGATACTTGTCGCGATCGCCGATGAAATGCGCCGTGTTGACACGGTTCTCCGAGTAGCCGGGGATGGAGACCCACAGGTCGCGCGGGATGGACAACATACCTGCCGTCTTGGACTTGGGGTCCACCGTGAGCACGATGATGGTGTCCGTGCGGCTAGGCCCGATTTCCCCTGTGCGCTTGTCGGTACCCAACAGCAGGATGTTCACGCGTTCTCTGGCAAGGTCCGGTAGTTCATTGTTCTCGGAGCGCCCCTGTTCTGTGTTGGACAGCGCAGGCGACCCCAGTTGCGCGTGCGCCACCAGGTCCTTCACTGTGGAATAGAACACATAGCCAGCAACCACGCCGCCAGCCAGGAACAGTACCGCTGCCAGTCCCAAGGCCAGCGTCTTCCAGCCAAGCGACCTGCCAGGTTTTGGGTCTTGCCGAACCATTCAGCCTCCGCGACCATGCGCGCAGAATGAAAACATTATACAGCATAGTTGTCAAGTGGTAGAAAGCCGCAATCCAAGGCCAGCGCGCCGCCGGCGGCAGGCTTTCAAGCCTCAGACGCGCAAGGCTCGCCGATGGTTCCCCATGCCTGATGGCCATC
>CAYZKS010000113.1:0-10824 GCA_964478725.1 uncultured Anaerolineales bacterium
GCGGTACTTCTCGGTCTTGGTGCCCTGTGCCACCTCGCCCAGCTGGTGCGACATCTCGCACAGTTTGTCGATGTCGGCCACTGTGATTGGTTTGGTGCCGCGGATGGCCACGGCTTTGACCAGTTTGGAGCCCATGACTGCACCCAGACCGGTGCGTCCAGCCTGGCGACCGCGATCGTTGGTGAGGTTGGCGAAGCGCACCAGCTTCTCGCCCCCGGGGCCAATCGTCGTTACTCGCACGCGCTCGTCGCCAAACTTGGCCCGGATGGCTTCTTCTGTTGGGAACGTCTCCATGCCCCACAGGTCGGCCGCGTCGTTGAATGAAACCTTGTCATCGTCGATGAAGATCCAAATGGGTTTGTCCGACTTGCCCTTGATGACAATGCCGTCGTATCCGGCGCGCCTGATCGCCGCCGAGAAGTAGCTCGAAGCCAGGCAATCGCCAATGAACCCTGTCAATGGGGACTTGGCGGCTACTGCGTGCTTGCTACCCACAGGCACGATGGTCCCTGCGAATGCGCTGATGGCAAAGCACAGGGCGTTGTCCGGTCCTAGGGGGTCCGCGCCTTTGGGAGTGTTGTCGTACACCAGCTTGGTGGCGAGCGACACTCCGCCAATGTACTTCTTGAGGAACTCCTCACTGACGTTCTGCACATGACTCTTGCGGCTTGATACGTCGATGTGCAAGATCCTGCCGCTGTACGAATGCATGCTCATCCTCCCGCTTCCAAGAAGAGTAGCAGAAGCTTCTCTCCTTCCTTGGGTTGGTAGTCCAGGCTCTTGGGCACACGCCGGGCATCTATGTTGAAGAAGTAGGGTTCCTTCAAAGTCTGGTTCATGGGATCAATCAAGGGACCTACAAAGGCAGGGAATTGAGCGGCCAGCTCAGCCACCACGTTGTGGAGGGTCGCACCAGGGCTGACGTGCACAGTCGTCTGCTTGGCGCCGCTCAGCCGGCGCGGAAGGCCAAAGAATTCAACGACAAGCTGCATGGCTCTCCTGCTCTACCCTGCACTGGCACGGGAAAACGCGTCGCGAGTCAGACAAGCGGGCGCTCGTCCGGCGTGCCGCGCTCGGGAAATTGGCAAAGGGCTCTCTTATTCGTGCTAATGCCTGACTGCAGGCGTCTGTGTTGCGAGGAGTAGTCGTGCTGGCAATCATCGGCCGACCGCACAGCACTGCGCGCGCAACATACTGATACTACACCAATTCGCACAAAAAGCAAGTCAAGATTATCACAATATCGCATGGCTGAATCCTGTTGTATCACTGAGCCTATCCACAGCAGGCTGCGAAGTCTTGACAGGATCTGCTTTCTGTGCTATTCTTGAGTTGAAGCGTGGTCGGATGACCATATCACCCTACGATCCGGTTTTCCCCCGGAGAAGCTTGTGCCAGACCACGCCATCGCCATGCACATTTCGGCGGCCGACTGCGCTAGCGCAACAGTCTGAGAGCGATCAGGTGCGTTCAGTGGTGGACGAGGCAATGAATGCCTTCACGCCGGTAAAGCATAGACGCGTGTACACGCAGATCGTTGAGCAGATCGTCGATCTGATCAAGGGCGGTGAGTTCCCAGTAGGGACACGACTGCCGACAGAACGGGAGCTGGCAAAGCGATTGGGCTCCGGTCGCGCCTCCGTGAGGGAAGCGTTGAGTGCCTTGCAGATGCTTGGTCTTGTGGACACCAGGCATGGGCAAGGCACTTTTGTTTGTTCCACTGTCGAATCCGATCGCCTGCAATCCGACGCCTCCTGGATCTACAATGAGGAAAGCCCGTTCGTGATCCTGCAGGCGAGGCTCATGCTGGAGCCAGTCATTGCTGCGGCGGCTGCAGGACGCTGCTCGGGAGAGATACTTCAGCGGCTTCAGGCCATATTGAAGCGAGTGGAGACTGATCCGCACAATGCCTTTGTGTTCAGCGAGGGAGATCGAGACTTCCACTTTGCCATCGCGGAGGGGACCGCCAACTCGGTGATTGTGGCGGTGGCTGCGGGTATGCGTGAACTGTTGGGGCAAAGGATGTGGCGCATTTTGATGACGGATACGGTCTTCGCCACGCCAGGAAGGCTTGAGCAAGGTCAGGAAGAGCATGGTCGGATCTTGGAGGCTATCCGACAAGGGAATCCTGAGCTCGCCGCCGAGGAAATGAGACGACACCTGCAGCGTGTGGAGCAGGTGATGGCCGAGGCGGAGTTGTTCGAGAAACGTGATGGGATGAACTCAGCCAGCGCTATCGCGGAGCGTTAGGACAGGTCAAGTGCGACGCCACTGCTCCTCACGCTGCCGTGCGGTTCCCTCCTGGGCGAACCACGCTGGCCAAGTCTCGCAGAATCTTGCCTCAATCATTTGGTGAATTGGTGGAGCGGATTCTTTCTATGCGGCCAGGAGACTGTGCAGGGTCAGATTCGCTCGATCTGGTTGGTCGTCGAGACCACCAGCCCGGCAGCGCAGCCACCGCGGCCTCCAGGGCCTTGTGGCATTAGCCCTTGGCCATGGGCACACAGTGCGTTTCGGCCCATCGTCGTCGATCCGTATATCCATGACAGCACTCTGGCGCCGCCGTGACCACGCATTGGTCACCAGCCGACGCGCTGCGGGATCCAGAGAGCTCAGAGGATGGAGAGGTACAGACCATGAAGCTTGAGAACAGGGTTGCCATCGTCACGGGTGCGGGACAAGGTATCGGTCAGGGTATTGCGCTCGCCCTGGCGCGGGAAGGCGCGGACGTGGTGGTCAACGTTGCGCGTAGCGTTGACAAGGGGAACGAAGTGGCTGCGCAGATCCGGGGGTTGGGACGCCGTTCGCTCGTCGTTCAAGCCGACGTTTCCGCGCGAAACGACGTGGAGCGATTGGTGCAGCAGGTACTTGAGCACTTCGGGCGTATCGACATCCTCGTGAACAATGCGGGTATCTTTATCGCGAGTCCGCTCGAGAGCGTCAAAGAGGACGATTGGGATCGAATCATGGCTGTGAATGCCAAGGGCGTCTTCCTCTGCTCTCAGGCAGTGGGGCGACACATGATCGAGAGGGGGACGGGGGGAGCGATTGTGAACGTGGCGTCCATTGCTGGCGTTGCTCCCGAGATTGGTGCGGGCGCCTATTCCGCCAGCAAGGCTGCAGTGCTGGCGCTGACACGTCAGTTTGCGGTGGAATGGGCGCGGTATGGCATTCGCGTCAATGCTGTGAGCCCCGGGCCGATCTTGACTGATCTGCAACGGGCCGCCTATCCGACTGAGGAACTGCTTGCCGCCAGGAACCGTGCTGTGCCCATGATGCGCCACGGCAGCCCCGAGGAGATGGGCCGGGTGGTTGCCTTCTTGGCCTCGGAGGATTCGAGCTACATCACCGGTGAGGCCATCGCTGCTGACGGCGGTTCGCTGTGTTCAATGTACTACCTCGTGCATCAGCTAGCGGATATGGCGCGCAGTCGACCGATGGAGGCTGCACAGTAGCTTGTTGGCGAGAGCGGAGGTCGGAGGGGTGAACAACTCATTCGTGCTGTCAAGGGCTTTCGTGAGCACTGGTATGCAATGGAAAGAGTCAAGCACATGCGCGTAAAGAATCACCCGATTCTTGGTGTGCAGCCTGAGACAAAGCCAGTGCTGATCAAGTTCGATGGCGAGCTGGTGGAAGCGTTGGAGGGCGAGCCGATCGCGGCGGCACTGCTGGCCGCCGGCAAGACGGTGTTCAGGTATACGCGCAAGCGCAAGGAGCCACGCGGCGTGTACTGCGCCATTGGGCGCTGTACGGACTGCATGATGATTGTGGACGGCGTTCCCAACGTGCGCACGTGTGTGACGCCTGTTAGGGCAGGCATGAAGGTGGAAACGCAGCATGGTCTGGGTGAACTGAAGGGAGCGGAGCATGACCACGACTGAGTTCGCCGTGGTAGGGGGAGGCCCAGCAGGGCTGAGCGCGGCGATAGAGGCCGCCCGCGCTGGGGTACAGGTGCTGCTGATCGACGAGAACGAGCGCCCCGGCGGCCAGCTCTTCAAGCAGATTCACAAGTTCTTCGGCTCCAAGGCGCAGCGCGCCGGAGTGCGGGGCATCGACATCGGCACGCAGCTTCTGGGCGAGGTCGAGGCCAACGGCGTGCAAGTGTGGCTGAACAGCGTGGTGTGGGGCTTGTTCAGCGAGCGCACTGTGGGCGTGATTCACGAACGCAAGAACTACAGCGTCGAGGCCGCGAAGGTGCTTCTGGCAACGGGAGCCATGGAAAACCCGCTGGCTTTTCCGGGGTGGACGCTGCCTGGTGTGATGGGAGGCGGGGCGATCCAGACGCTGGTGAACGTGCATCGCGTGCTGCCCGGCAAGCGCGTGTTGATGGTCGGCAGCGGGAACGTCGGACTGATCGTGAGCTACCAGCTCCTGCAGGCAGGCGCCGAGGTGGTGGGTGTGGTGGAAGCACTGCCCAAAGTGGGCGGCTACGGCGTGCACGCCAGCAAACTGCGGAGACAAGGCGTGCCCATCTGGACCCGGCGCACGATCAAGGCGGCAGAAGGCAATGGCAAAGTAGAGCGGGCGATTACGGTGGCGCTGGACGAGCACTGGAAGGAAGTTCCAGGCACCGAACAAGTACTCAACGTGGATGTGATCTGCCTGGCACTGGGACTGACGCCGCTGGCGGAATTGGCTTGGATGGCTGGCTGCAAGTTTGACTACATCCCCGCCCTGGGTGGGCACGTGCCGGTGCACGATGCGGACATGCAGACGACGGTGCCGGGGATATATGTGGCGGGAGACGTGTCGGGGATCGAGGAGGCCAGCACTGCCATGGAAGAGGGCAGGCTGGCAGGCATCGCGGTGGCGCAGAGCCTTGGCAAGCTGGGTGCGGAAGAGGCGAGGAAGAAGAAAGAAGAGATCTACGCGGGGCTTGAAGAGCTGCGCAGCGGGCCGTTTGGAGAAGCAAGAAGAAACGCCAAAGAGACTGTGCATGCGAGGGCCGAGCGATGACACTGGAGCAGACGGGAGTGCTGAGCAGAGAGGAGCTGGCCAAGCTGCCGGGCATGCCGAGCGAGGAGCGCATGCGGCGTGGTCCGGTGGTGGTGATCGAGTGCGGGCAAGAGATCCCCTGTAATCCTTGCGAGGCGCTGTGCCGGCAGGGCGCCATTAGCGTGGGAGACCCCATCACGAACCTGCCAGTTTTGGATGAAGACAAGTGCACCGGGTGCGGCCTGTGCATCGCGGGCTGCCCCGGGCAAGCCATCTTTGTGGTGGACATGACGTATTCTGAGCAGGAAGCGACGGTAGCCATGCCCTACGAGTTCTTGCCGCTTCCAGAAAAGGGCCAGGTCGTAGAGGGCTTGGATCGCGAAGGGCGGGCGATCTGCAGCGGGCGCGTGGTGAAGGTGGTGAACCCCAAAGCGTTTGACCGCACGCCGGTGGTGACGGTGGCAGTGCCGCAGGACTGCGCCATGAGCGTGCGCAACATCGCATGGCAGAAACAGAGGTAGAGGCATCATGGCTGAAGTAGACAAAGATCTGTTGATCTGCCGCTGCGAGGAGGTGGCGCAGGGCGAAATCGAGGCCGCGATCGAGGAAGGCGCGTCCAGCCTCAACGAGATCAAGCGCCGCACGCGCGCTGGGATGGGGCTTTGCCAGGGCAAGACCTGCCGCCGCCTGGTGGAACGCATTCTGGCGGAGAAGACCGGACAGAAGCCAGGGGACATCCAACCCTCGACGCACCGGCCACCCGTGCGTCCGGTAGAACTGCAAGCGCTGGCCACGCCCGGCGAGGAATAGGTGTATCCCGACGTTGTAGTCATTGGCGGCGGCATTGTCGGCTGCGCCTGCGCCTACTATCTGTCGCGCGCTGGCGCGCGGGTGCTTCTGCTCGAGAAGGGTGCCGTGGCCTCAGGTACCTCTAAAGCAGGTCAATCCCATGTTGTGCTGTGGGAACAACCCGAGATCAACATGCGATTGGGGCGGGCAAGCCGCCTGTTGTACGAGCAGCTCAGCGCAGAACTCCCGTTCGATATCGAGTACAGGCAGACCGGTAGCCTGGCGATCGTCGAAAAGGCCGAGGACTGGCCAGCGTTCATCGAGTCCGTTCGAGCGCTGCAGGCCCTGGACCTGAACTGCAGCCTGTTGAGCTCCGACGAGCTTTCTTACCTGGAGCCGAACCTTGCCCGGGATCTGGCGGGCGGCGCGTCCTTCCCGGAGGACGGCCAAGTCAACCCCCTCTACGCCACCCTGGCTCTGGCTGAGGCTGCGAAGCGCAACAGGGCGGTGATCCAGGAGCGCACCGAGGTCATCGGCATCGAGCGCTCGCGCTGCGGCGCGCTGACTGCCGTCATCACCCCGGCAGGGCGCATTGCTACCGACACCGTAGTCAACGCTGCGGGCGTCTGGAGCCCCGAAGTCGGCAGGATGGTGGGCGTCGAGATCCCGGTGAAACCGCGTCGTGGGCACATCGTGGTCACGGAGACGCTATCACCGGACATCATCCACTGCAAGATCATTCTGGCGGCCGGCTACATGCAGACGCTAACGGCTGGCGGTGGAGTCGCGCTGGCTGCCAACATTCAGCAAACGCGTAGCGGCAACCTTCTCCTGGGCAGCAGCCGCGAGTTCGCCGGGTTCGATTGGTCGGTAAGCTATTCGGTCCTTCGTGACATGGTAGCTCGCAACTTGCGCTTCTTACCTGCTCTCCAGAACGTGCACGCCATTCATTCCTATGCTGGACTGCGACCCTATAGCCCTGACCTGGTACCAATTATCGGAAAGGTGGACACGGTTGACGGATTCTATCTGGCCTGTGGACATGAGGGTGCGGGCATCACCATGGGGCCAATCAGCGGCAAGCTGATCAGTGAACTGATCACGGGACAGGAGCCATCGCTGCCAACTGGAGAGCTATCACTGTCTCGTTTCGAACAGCGAAGAAACGACTAGGGAGGCCAAGATGAAAGAGTGGGCTGGGGTATTTGTAGTGAACTGCACTGCCTTCGATAGGAAGGGTGCAGTAGATGAAGGGGCCGTGAGGAGACACTTGCGCTTCCTGCTGGACGAGGGAGGCGTGCATGGCGTGATCCCCACCGGCAGCACGGGCGAGTTCGCGGCGCTGTCCGAGGCGGAGCGGAAGCGAGTGGTCGAAGTCACCCTGGACGAAGTGAACGGCAAGGTACCTGTGATCGCGGGCGCAGCGGCTGTCTCCACCAGGGACACAATCATGTACTCGCAGTTCGCCGAGCAGGCTGGCGCGGATGGCGTCATGATCGTAGCGCCCTACTACTGCAACCCCACGCAGTCTGAATTGTACGAACACTACAAAAGTGTGGCGAAGAAGATTCGCATTCCCATCATGCTCTACAACAACCCGCACACGTCGGGCGTGGACATGCTGCCGCCTCTGGTCGCCAGGCTGGCACAGATCGACAACATCACGCACATCAAAGAGAGCACTGGCGACATGCACCGTGTCAGCCAGATTATGCGCTTGTGCGGGGACAAGATGACCGTCATGTGCGGGGCTGACGATCTGGCGCTCGAGATGTTTGCCATGGGCATCCGCGGCTGGGTGGCTGCGCCTTCGAACGTCATACCCAAACAGTGCGTGAAGCTCTACGAGCTGGCTGTCGTGCGCAAAGACATGGAGAAGGCGCGAGAGCTCTACTTCAAGATTCTGCCTTTCTTCGCTGCGCTGGAATCCGGTCAGTTTGTGCAGTACGTGAAGGCCGCGCTGGAGATTCTGGGCAGATCCATCGGGGCCCCCAGGCCGCCGTTGCGACTTCCCGACAAAGAAAGCTATCGTGAACTGAAAAAGGTACTCGACGGGCTGGCGCGATAGCCGCACGAGGTGAACGGGCTACGTCTGATAGGAGATCCAATGCCGGTACAATTTACCGAGCGTGACCGTGAGATGCTGCAAGGACGACACGGCAAAGCGGCCAAGCTGGCCATGTCCATCATGGTGCGCATGGCCGATGTGTACGGCGCGAACGAACTGATGGACATCACCCAGGCCCACATCGACGGCGTTGGCCTGCTGAGCGAGGCCGGCCTGGACTTTGCCGAGACATTGGCCTCTCTGGGGGGCAGGGTGGTGGTGCCCACGACCCTGAATATGGTGCCCCTGGATGTGCAGCACTGGAGAGAGCAGGGCATCCCCGCAGAGACCGCGGCCAAGGCGCAGCGGCAGATTGCGGCCTACCTCCGGATGGGTTGCATTCCCACCTGTACGTGCGCGCCCTATCAGGGCTACCTCACGCCCAGGTTCGGCCAGCAGATTGCCTGGGGCGAGTCGAACGCCATTGTCTACGCCAATTCGGTCCTCGGAGCGCGCACCAATCGCTATGGCGACTATATTGACATCTGCGCCGGGTTGACCGGACGCGTGCCCAAGTGCGGCCTGCACCTCAAAGACAACCGTAAGGGACAGTTGCTGCTGCGATTGGTGGACATTGATCCCGCCATCTTGCGCCAGGACGCCTTCTACCCCGCTCTGGGTTATCTGGTGGGCAAACTGTCCGAAGACAAGATCCCTGTGATAGAAGGTCTGCCCCCCGATACCACCGCGGATCAGCTCAAGCATTTGGGAGCGGCTTCCGCTTCTTCGGGCGCCGTGGCTCTATTCCACGCCGTGGGGGTCACCCCCGAAGCACCCACCGTGGATGAGGCCTTTCAGGGTGATGCTCCCCAGCAGGTGATCGAGCTGCATCTCTCGGATCTGATGGAGGCGCAGGCGGCGCTCTCGACGGCCGAGGACGGCGCCAAGCTGGATGCCGTGCTGTTGGGCTGCCCACATCTCTCCTTTCTCGAACTGCAGAGGCTGGCTGGCCTGGTGGAGGCTCAGCTGGGCCGCGCGGTCCACCCAGGCGTGCACTTTTTCGTTCTGACCGAACAGCTCTCGCATTCGCTGGCAGAGAGAGCTGGTCTGCTCGAGACACTCGCCCGCTTCGGTGCCACAATCGTGCTGGACACCTGCCAGTTCCATTCCCCATTCGTGCCCAAGAGCGCACAGGTGATGATGACCGACTCCGGCAAATGCGCCTACTACGCGCCTGGGGAACTGGGGATCAAAGTGGCCTTTGGCAGCATGGCCGACTGCGTCCGGTCGGCTGTGACGGGACGTGTGTTGCGCGAAGATGTCCAGTGGGGCACATCGCCCGTGGAAGAAGCGGCATGAGCGACTGGTTCGCGAACAAGGT
This sequence comes from uncultured Anaerolineales bacterium, assembly GCA_964478725.1. Classification (GTDB taxonomy): domain Bacteria; phylum Chloroflexota; class Anaerolineae; order UBA2200; family UBA2200; genus CAYZKS01. The sequence continues at coordinate 9,153 of CAYZKS010000113.1, forward strand.
TGCCATCGTGACCGGCGCTGGACGAGGGATCGGCAAAGCCGTTGCCCTGGCCTTTGCCGTCGAAGGCGCCAAGGTCGTTGCCTGTGACGTGAACGGCGATAGCGTTGAGCGCGTCGCGCAGCAGATTGGTGGCGAGGGCCAGGCCGCGCTGGCCGTGCGTGCGGATGTCAGCAAGGCTGGCGACGTGGCGCTCTTGGTGGAGAGAGCCCTGGCAGCATATGAAAGGATTGACATTCTGGTCAACAACGCCGGCGTGCTGCGCGGCACTCGCCTGGAAGACATCAGCGAAGAGGAATGGGACTGGGTGATGGACGTCAATGTCAAGGGCGCCTTCCTCTGCACTCAGGCCGTGCTGCCAGCGATGAAGGCCCAAGGCGGAGGCAAGATCGTTAACATGGCTTCCATTGCCGGAAGAAGCACCAGCACCTGGGGCGGAGCGCACTACACCACGGCCAAGGCTGCCGTACTGGGCCTCACCCGGCACACGGCGCGAGAGCTTGCGCCATACCACATCAATGTCAACTCTCTGTCTCCTGGGAGCATCGACACCGAGATGGCACGCGAGAACTCTACTCCTGAGCAACGAGCGGCCGAGGCGCCGGCTATACCGTTGGGACGATTTGGCTCTCCCGAGGAAGTGGCGGCTCTGGTTCTCTTTTTGGCTTCGGACGAGGCTTCGTACATTACCGGTGCGAACGTGGATATCAACGGTGGCCTGCTGATGATTTGAGGCTGCTGGGACCGTGTTAACTGTGACCAATGCGGAGGACAGGCGATGGATCGGATGTTGAAGGGCAGGGCGCTGGTCCCCGGCGCTGCCGAGGGGACGGCTCTGGTATCCAAGGAGCCGATCAGCCTCTGGGGTGGATTGAACGCGCAAACCGGGGAAATCATTGACCGGCGCCACGAGCGTTCGGGCGAGATCATCACGGGCAAGGTTTTCGTCTTCCCGCAGGGGCGAGGGTCCAGTACCGCCAGCGCTATCCTGTTGGAGAGCGCCAAGGCGGGCAAGGCGCCTGCGGCCATTATCAATCTGCGCGTGGACCCGATTCTGGCCCTGGGATCGATCCTGGCTGACGAACTCTATCACAAGCCGGTGCCCATCGTGCTGCTGGAAGAGCAGGCGTTCTACTCGATCCGCGACGGCGACCGTGTGGTCATCACGCCCGATGGCACGGTCACAGTCCACGCACGCTGACCCCGAGCACCCCTCTGAATGTGTTGTGACAGGGGCGATGTCCTTTGATCGCTTCCGAGATACTACCAGCTCGACAACGAAACCTGCAGCGGAGGAGAGCAGAATGGCCAAAGTCAATTACTTCGTAGGCCCAGAAGCCGCACATCGCCGGCAGATCTACAAGGGCGTGGGTTACGATAATGAGGACCTGCGGCGGCCGCACATCGGCATTGTGAATGCCTGGAGCGAGGTGTCGCCAGCGCACGTGCATCTGAGGCAACTGGCGGAAGCGGCCAAAGCCGGCGTATGGCAGGCGGGCGGGGTTCCGTTCGAGTTCGGGGTATTCTCCACTTGTGGGAACGTCTGCATCGGCACGGAGAATCTCAAGTATGAGCTGGCCATCCGCGACGTGCTGGCCGCCTCGGTCGAAATCATGTCGCAGGTGCAGCTATTCGACGGATTGGTGCTGCTGGCCTCGTGTGACAACATCATACC
>CAYZKS010000114.1:0-10735 GCA_964478725.1 uncultured Anaerolineales bacterium
ATGGAAGAACCCATTGAGCACTCCGGCCGAGACGCCGTAGATTTGCCTGATCTCCCCACCACCCTCTTGGAACCCATCGGTGATCGCGCGCGTCGTCACCAGGCCAGCGAGGATGCCAGAGAACCCGCCGGCCCCATAGATGATGTTCGTCGGCCGGTCAAAGGACACACGGTCCAGTTGCCCTTGTAGCAGAGCGCGGAAGCGCGCCATCAGTTCATCCTTGCGTTTGGCCGACTCGCGCATGTTGGTAATGGCCTCAGTGCTGCCCACGTAGGGCAGGTCCACATGACTGAGCGCGGGCGAGTACATCACGACGTCTTCGGGCTGCGACGTAGACACATGCTGTCGCAGCGCAGCATGCGCTTCCAGCAGCTTCTTGTTTCGTTGCACCAGATCCAGGTAGTAGGCCACAAGCAGGGTCTGGTTGCGCTCGTTGTGCGAGTGCATGATGAAGGACGACGTGAACCAATTGAGCTTCCATGGCCGGATGGGGGCGTGCGGACGGCGGCGGCTGATCGGGCGTGGATCAGCCGCCGCCAGATCATGCACAATGGCACCGGCATCCACAATCGCAGGTCGGCAATCACGGAACCAATCTTTGGCACCCGGTCCAATCTGCACCGGTTCGGTGGAGAGCATAGTGCTCAGCGCAGCCACGAGCGCATCGAGAATGGGAGCGTCGCGAGGCGGGCCGACACGAGCCCACTGGTACTGGAACTGTAGAGCTGCGTCCTCAGGACCAAACAAGGTGAAGACGGCGTCCCAGTCCAGAGTGCAGAGGTACAGCGGGATACCCAGCTCCGACAGCATCCAGTCATCGCGACCCGAGTATGCCTGCAGGCGCGCGGCTACCCAGCGTCGCAACGGGCCGAGATTGAAGAAGCCATACTTGGGGTTGAGATTCCATCGCCGGATGTCGACACTGCGGGCGCCACGCAAAAAACCGGCGAAATCCTCCAGGGCCGGAGCAGCCCTGCTCCAGCGCTCAGGATTCGCACGGGAGGCCATGACCAGTCCGTAAGCCAGCGCCACGAGAGCCCCACCACTGACGCCATAGATGCGACCCGCTGGGTGCTCCTCGCGAAGCTGCATTGCCCAGTCGAGCTCGCTCAGTATCTCTGTAACATCACCCAATTTGGCCGACTGGAAGATGATGCTGTTTCCTTGGGTCATGAGACCGTCCTCAGTGAAGTGCTATCCTTCGGCCCGGTCAGTCCGGGAAGCGGGACCATCACAACCATCGCGCAGTGCGCGAAACAGCCGCGCCAGATCCGCTGCCTGATAGTGAGCATTCAGGCCACTGGGATTCGGTAACACCCACAGCGCCGCGCCTCCCAGTGTCTCAGGTTGCACACCCAACTCCGCTTGCCGGCGTGCAAACGCGGCACGGTACGCGCCGATGCCCAACACGGCGATGCAATCCGGCACATACTGGGCCGCTTTCTCTTCGAGGCGGGTGCGCCCCGCCACCAGCTCTTCGACCGACAGGTCATGCTCTCCGGAGGTAGCCCTTTCCGCCAGATTGGTGATGCCATAACCATAGCGCAGCAGCTCGCGCTCCTCCTCCGGCAGCAGCAGGCGGGGCGTGAATCCCGCCATGTACAGCACCGGCCAGAAACGATTGCCTGGGCGCGCAAAGTGGTGCCCGACGGCTCCTGAGTACAGGCTGGGATTGATCCCGCAGAACAACACCTTTAGCCCAGGTGCGATCACGTCGGGCACGCTCTTGCCTGCGGCGGCCCGTAGCTCTGCTCTGCTTGGTCGTGTTCGCTGCATGCCCGTAGTCTCCATCGACTCCACCTATGGCCTCAGCCGGGGCTGGAAACCGGACTGTCTCCATCCTCTGCAGACTGGCACATCTCGCGCAGCACTTCGTAGACTAGGCGTGTGCCGAATGCCAGGTTCTGGATGGAAATGCGTTCGTCAATGCCGTGGAAACGGGCCAGCTCTACAGAGGTGACCACCGCGGGAAAAAGGCCAAATGTCTTGAATCCGTGCTGGCGGAACACGGCCGAGTCCGTGGCCCCAGGGGTCAGCAAGGGGGCGACACAACTCCCGGGCGACAGTTGCTGACAGTGCTTGCGCAGGGCAGCGTACATTGGATCGCCGTTGCAGGTAGTGACGCTACCCGGTTCAGGCAGTTGAACGACCTGCACCTGCACCCGTTCGTCAGCCAGCACGCGCTCCAGCTCGGCAACAAACGCCTGCGGCTCATGTCCAGGCAGCAGGCGCACGTCCAGCACGGCCTCAGCTCGCTGTGGGATCACGTTCTCCTTGGCCCCGGCCTTCAGTCCGGTCAGGCTGACGGTGTCCTGCAGGATGGCCTGGAGTGCCGGTTCTTTCAGCAGGGCGCGTCCAGCCAGGAGCAACACCGGTGCTAGATGCATATGTCGCAGCAACCAGCGCTGTGGCACAGGCTGCAGAGCTGCAATGCTGCGCAGAAGCTCACATACGACCGGATGCGCGAAGAGCGGCCAACGGTGCCGACGCACGCGCTCCAAGGCCGCTACCAGCACTTGGGCAGGGTTCTGCGCCTGCGGGATGCCGCCATGCCCCGGTCGCCCCTCGACTACCAGTCGCAACCACAAAGGGCACTTCTCCGCTACCGCCACAAGGAAGTGCACGCCTTGGCCGAACGCATCCTTTAGCCCGAATCCACCCTCGTCCCATACGTATTCTGCTCGCAGGTCATCGGCATGTTGTGTTAAGACCCAGTGGCTGCCCATGCGGCTGCCTGCCTCTTCGTCGGACAGCGCCAGCAGCATCACGTCTCGCGCCAGAGGCCACCCGTCCCGGCGCAGCAAGTCAAGGGCCAGCAGGTGCATGATGCCCGCACCCTTCATGTCGAGGGCGCCACGCCCCCAGACGTAGCCGTCGCGAGTCTCGCCGCCGAACGGGTCCACGCTCCAGCGCTCTGGGGCGGCGGCGACCACATCCATGTGATGATTCAGGATGATCCCACCCCTGCTGCCATCCCCACGCAGGCGCGCCAGCAGGTTGGCCCGGCCCGGCGCAGGTTGCCATACGATGGGCTCGAAACCACGCTCCCGCAACAAGCTGGCCAGATAGTCTGCAGCCAGCTGTTCATCCCCAGGTGGGTTGACGCTGCGCACGCGCAGATACCCGCTCAGCAGCTTGGCTGCCTCCAGGCCGACGGCATCCCAATCCACACTCACCTCAGCTGCCCTCGCTCCGGACCCGACCCTTGAAGATCAGGGGCACCAGCGGCAATGTCGCCAGATTCAGGATACCCAGGACGATGAACAGCGTTTGGAACCCTGCGCGCTCCACCAGCACCCCGGCCAACGGCTGCCCGAGACCGATGCCGATGTTGCCCACGGCCATGATGACGGCAAACATGGTGGCAGCGATGCGCGGATCAGAAAGATCCATGCCAGCCGCCTGGTACACGGTCTCGTAGAAGCCAAAGGCCACGCCGAAGAGCAGAACCGCGACCGCGGACAGGGCGGGCGATATGAACAGTGCCAAAGCCAGCAATGCCACCGATGTGCCGAGCAAAGCCAGGAGTACGCTCAGCCGCCGTCCCAGCCGGTCGGAGATCGGGCCACCCGCAAAACCGCCCAGCACAGCGCCCACCCCAAACAGCGAGGTGTACATCCCCACCTGGATCATAGGGATGCCCACACCCTCTTTCAGGAACGCAGCAATCACGCCGTTGGCGCTGTATAGAGCCAGAGGATAGACCAGCCCAAGCAGAAGGAACATGCCCATGCGCGGCGTCACAAACGCCCGGAATCCGGAAAACGAGAAATTGGTTTCCGGCGGGCGTTCCCCTTCACGGATCTGCAGAACGAGCCACAGCGGCAACAGGCTCACAAAGCCGATGAAGATAAACGAAGTCGCCCAAGAGAACTTGTCTACCAGCACCCCGATGGTCGTGGCCAGCACAATCGCGGCCAGCGCGCGTGCGCCCACCATCACGCCTTGGACGAACCCGCGCTCATCGGCCGGGGTCGAGTCAATTGCCAGACCATCAGAGGCCGTGTCGTATGTCGACATGCCCAGCGAGATGGCCGACAGCAGGGCAATGTAGCCCGCAAAGGAACGCACCGGATTGACCAGGGGCAGCAGCAGCAGACCAACGGCCTGCAGCACAATCCCCAAGAACATGTAGGGCTTACGGTGCCCCAGGCCAAACAGGCTCAACCTGTCGCTCAACATGCCAATGAAGATCTTGAGCACGAACGGGATGAGAGCAATGCCCCCGGCAATGCCGATGAGGCTGTAGGAGACATTGAAACTGCGCAGGTACAGCGCGTTGAACCCCGAGAAGTAGGTGAGAATTGCACCCTCGATGAAATAGATCGAACCGAACAGCAACGCGCGGAACCATTTGGTGTCGGTGCGCATGACGGGCCTCCTTGACGTGGCTTCAGGCAATCCTCTCTCCAGGTATCGGTGGACCGCCGGCATAGACCTCCTGCACAAACAGGCGGCCGCTGCGTCCGGTGCCTTCCCAGCGCCCCTTGACCTGGTAGGAGATGGCCTCGAACGTGAGGATGTTGCTCGCTACAGCAGCCCCCGGAGGAGGAGAGGGCAAACCCGGACGAGTGCGGCCCAGCAGGGCCGCGGCCCCCGCCGGTTGCAGCGATAGTATCGGCACTACCAGCGGGCAGCCGTCCACGTCCAGCCAGGCCAGCACTTTGACCGCCGCCATCTTGGCGAATTCCTTGCGCACGGCTCCTGGCATGGTCACAACATCGTGGCTGCCGGGATGTCCGCCCAAAGCCGCAAGCTTGGTAAGGAGATAGTCCTTGGCCACCTGCAGCTTGGAGATGCGGAACGAGCCTTCCAGGGACATCACGCGGATGACCCCCGCGTTGCGCACGCCGGTGTAGGCATTGTAGCGCAGCAACGAGCTGTTCATCTGCTGTGCGACGTATGGGCCGGTGTTCTGGAACTCGATGAACTCGCCCTTCAGAACCCAGCCCATCAAGTCCTGGGTAATGACCAAGATGCCGACGCGCGCATCGTGCTGCAGGTTGTCAATGCTCTTGCGCAGCAGAAAGTTGCCGAAGAAGAGCGTATCGGGTTGATCGTCTGCAGGAAGAATGCTTACCACAGGCACCACGTTGGGCATGCCTTGCGCGTTTCGAGTGGCGAGGAACTTGGGCGTCATCTCCCCGCGCAGTGCTTCCAGCAACCCGGGCGTTTGCTTGAGAATCGACATTGTCTCCTCCTGACCACAGCCGCGTTGGCTTACAGACCACAGACTCCATCGAACCGCAAAGACGCGAAGGGCCCGAAGACTAACCTTTTCGCGCTCTTCGCGCCTTTGCGGTTCCTCTGCTACGACGCTGCCACCTCAAGGTCCAGCAAGTCGGTATAGAATGGCCTTGGTTCCGGGCCGTCGCTACTGCGCACAATCGCTGCGCTATCCGGGATTGCCATCCTGCCATCCTGTACGCGCACGGGCCTGCCAGTCAGAAGGTCCGTGTGCTCGCCGTCGCACAGGCTGACAGGCACGCTGCCAGTCGCCCCACTCGTGTTGAAGATGCCCAACAGGCTCTGTCCTGGCAGGTACCACGTAGCTTGTACCACAGGCTCGTGAGCCACCACGACAAAGCGGCCTCGCGTTTGCGCCGGATCCTTCTTGAGCCGCGCCAGGGCGGTCAGGAAGGGCTGCAACTCGTAGCTGCCCCAAATCACCTTGTCCACGTCGAACAGCGACGGCGTATGGACGGCTGCGGACTCTTGCCCAGCATAGATCAGGAGCGCGCCCTGGTTAAAGGCCTGAAACGCCGTCCAGGCCAGGGCCTGGTCGCGGCCGGGCGCCAAACGCATAATGCGCGCCTGGTCGTGGTTCTCGACGTAGCGCAGCTTGACAAAGTTGGCAGGATAGACGGCATTCTGCAAACGCAACATTTCCAGATAGCGTTGTGCTGGGACCCTGCCCTGCACAGCGGCCTGAAAGATGGGCCAGATGTCATAGTCGTAGGTCAGATCGAATGCCTGGTACAGCTCGCTGTCGGACCATCCGCTCAGGCCATGCCATCTGCGGTAGGCCACAAAGGCTGCATGCACCGACTCCGCCAGCCAGATGACGCCAGGCTTGACCTCTGCGACTGCCCGGCGCGCCTTCAGCCAAAAGTCCAACGGCACCAGTGACGCCACATCGCAGCGGAAGCCGTCCACCCCAGACTGCGCCCAGCCTTGCAGGGTCTCGATGAGGTAGCGCGACAGCTCCGCATTGGGATGCTTGAGATCGATGACGTCACCCCATTCAGGCACGGTGGTCACGGGTACGCCGCGCGCGTCCTGGTGGAACCATTCGGGGTGCTCGCGCACCAGGATCGAATCGTGAGACGTATGGTTGTACACCACGTCGATCATGACCTTGAGGCCCAGCTCGTGCGCGCGTGCGATCAAGTGTTCGAAATCGGCCCTGGTGCCATACTCCGGGTTCACTTCCCGATAATCGGAGATGGAGTAGGGGCAACCCAGACTCCCCTTCTTGTTGAGCTTGCCAATGGGATGGATCGGCATGAACCAGATAACGTCCACGCCCATCGCGCGCAGGCGCGGCAAGTCGGCCTCGACATCAGCAAAGCTGCCATCGGGGCCATGGTTGCGCACGTAGACTTCGTACAGTACCAGATTGCGATAGCTTGCCGGCGTATCGAGTGCCATGTCTCGCTCCTTCTGCCCGTGGCGTTTCAGCGCGTCGCCCCGGACCAGTGCGCGACTGGCACGAGAGCGACCGCCTCTGCCCAGATGCCCTCCATATGTTGACGCTCCAGCAGCGGTGCGCTCTCCAGGGCGTACGCACGATCCAGGCGATGATACTTGGGCCGTCCCAGATTCGTGTACGCCAGCAGGTCCCAACGCTGCACTGTTGGCAGCGACTCGCGGATAAAGCGGCCAATGGCACGGATGTTCTCGGCGTCCTCGGTGTATCCGGGAATGACGGGCGTACGGATCCACATGGGCATGCCACGCGCCGCAAGCCGGCGAGCGTTCTCGACGATGAGATCGTTGGAGACACCGGTAGCGGCGCGATGTCGCCTGGCATCCATGATCTTCAGATCGAGCAACACCAGGTCCACCCAGGGCAGGATGCGCTCAAAGCGCTCCCAAGCAACGGCGCCGCAGGTGTCCAAGGCTACGTGCAGCCCGGCCGCTTTGCAGCGCGGCAGCACCTGGCTCAGGAAGTCGACTTGCTGCATGGGCTCTCCGCCGCTGAAGGTGACGCCCCCGTCTGATGTGTCGTAGAAGACCTCGTCCTTAAGTAGCTGCCCCAAGAGCTCGTCCACGCTCCAGGACTTGCCAATCACCTCCAGAGCACCCGCAGGACAGGCTTCGACGCAGGCGCCACAGACGCTGCACTTCTGGCGGTCGATGCGCAGGCCTTCCGCCGTCAGGGCAAGTGCGTGCTCAGGGCAAGCCTGCAAGCAGTGTCGTGCGCCGATACAGCGCACGTCATACCACACCAGTTCTGGCACGGCGCTGAGGCCTTCGGGGTTGTGGCACCACGCACAGCGTAACGGACAACCCTTCATGAAGACCGTAGTGCGGATGCCAGGCCCATCCTCCACACTGAATTGCTGGACGTTGAAAGTGATGCCTGTGGTCATGGGGCTGTTTGAAGCTTCGCGAAATCGCGCTGGAACTCTGCCATGAGCTGCGTGCGCTCATCTGCTGGCAAGAGACTTGAACGCAGTGCGTTGAGGCTCACGCGCATCAGATCGCTGGCATCGAAACTGAACTCATCGACCAGGAGCTCGTATTCGCGATTGAGGCTCGTTCCGAACATGGGTGGGTCATCCGAGCCTAGCGTGATGAGTAGCCCGGAATCCCACAGCTGACGCAATGGATGCGTCGCATAGTCCGGGAACACCCCCAGGCACACGTTGCTGGTGGGGCAGACCTCCAGCGGCACCTGGCGCTGGCCAAGATAGTCCACCAGCGCCGGGTCTTCAATGCAGCGCACGCCGTGGCCGATACGATCGGCGTGCAGCAAGCGCAGTGCCCCCCAGATGCTGTCCGGGCCAGCCATCTCTCCCGCGTGCGGCACGCATGCCACGCCTGCTTCTCTGGCGCGGGCAAAGGTATCCACATAGAGCTCAGGAGGGAAGACAGCTTCGCTGCCGCCCAGGCCTAGCGCCACCACGCCTTGATCGCGCGCCGCCAGCACGATGTCCAGCACCCAGTTCTGCGTCTCCGGATTGTCCCTGCAGATATCGAACACCCAGCGCCAGTCCACCCCGAATTCTGCGCGCGCCCGCGCCCTGCCCGCATTGAGCGCTTCCAATAGAACCTGCCAGGGCAATCCTGCCATGCGTGTATTTGTACTGACTGTGAAAGTCACTTCGGCATAGCGCACGTTCTGGCGGGCGCAGTTCCTGCCGAACTCGTAGGCGATCAAGGCATAGTCTTCGACCGAGCGCAGACAGCTGGTGATGGCCTCATACACCCGAATAAAGTGCGGGAAATCGCGGAAGCGATAGAACTCGCTGAGCTGGCCCTCGGTCTTCGCAGGCAGACGCACGTCATTGCGTTGCGCCAACTGCAGAAGCGTCGCCGGCTGGATCGAGCCTTCCAGATGAACGTGCAGTTCGGCCTTGGGCATGCGACGCGCAAATTCGTGAAGGTCCATCGCCTAGACCTGGTGTGATTCGCGAGCGATGATCTCGTCCTGGATCTCTTTCCCCAGCCCGACAAAGTAGGCATTGTAGCCGGTGACGCGCACCAGCAGGTTGCGGTACTCGTCGGGGTGCTGCTGTGCCTGCCGCAGAGTGTTGGCGTCAATCACGTTCACCTGCAGGCAGGTACCTCCCACCTTGTCATAGGCGCGCAACAGAGCCGCCAGCTTGACGCGCTGCTCCGGGTCGCGCAACAGGCTGGGGCTGAAACTCATGGTGTGGCTGGCGCCGTTGGGCACAGTTTCAAGAGACAAAGCCCCCACGCTCTTGATCACCGCGGTCGGCCCCTTGCGGTCCATGCCGTTGACCGGGCACACCGCATTGGACAGGAACTGGCCTCTGCGGCGCCCGTCGGGCGTCGCGGCTGTGGTGGGTGCATACGAGATCCAGTAGTTCCACGAAAGATAGCCGCCTCGATAACGCTTGCCGGAAGGTGAAGTGTGTCGGAACGCCTCCTCTGTCCAGAAGCGGCTGATGTCGCGCGCGAGCGCGTCCGTGCCCGGATCATCGTTACCGTACTTGGGGGCCTTGTTCAGCACAGTCTGGCGCAACTCTTCATGGCCCTCGTAGTTGGCCTGCAAGGCCTGAAGCAGCTGCTGCATGTCGACCTGGCGGTCTTCGAAGACGAGCTTCTTCACCGCGGCCAAGCTGTCGACCGCGGTGGCCAGGGCCACGCCCTCCACGGTCAGGAAGTTGTGACGCGCGCCGCCAGCGGCGCTATCCTTGCCGCTTTCCAGGCAGCCTGTGACCAGTGCGCTCAGGTAGGGCGTCGGTTCCCAGCGTGCGCGGCCAGCATCGGCAATGTCATTGACGCGGATGCTCCATTCCAGGATATGTCGCAGTTGTGCTTTGAAGGCATCGAAGAACTGCTCAAACGCCGTGAACGAGCGTGGATCGCCCGTGCTTGGCCCCACCTTCTTGCCGCTGGCCATGTCGCAGCCATCACCGAGTGTTAGCTCAATTGCTTTGGCCAGATTCAGGTTGACGTCCACGGTGCCCGAGCGGTCGCATCCAGCCAGGGTGTTCTCCAGGCAGCCCACCGGCGCATAATCCCATAGTTGGTCTTCTGGCAAGCCAGCCCAACGCAGACCCGCCATCGAACTTTCGTCAAAGTTGATCAGGAACGGTGCACCCTGCGCTTTCCCCAGCATCTCCACCATGCGGTTGAGCAGGCGGTCTGAGGTACGTGCGTGCATGCGCACGTTGGGTTTCGGCTCAAGCAGGTTGAGCTCCTCGATCACATCAAGCATCAGGAAGGTCAGCTCGTTAGAGGCGTCGTTGCCCTGAGCGTCCATGCCTCCCAGTGTGATGAGTTGGCCAAAGGAGGCATTGATGCCCTGGTTGGTGCCGACCCAACCCTGATAATCGTAGGCATAGTTGTGCTTGATAAAGAGACACTCCAGCCACTCCTTGGCCTGGTCGCGGGTGAGCCGGCCTGTGGACAGGTCGCTCTCGTAGTAGGGGAACAGGTACTGGTCAATGCGTCCGGGAGACAGGCCAGGCCCCGGGTAGCTCTCCGCGGCCATGGCCAGCATGTGTGTGGTCCACAGTGCCTGCAGGGCTTCAGGAAAGGTCTGTGGAGGCAGCCAGGGCACCTTGCGGCAAATGCGTGCGATGTCGAGCAGTTCCGCACGACGTCCGGGATCTGTCTCTTCTGCGGACAGCTTCTCGGCTTCTGCAGCGTAGCGCTCCATAACCAGTTGCACGGCCTCGCCACAGTGAATGATGGCTCTGGCCAATTCCTTCTGCTGCGCAGTGCTCCCAGCTATGTCCAGCACAGCCTGCGCCTCGTCCGCGATGCCTTTCCAGCCAATGTGCAGGGCCTTGCGGTAATCGGGTACCAGGTGCCCGGGCACCGCGCCGCAGTTGCCCACGCCCGTGCTGTTGAGCTCTTGCCACTCCTTAAGGAACCTGCGTTCGTCGCGATCGCGGGCCTCGGCCTCATCTTTCTTGAGACAGCGCGAGAGCGCCGTACTAAAGTGTGAGCCCACGACCAATTCGCCTTCCAGGATCTGCGCAGGCATATGCCTGTGCATCACCTCGCGGAAGAAGAGCGCCTGTCGCACGGGGAG
>CAYZKS010000115.1:0-3255 GCA_964478725.1 uncultured Anaerolineales bacterium
GGCCGCCTGCGTCTGATCTACATCTTCTGTGCTTCGGTCCTGGCAGGACTCGGAGCAGAGAAGGTGCTTACCCGTGCCGAGGATGGTCCCGCCTTGCACGTGTTCCGCAGGCTCCTGGCAGGTGCGGTCCTCGTGGGCGTTCCAGTGTTATGGATCGTCTATCGCTTCGTGCTCAGCTTGGCATACCGGGCGCTGACGTTGCCCTACGGACTGGCCACGCCGGACATGGTTCAGCAAGCCTACCGCCCGTCGAACCTCGCGCTCTACTACTCGCTGCTGGTGGCACTGGCAGGGTACCTGCTTTGCCTGGCCCGCCTGCGGTGGGCGTTGTCTCCAAAGCTCATGCAGATTGCCTTCGTGCTCTTGCTGCTGGTGGACCAGTTCGCTTTTGGCATCAACTACCATGCCACGATTCGTGACGAGAACATCTATCCAAGCACTCCAGCCCTGCAATACATCGAGAACGACCCTGGTCTTTTTCGGATCGTCGGAACGCACGTGGATTTCATGCCCAACAGTTCCATTCTGCATGAGATGTACGACATTCGTGGGCTAGACTTTCCAGCGCATAGATACTTTGAACTGTGTCAGAAGATGGGTGGGCATGACTGGCTTGGCTACGGTATCTTGTTCACCGCGGACCTTCATCCCAGGCTGCTGAGCCTGCTCAACGTCAAGTACGTGTTGAGTAGCTCTCCACTCGAGCCCGAAGCGCTAAGCGGCTTGCGCGTGGCCTATGTAGATCAAGGCATAACACTATACGAAAACTTGGAATACCTACCTCGAGCCTACGTTGTGCAGCGTGTGCGAGTGGAGAAGCAGGAGAGCTCCGCACTGCAATCCCTGTTGGATCCGGCCTTTGATCCAGCGGCAGAAATCGTCATTGAGAAAGACCCACCCACTGGGTTCGTGTCATCGCCTGACTCTGCAGCACTCAGTACGGCTGAGGTCACGAATTATGAACCCAACCGCATCCGGGTGACAGCCGTAACTCCAACTCAGGGCTTCTTGTTCGTGAGCGATTCCTACTATCCCGATTGGAAGGCGTACGTTGATGGCTTTGAGACAGAAATCTACCAGGCGGATTATGCTTTCCGAGCCGTGTACCTGGAGGCAGGGAAGCACGAAATCGAATTCGTCTATGAACCAAGGTCTTTCCACGTTGCGGCTCTTGCAAGCCTGGCAGCACTGCTGGTCACGATCTTCTTGGCCACTGGCCTTCTGAGAGTTCCTAGCACTCTCGTGAAGGCACCTTCGACCAGAGCGCAGACGATGCCCGAGGAGCCAGCCAAGCCAGAGGGTGGCAATGTCTAGCAGTGCAAAACACCGTGTGCTCTTCCTGGACACAGCGCCAACGGTGGGCGGATCAGTGATCAGCCTCTACGAGCTGGTCAGGGGCTTGGACCGCCGTAGCTACGATCCCTTGATTGTGACGTACGCACCGCACGCTTATGTAGACCGTTTTCGTGCCTTGGGCGTAGAGGTGATCTCTTGGCAGGTCTACGGCACGCCTGATCACAGGCCCGCATGGGTCCAGCGCACGAGTAACTCAACGCCAGGGCGAAGGGTGCGGCAGACTGCGGCAGGCTCAGCCCTGTATCATGGCCTGGGGTTTGGGCTGTTCTTCATGCGTCGCTTGTGGCCTCGCGCTCGCGCCTTGAGCCGTTTGATTGAGCAACAGCACATCGACCTGGTGCACACCAACATCCGCATCGGCCACGATCGAGAGGGAATCCTGGCTGCGCACATGGCTGGAGTACCTTGCGTATGCCATGTAAGAGACTTTGAACGCCTGAATTGGCTCGACCGCAGGCTGGCGAATGCGGCAGCTCGGTTCATCTACATCTCACAGGCCGTACAGCGCAGCCACGTCGCAGCCGGGGCGCCTTGCGCAAAAGGCCGTGTTGTGTACAATGGACTTGACCTGGAGTCGTTTGATGCCGGCCTGGATGTCGAGAGCAGCCGCAGCAGCATGGGTCTGGCTTCTGACGACTTGGCTGTGGGCCTGGTGGGACGCCTGGAAAGCTGGAAGGGCCATGACGTGTTCCTGAGAGCCCTAGCTCAGGTCAAAGATGCCGTGCCTCGAGTGCGAGGCATCATCGTCGGCGACCCGGTGCCTCACGAGCCACACTATCGCGCCAGCCTGATCGCCATGCAGACTGAGCTAAACTTGGGCGATCGAGTGGCGTTCGTTGGGCATCGGTCCGATGTACCGGCTGTAATGTCTGCCTTCGATGTGCTGGTTCTGGCCTCTACGTCGCCAGAACCCTTTGGTCGCGTGCTGATCGAAGCAATGGCCGCCAGCAAGCCGGTCGTGGCCACAAATGCAGGAGCAGTGCCAGAAATCATAGAGGATGGCGAGCAGGGCTTGATCGTCGCTCCGGGCGACCCTGTTGCCTTGGCAGGCGCCATCATTCGTCTGCTCTTGAACCAACACCTGGCTAGGGCCATGGGGCAAAAGGGACGTTGCCGTGTTCAGGAGAGATTCCACGTGCGTCAGTATTTGGATGGCGTACAAGCGGTCTATCGCGAATTGTTGCCATAGTCTGTGGGGAGTGCAATGAACGGAGTACGTACCACAAAGTTGATTCAGATTGGCAAGGCCATCGTGGTCTTCCTGATACTTGTGGCCATAGCCCTCGCTCTCGGATCATATCTTGGCCGACTTCTGATGGGCGCAAACTGGCAGGACGCGGTCCGCTTCACTGGGCTGGGGGCTGTTCTGTGCATGGTGCTCATGAATCCTGTTCTGGGCATGTTGTTGTGGATCACGTTGGAACCATTCACCCGGTTCTGGTATCTCAGCCTGCGCTTGCCGACCGGCATTCCCGACCTAAGCATGGGCCGTCTATCCATCGCACTCCTGACCATCATCTGGGTAGCGCAGTTGGCGAGCCGCAAGAGAAGAATGCGTCGCTTGACCATGGTGGAGATCGCCATCATCCTGTTTTGCGTGGCCGCCATACCCGCTGTCGTGGCGAGTCAGCGAAGTCTCAGTTACGCAGCCCAGTCCCTCTTTGACAAGTTTCTCAGCCCGTTTCTGGTGTTCATATTGGCCAAGAACCTATATGATACCAAAGTGGGCGTGCACAGGCTAGGAGGAATGCTCTCCGCGATCGGCCTGTACTTGTCGGGCATGAATTTCTACGAGCAGATCACAGGGCAGCCGGTCTTCTACCAAATAGGCAGGACGACCACCTACACGCGCAGCCTGCCCAGGATCGTAAGCCTGCTGGGCAATCCGGCCTTTATGGG
>CAYZKS010000115.1:3355-5064 GCA_964478725.1 uncultured Anaerolineales bacterium
ACACGCGCAGCCTGCCCAGGATCGTAAGCCTGCTGGGCAATCCGGCCTTTATGGGAACGATACTAGCAATAATCGTGCCTTACGCGTTGTACAGATTCGTGCGCGAGAGTCCCGGCACCGTCAGGGCATTGTATGGGCTCTTGTTCGGGATCACCTCATTGGCCAGCATCATGTGCTACAACCGCGGCGTGTGGGTGGCCCTGGGCGGTGCGGTTGCGGTCATGTTGGTCCTGGAGCGGCAGTACCGCAAGATACTGCTGCCTTTGCTGCTGGTGGTGGCAATCGTCGGGCTGCTGCGTTGGCAGACACTGAGTGACAGCGCCATCATCGCGGAACGACTCACGAACGAAAGTGGAGTCACCTTCCGTCTGATCATGATCGAGGCCAGCGAGAAGATCTTCACGACGTACCCGATTTTCGGAGTAGGCCTCGAGAACTTTGCGTACTACTTCCTGCTGTACGGCGGGCACTGGGAGACCTTGGCCTATGATACACCCATGCCTCACAACAGCTATCTGCTCGTCCTGACCACGATGGGACTGGCAGGCGCGATTCCCTACGTTCTGGTGTTTCTGTCCATGGCCTGGGGCATTCTCTCCGTTCTCGCCCGCAGAAGAAAGGGCGTGAAAGCGGACGGCGCCTTGCTCGTGACAGGCCTGGCGGTGATCGTAGTCTACTGTGTATCAGCGACAGTGATTGACCTCTTCGTTAGCTCCTTCACCAGCCTGGTGTTCTTCGCCATCATGGGCACGATCATGGGATACGTAAGCAGCGTCAACGCCGCGTCCGCAGCCAGAGCGCGGATGCCCGCTCCCACACTCGCGACAGGCTCGCCCACACTCCAGGCTCCACGGGAGGCGTGATGCCCCTCCGGGTCGCGATGCTTGGCCAGTACCCACTGGATGAGACCCGTGTTCTTGGCGGAGTTGAGGCTGTGATGCTACCTCTGGTGCGAGGTCTGGCACGCAGGGAAGGATTGGAACTGCACGTGGTCACATGCCTGCCGGACGTGCAGAGCGGGTCAATCACGACCTCGTCCGGCACCCCGCTCCATGTACTGCAGCGCCATCGCTTGGGCCGCGCCACCTGGCATATGCGCGATGTGTGGGGCCTCGTGCGGACCATCCGCAGCATCTCTCCAGACGTGGTGCATGCTCAAGGTCTGGGCATCTACGCGGCGGCCGCTGCGCGAGGTCCGTGGCCGCATGTGATTACGACGCATGGCATCGTTTTCCGAGAAGCAGAGTTCGCAACTGGGCTGGCGGGTCGTTGGCGCGGTTTCATGGATAGCCGTTTCGAACGCTATTGCCTGCCGCGCGCACATGCGTTCATCTCCATCAGCCCCTACGTGGAGCAGGAGATGGCGCGCATCGGAGGAATACGGGGCACCGTATACCGCATAGAGAATCCCGTGGATGATGCTTTCTTCAGTGTGGACCGCCTCTCGGATGGTCCCACCGTGCTCTATGCAGGCAGGGTGATCCCTCGAAAGGGCCTGCTGGAGTTGCTGCGTGCAATGGCAGAGGTACGCCCAAGCGTGCCGCAAGCGCGTCTACGGGTGGCAGGCGAAACAGAGAGTGCGCCAGCCTATCTGGAAGCGTGTCGCCAGTTCATTGCACAGCAAGGACTTGATGATGCGGTGCGTTTCCTGGGCCCACTCACAGTGGCACAGATGGTCGAGGAGTACGCAAGGTGCGCCGTGCTGGCTC
>CAYZKS010000115.1:5164-10707 GCA_964478725.1 uncultured Anaerolineales bacterium
CCACTCACAGTGGCACAGATGGTCGAGGAGTACGCAAGGTGCGCCGTGCTGGCTCTCACCTCCAAGCAGGAAACGGCGCCCGTAGCGGTGGCCGAGGCGATGGCTGCTGCTCGCCCCGTCGTGGCCACACGAGTATGCGGCGTGCCCTACATGGTGGAAGAGGGACGCAGCGGGCTGTTGGTGGAGTACGGCGACACGCATGCTCTGGCGCAGGCGCTGACGCGCGTGCTGACCGACGAGGCACAGCGTGCACGCATGGGTCGGCGTGCACGCGAGATAGCGCAGGCGCGCTTTCGTACCGACTACATTGCAGCTGAGACGCACAGTGTGTACCAGCAAATCCTGAGCAATCACGGAGCCGCGCATGCCAGTTCCTAGCTTGTGGCAGAAACTGAGTCGAGCACACAGGGGCGGCATCCTGCGCGGCTTCTTCGACTACAACATCATGCACCACTTCCGCACCCTGCCGCCGCACCAGATGCAGATCAACGTGACCTACCGCTGTAATGCGCGCTGCACGATGTGCAACATCTGGCAGATGCCACCACGTCCCGAAATGAGCACCGAAGACTTTTCGCGCGTACTGCAGGACCCCCTGTTTCGGACTATCGAGCGCTTGACGCTCGCCGGCGGAGAGCCCAGCCTGCGCAGCGATCTGGTCACACTAACCGAGTTGTTCGTGCAGAGCATGCCGCGCCTGACTTCGTTGACTTTGGTCACCAACGGGTTGGCTGTGGAGCGCGTGCTCGCGGACACCCGGGCCATTCTCGATCTGTGCAATCCGCGGGGCATCAGCGTCAACATCTCCGTGTCGCTGGACGGCGTGGGCCAGGTTCACGACGAGATGCGCAACATTCCGGGAGCGTTCTTTAAGGTGGAGCGCTGCCTCAGCGAGCTGAAGGATTTGCAGAAGACTAGGCCGTTCTGGCTGGGTGCGGCTTGCGTCATTACGCACAAGAACCTCCACAAGCTGCGCGAGCTGCAGGCCTGGTGCGCCGAACGTGGGATTGAGCTTGGTTTCCAGCCAGTCGGATTCCACGAGTCCTACGTCGCCAATGTCGAGCGGCGCAGCGAGTTAGATTTCGACGAGGCAGATCGTGCCCCTCTACTGAATCTCCTACAAGAGTTGTCCGCTGACCGCAGCGTCTCCAACTTCATGGCATACTATTGGAACGATATGCTCAGGATGTATCGGGACGGCCGCCCGCGTCAGACGCCTTGTCCATTCACCCTGGATTCATTTGTGCTCGATGCCTACGGGGACATGTACTATTGCTTGTCGGAACGCAAGATCGGGAATTGTCTCGCGGCAGTCGGCGGTGAAGCCTTTGAAGGCCAGCAGGCCGCAGCGTTTCGAAGCTGCAGCGCGATCTATTACGATCCACAAAATCTGGCGTTCCGTCGCGAATTGACGCGCACTGCATGCTTGCGCTGCAACAGTGCCTGTTTTGCCAACGTAGGCATCAAGAAAGACCTCAAGAAGTATCTCGGGTTCTTGGTGACCGGAAAATGACGCTGCGGGTGGCCATCGTGGCGCTTTACCCTGCCCCAGGTCGAAGATCGCCTGGAGGCGTGCGAGCCGTCGTGCAAAACCTGGTGCAGGGCCTCCGCCCCTATGACGACCTCCAGATCCACGTCATCCACTGCCACGCTGACATTGACACAAGTGCCAGCCTCCGGGATGGCAACGTATGGGTGGACTATATCGCTATGCCCCGGAAACGGATCCTGCCCAATTCCCTGGCAGCGATCACGAAAGTAGAGCGCAGGCTGCGCCAGGTCCAACCCGACATCGTGCACACGCATGCCGCTCACTACACTCTGGCCGCGCTGCGCGCGGGACTGCCAACGGTTTTCACCATTCACGGAGTGGTAGAGCTCGAGGCAGAGATCTATACGCACAGGCTGTTCGACCGTGCCCGCTATTGGCTGGAAACCCGGCTACAGCGACGTGCCCTGCAGCAAGTGCAGGACATCGTGGCGATCAGCCCGCATGTTCTGGACCAATACAGAGGTCGTAGCAGCGCGCGCTTTCATCAGATTGACAACCCCGTGGATGATGAGTTCTTCTCCGTTTCGGACCGGGCTGAACCGGGGCGCTTGTTGTACGCCGGGACCATTGACGAGCGCAAGAACGTGCTCGACCTCGTGCGTGCTCTCAGCATCGTACGCGCGAGCGTTCCGAGTGCGCATCTGGTGATCGCAGGCCGCACGACCAACCCAAGTTACTTGCGGCATGTGCGCAGTTTTGTCGCATCTCAAGGCCTGCTGGACAGCGTCGAGTTCTTGGGTTTGGTGGATAGAGCACGCCTGCTGGAAGAATTGGGGCTTTGCGCCGTGGCGGTGCTGGCATCACGGCAGGAGACAGCACCCATGGCGGTGATTGAGGCCATGGCTGCCGGCAAACCCGTGGTGGCTACATGCGTGGGCGGCGTGCCGGGCATCGTCGAGCATGGGCGCAGCGGCTTTCTGGTCGAGGTGGGCGACGTCGAGGCATTCGCAGGTCATTGCATCCAACTGCTGGGTGACCCGGAGGCGCGCAGTATCATGGGACAGAACGCGCGCCGGCTGGCTCAACGTTTTCGTGCGGAGACGGTGGCGGCGGCCTATCGAGATTTGTACTACAAGCTTGTGGGAAAGGTCGCACCGTGAGGATCCTCGTGTTCTCCGAGCGGCTTCGCCCCCCCTATGACGAAGGCATCAAGAGCCTGACTGTGCAGCTAGCTGGCGCCCTTGGCTCTCACCACGATGTGCTGAAGCTGACCAGTACAGGCACGGATGATACGCAGAAAGCAATTCGCAATGTGGAGAGCAACCGCCTGCTGCTGAGCCGGGGACTGAGACGAGTGATACAGGACTTCCGGCCAGAGGCGATCGTCTACGTGCCGACTGCTTGTGGCACCGTCTTTGCGTTTGCGCGTGCCCGGGCGCTGCGCAGCCACGGGCGCGGCGCGCACACGGCGTTGATCGCCCTGCAACCCAGGACGTACACCGCTTGGGCGCGGTGGGGCATTCGCAATCTCACTCCCGACCTTGTGCTGGCGCAGTCCAAGCGCACGGCCCAAGCGCTCGCCCTTCTGGGGTGCCGCACGGCTCTACTGCCACCAGCGGTGGAGGCACAGCGCTTCAAACCATCCTCGGCTGAAGAGAGAGCGGCCCTCAGAGCCAAGTACGGCCTGCCCGCTTCCGCCACTGTCTTGATGCATGCCGGGCATCTCAAAGGCAAGCGCAATCTGGCCCAGATGCTGGCGCTGCAAGGCATGAGTAACTACCACGTGCTGATCGCTGCCAGCAGCAGCACCGAGCAAGAGGCCTCTCTGCTTGCAGCCGTGCGGGCTGTAGGCGCTACCGCCATCACAGAGTACATACCAACAGTCGAAGACGTCTTCAGGCTCTCGGATGCATACCTCTTCCTGCCCGACGAGGACACTGCCGCTATAGAAATGCCGCTATCGGTCCTGGAGGCGATGGCCTGCAACTTGCCTGTTGTTTCCACACGCTTTGGTGGCCTACCAGACTTTTTTGCTGAGGGTCGCGGCCTGTGGTATTGGGACGGGCCGAAGACCTCAGCAGGTGCAGAAGGACAGTCCTTGGCGGAGACAGTGCGGGCTGCCTTGGCGCGCCCGTGTGAAACGCGCGCGCTGGTGGAGTCGCGCACCTGGGTTGCCGCCGCTGACACATTGACGGCCCTCCTGACCGAAGACCGCGACGCCTCACGGGCGGGCCGTACCAGGCCTACGACGGCGGCGCAACCATGAGTAGCGCCCCTCGTGCTGAGGAGCTGTGTGCAGCCTACCTGGCAGCCCCACTGCGCGCTGTGCAGCAAGAACTGCCCTGGGAGACGTGCAGTGTACAGGCGGTACTCAGCATCCTGCAGCGCAACAAGGTCCCCCTGCTTGGTCTTCAAGAGACAGAGGCAAACCAGACCATTCTCAACGAGCCTTTTTTCCAAAGTGCTAGGCAGCTCGAGGCCGCGCAACTTGACGGCCAGCGCTCCGAGTACCGTTTGGTGCGGGAAGCCCTGGCCTCTCAAGGTATCGTGGGCGTGTTCATCAAGTCCGTGGGTCTGAGTCCCACTTTTCCATACAAAAGCGATAATCTGGATGTGCTTTACCATCCACAGGAAGTCGAGCAAATCCGAGCAACGCTGCTGGGCATGGACTACGTGGAGCTCAGGAATGTGGAGGAACCACACAAGTACCTGTTCCGCAAGTTCCACGCCGGGCGCTCAGTCTCCGCAATCCACGTGCACGCCCACGTGGGCTGGATGGTGTCGTTCCTCGACGAAGAAGCACTCTGGAAACGATGTGGTCCAGCGCCAGATGATCCCCTGGCCTTGATCCCTGCCCCTGAAGACGCCCTGCTCACCACGCTGGCTCACCTCTTTTACGAAGACAAGCGTGTAACCCTGCAGGACCTGGCAAAGCTGGAGCAATGCCTGCGACGCGGCATCCGGTGGGACGAGGTACACCGCATTGCGGCGTGGCGCGGATGGGAAGATGGGCTGCAGGCGGTGCTTCTGCTGTGCGCCAACCAAGAACGGGCTCTGTACGGATCGAGTCTTTTCCCCGAGGAGGTGCTGCAACGCGCCGCACGCGAATGTCCCCACTGGGCGTACGCGCAGGTGGAGCGCTTGTCGGCATCGGAGGCACTGCGGCAAGGTGCGCGGGGGATGCCGCTCAGCATCCCGTTTGTGTTCAGCAAGGCCTTCTTCTACCGTAAGCTGTTGCGAGACCCTTCACGCAAATTCATGCAGAGAAGCAAAGATCTGCTCCTGCACACCGGCTATGGCGTCAAATTGCGTTTGCACATTCACAGCCAACCGCGTATGCTGGTGACGTTCAGCGGCGTGGATGGATCGGGCAAGACAACGCAAGCTGAGGCCCTGCTGTCGGCCTTCCAGACCTGCCACTTGCGCGCGCAGCGCGTCTGGAGCCGCGGGGGTTCGGCGTCGTGGATCGGCTGGCTGACGGGGCGCAGACAGCGGGTTCCTGTCTCGGGCACAGCCAAGGACAGAGTGCGGGCGCGACAGACCCGTTTCAGATCGCCATGGTTGCGTTGGGGATGGTCGTGGTTGACGACGCTCGAACTGCTGTGGGAGTATGCACTTCGCATTGCGCTTCCGCTCTGTCTGGGTCGCGTAGTGATTGCCGACCGCTATCTCTTTGACACTCTGGCCGACTGGGGAGCCTATTTCGGCGAGGAAAGCGTAGAGAAACGGTCGGCGGCACGCCTGCTGCGAGGCCTGAGCCCGCGGCCTGCGGTGGCTTTTCTTTTGGACCTGCCGTCTGCGGTAGCGCAGTCTCGTTCGTCCGACGGACTGCCCACCGAGTTTCTCGAAGCGCAGAGCGCTACCTACCGACGCCTGGCAAGCGCACTCAGGCTAGAGCGTCTGGATGCCACGCGCGGACGGGAGGAACTCGCCGACGAGATCGTGGCGAAGGTTCTAAGAAGCTACTTTGCTGACTATCACACCGTGCTCAACGCGCTGTTCTTGAAGAACCCAGGTCAGTGGCGATAGACCCGGCCTGGGTCACTTGCAG
>CAYZKS010000116.1:0-8953 GCA_964478725.1 uncultured Anaerolineales bacterium
GTGCGGTTCGTGTCGCCGATGGAATGCCAGGGGATTGCCTCGACGGACAAGTTCACCTTCGGTGTGGACTCGAACGTGCCGAAGATCGTGTCGGCGCAGACTACGGCGGAGGCTGCGGTGGTGTACGTACCATGCTCGCCTGCGTTCCAACGTGACGATGACAGCCGCGGGTGCAAGGTCACCAGCGTGAAGGTGCACTATGACCTGGACGTGGAGGGCACGGCGGCGAGCTTCAAGCTGTATAAGGTGACGAGGAAGGCGGACGGGACAATTGCCTCGGCGGCGGAAGTGACGTGCACGTGCGATCACACGGAGGCGCAGCTGTACGCGGCTGACGAGCACGTGGCGACGCTGACCGTGACGACTCCGGCGCTGCTGGATGAGGACGAGGCCTTGCACGTGGAGCTGAGCATCACCAAGAAGACGACGACAAACTTCTCGTTCTACGGCGCGTGGGTGGGGTTCACGCGGTTGCTATAGCCGGCCCGTTGTTTGGGCCGGGGGGCATCGGGCATGTGGGCAGCCGGTCCCTGCCCTCATCCTCCTAGCATGCCCGATGCCCTACCCCCTGGGGATTAGGCAAATACCGGGGGGGATGGGGACCCCGTGCCTAAGATTGGGGTGGCGACTCTTTGGCTTTGTGCTTGCCATCCGGTCGGGGGACCTGGGTGGCAAGGCTCGCGGGCGGGCGTGGGCAACAAAATACGATCGGTGCCTCTCTGGGATCGGGCTTTGAGTGAATACTACACGGGCCGGGCCTGCCCTCGGCCCACTAGAACATATGTTCTAAAAAGGTTGTGGCCACAAGGTTCGAACATAATGGAGGTCAAGATGGCTGGTGGTGGATCCTCGGAGTTGCGGGCTGCGCTGGTGCAGATTCGGCAGTTGGACGCGCGGCTTTGCGCGTGTGAGAAGGAGCTGGTGCGGCTGGCGCGCAAGGTTTCGGAGTTGGTGAGTGCGAATCCGGAGGATGTGACGGCTGAGGCGCGTGTGGCGGCGCGTGCGGCGGATCAGGCTTTGAGCGTGGGCGTGGTGGGGAAGCGAGCAAAGAAGCGATGAATGCGGCGCAGTGCACGATGTTGACGGGCTCCGGCTCGGTGAAGGCCTCGCCGGGGCTGCTGTACTCGGTGACGTTGACGGCGTCCGGCGCCGCGCAGATCTCGGTCAAGAACGGCGGGAGCTCGGGGACTGAGTTTCTCGGCCTGCGGCTGGCCGCGGCCGGCAGCGTGGTATGGTCGCCTCCGGTGCCGGTGGCGTTCGGGAGCTCGCTGTACGTGACGGTGGACTCGGGCGCGGTCGAGGTGGCGGTGGTGTTTGTATGATGCCAGACGATTGCGATTGGGAAGACGAGGAAGCTGACGCAGATGAGTTGGATCTGCAGGCGTCGGGACGGTTCTAGATGGCTACGAACCTGGCCACTGTGCGGGACCGGGTCGAGGCGTTGCTGACGGACTCGGGCAACTCGGACTGGACGACGGCGGAGCTGGACCAGGCGCTGCGTCTGGCGCTGGATGAGCTCTCGCAGGTGTGTCCGGCGCGCTACAACTATGTGTTTGACGCGGTAGATGACACGTACGAGTATGACCTGGACTCGATCTTTGCGGCGGCGGCGCTGGACGTGGCGCAGATCGAGGAGGTGACGGAGGTCTGGTATCCGTACCTGTCCACGGATGACACGTACAAGCTGCCTCATCCGGTGCAGTGGCGGATGGTGACGTGGATGAAGTTGCTGCTGGAGCCTGACAGCCTGGGGGGGGATCCGGACGGCGACTATGACATTCGGATTTTCTACAACCGGCGGCAGCAGTTGGATGACCTAGACAGTGCGACGGCGACCACGTTGAACGCGGCGGAGGTGGGGTGCCTGATTATGGGAGCTGCCGGCTACGCGGCGATTGCGAAGGCGCGCTATCTGGCGAACCGCGTGGTGACGGGTGAGAACGCCTATAAGGCGCTGCACGAATGGGGGAAGTCTCGTGTGGCTGAATTCAAGCAGCGGGCCTACCAGCTCGGGCAGTATGACAGTGCGGGCGAGGATGCGCGCATTGGGTGGTGGTCTGCGGACAAGTGGGACGTGTGACAGGGAGGGGACGTCCTCAATGTGCGAGGTGAAGCAACCACCCAGCCAGCGCGCCAGCCAACACCAGCACGGCGCCATTGGCCTTCCAGCGCAGGGCCAGTACTGCGGCCACCAGTGCGATGAGCAACGCGCGCCAGTCTGTCAGGGTTGCAGCGCCCAACTTGACGGTCACAGTGGCCATCAATCCCAGCGAGGCCACGTTCACCGAGTCGAGGAAGGCCGAGGCCCAGGCAGAGCGGCGAAAGCGCGGCAGCACGCGGTGCAGGGCCGCCACAAAGATGAATGACGGCAAGAACACCCCGACGGTCGCCAGGATGGCTCCTGGCACGCCGCGCAGCACGTAGCCAACAAAGGTGGCGGTGGAGAGCAGAGGGCCGGGCGTGAACTGCCCGGCGGCGATGGCGTCCAGGAGTACCGGCTGAGAAAGCCATTGCAGGTCGCGCACCAGGCCTCCCTGCAGGAGAGCCAACAGCACGTAGCCGCTGCCGTACAGCACCGCCCCCACGCGCAGGAAGAAGAACCAGAACAAGTCCCACAGGGGAGGGTGTGACGCTTCGGCGGCCTGTAGAGCTCCCCGCCCGGTTGCCCCAATGGTCGGCATGAGCAGGCTCAGAGCGCCCAGGCCTGGCGGCCGCAGCCGTCGGGCGATCTCGTTGCTGCGCAGCCATAGCATGCCCAGCAGCCCGCCTACGAACAACAGCGGAATCTCGCTGGCTCCTAGCAGAGAGGCAGACAGTACGGCCAGGCCGATTGCTGCCAGACGCGGGGTCTTGACCGCGTTCCTACTCAGGCGCCACAGCGCCGCCAGCACGACTGACAGCACCGCCGGCTTGACGCCAGCTAGAAAGGGCGCCAGCGCGGGCAGGGCTCCGAAACGCAGGTACGCCCAGGCTACCGCAAGGGTGGCTGCCGCTGCCGGTATGGTATAGGCCGCCCCCGCCAGCCAGAACCCTGGCCAGCCGGCGCGCAGCAGCCCGAGGTGGATCGCCATCTCGGTGGCGTTGGGCCCCGGGATGAGGTTGGTGAGCCCCATCAGGTCCAGGAAATCCTGCCGGCTGACCCAGCGACGGCGAGTGACTGCCTCTTCCTCCATCATGGCGACGGTCACCGCCGGGCCGCCATAGCCCAAGAGGCCGATCTTGAGAAACACGCCCAGCACCTCCAGGGCCCGCTGGCGGCGAGGGCCAGCCTCCATCTCGCGCTGTGCAGGCGGCATGTGCAGCCTTCCCTGCCCCTGTGCGGGCCTGCCCCTGCGTCTGCGCCCATGGCCAGGGCGAAGCGGCGCTACTCGTCACGGGCCGTCTCACCCTGGGCGAACTGGCTCATGTACAGCCGGTGGTAGAAGCCCTTCTGCGCCAGCAGGGAAGCGTGTGTGCCGCGTTCGATCATGCGGCCATGGTCGATGACCAGCACTTGATCCGCCTTGCGGATGGTGCTGAGGCGGTGCGCGATCACCAGGGTAGTGCGCCCCTTCATCAGCTCGTGCAAAGCTGCCTGGAGCTGCTGTTCAGTACGCGTATCGACGTTGCTGGTGGCCTCGTCCAGGATCAGGATGCGCGGGTCGGACAGGATGGCGCGGGCGATGGCCAGCAGTTGGCGTTGCCCCTGGCTCAGATTCGTGGCGCGCTCGGAAAGCGGCGTCTGGTATCCCTGGGGGAGGCGCTGGATGAATTGGTCCGCGTTGGCCAGCTTCGCCGCGGCGATGCATTCCTCGTCTGATGCATCCAACCGGCCGTAGCGGATGTTCTCCATCACCGTGGCCGAGAAGAGAAAGTTGTCCTGCAGCACCAGGCCCACCTGGCGGCGCAGCGAATCCTGGGTCACCTGGCGGATCGAGTGCCCGTCTATGCGGATGTCGCCTTGGTCCACGTCGTAGAA
The DNA here is from genome assembly GCA_964478725.1 of uncultured Anaerolineales bacterium. Lineage (GTDB taxonomy): Bacteria > Chloroflexota > Anaerolineae > UBA2200 > UBA2200 > CAYZKS01. Next base: position 3,959 of record CAYZKS010000116.1, read on the forward strand.
GCGGGTGAGCAGGTTGACGATGGTGGTTTTGCCCGCTCCGGTGGGGCCCACCAGGGCCACGGTCTGGCCTGGTTCGGCCGTAAGCGAGACCTCGTGCAGGACCGGCACGCCGGGCACGTAGGAAAAGTTGACCTGGTCGAACTCGACCCGCCCGGCGATGGCAGGCAGTTCGGGCGCGCCGGGCGCGTCGGCCACCGAAGGCTTCTGGTCGAGGATGTCAAAGACGCGCTCCGCCCCGGCCAGGGCGGACTGGATGGAGGTGTATAGGTCTGCCAGGGCAAAGAGGGGGTCGAAGAAGCGCCGCGCGTAGATCACGAACACGGCGATGGTGCCAACGCTGACCCAGCCGCGCAGGGCCATCCAACCGCCCAGGCTGGCGATGACCACGATGTCGAGATTGCCGAGCACCATCAGCACGGGCCGCAGCAGCAAGGTCAAGGACTGGGCATGAATGGTGGCCTGGCAGGCGGCCTCATTGGCGCCGTCGAACTGCGCAATGACCTTCTGCTGGCGCCGGAAGGCCTGCACCACGCGCGCGCCGCTGATGTTCTCCTGCATGATGGCATTCAGGTGGCCCAGCCTGGCCTGCACCTGCTGGAAGCCGCGGCGCGAGCCGCCTCCGACGCGCCCTGTGAACCACAGCATCAACGGCAGCACCGCCAGCGCACCGAGGGCCAGGCGTACGTTGAGCGCCAGCATCACGCCGACGATGCCGAACAAGGTGAGCAGGCTGGCGGCCAGGTCAATGATGCTCTGCGAAAGCACGCGGTTGATGGCGTCAATGTCGTTGACCAGACGGCTCATCAGCTCACCGGTGGGGCGCTGGTCGAAGAAGGGCAGGGAGAGGGCCTGCAAGCGCGCGAACAGGTCCGAACGCAGAACGCGCAGCACCTGCTGGGTAACGCCGACGACGGCATAGGACTGGCCGTATTGGAGCAGCCACCCCAGGCCATAGCTCGCCAGCAGCAGCAGGCTGAGGCGGGCGAGGCCTGCCACGTCGCCCTGGGCGATGAAGCGATCAATGGCCACGCCCAACAGGTAGGGGCCGAGCAGGTCCAGGACGCTGTTGGCGGCAACCAGGAGGAAGATCAGCACCAGAATGGCGCGATGGGGCCGCAGGTAGGCCAACAGGCGTGCGGCGGTGCCGCGGGCCTGGCGTGGCTTGTCGGTTTTCTGGGAGCTGGGGCTCCAGCGCGGGCCGCTGCTGGGCGCCGCAGCGCCGGACATGGGTGTTCCAGGAATGCTAGTCATGGAGCAGGCCTCCTGCGTTGTTGCCCAGTTGGGATTGGTAGATTTCCTGATAGAGCGGGCTGCTGGCCAACAGCTCCTGGTGCGTGCCGGTGGCGGCGATGGCGCCGCGCTCCAACACCACGATCTTGCTGGCAGCCATGACCGTGCTGACGCGCTGCGCCACGACAAAGGTGGTGCGCCCGGCCATGAGCGGCCGGAGGGCCGCCCGGATCTTGGCCTCGGTGGCCACGTCCACGGCGCTGGTGCTGTCATCCAGAATCAACACGGCGGGTTTCAAGAGCAGGGCGCGGGCGATGGCCAGGCGTTGCTTCTGGCCGCCCGACAGGTTCACGCCGCGCTGCCCGACCAAGGTGTCGTAGCCTTCGGGAAAGCCGGAGATGAAATCGTGCGCCTGCGCCGCCTGGGCGACGGCGATGACCTCCTCGTCGCTGGCCTCGGGGCGCCCGTAGCGGATGTTGTCGCGAATCGTGCCGCTGAACAGCAGCGTGTCCTGCAGCGCCATGCCGATCTGCGCCCGCAGCGCGTCCAGCGTGTACTCGCGCACGTCTACTCCGTCCAGTGTCACGCGGCCCTGCTGCGCGTCGTAGAAGCGTGGAATGAGCTGCACCAGGGTGCTCTTGCCCGAGCCGGTGGCGCCGACGATGGCCACGCACTCGCCGGGCTCGGCCAGCAGGTCAATGCCCTTGAGCACCGCTTCCTGGCCGTCGCCGCCGTAGGCAAAGGTGACCTGCTCAAACGCCACTCGGCCGGCGACCGGCTGTGCGGGTGCGTAGCCTCGCCTGGGATGCGGCGAGACGCAGACTGCGCGGGCGCCATCGGCGATGGCCGGCTTGGTGTCCAGCACCTCAAAGATGCGCTGCATCGAGGCAGTGGTGGAAGAGATAAAGCCCACGCTCATGCCCAGGTTCACCAGAGGCGTCATCAGCCAGAAGATATAGTTGTTGAGGGCCATGATGCTGCCCAGGGACAGCGAGCCGCGCACGGCCTGCGAGCCGCCGAACCAGACCACGGCCACCAGGCCCAGGTTGACCAGCATGCGCAGGCTGGGCAGCAGCACGGCCAGCATGCGACCAACGTTGATGGAGCGATCCGTCAGTTCCTGGTTGGCGGCCCCGAAACGCTCCTGTTCGTGTTGGGCGCGCACAAAGGCCTTGACCACGCGCACGCCCGCCAGGTTCTCCTGGAGCACGCCGTTGAGGCGGTCCAGTTTGCGCTGCACCAGGAGAAACAGCGGCTGCGCCCGGTTGCCGTAGAACACCAGGAACAGGAGAATGAGCGGGGCCAGAGCCAACACGACCAGCGCCACCTGGACGTCCGTCAGGAAGAGCAGCACCAGGCTGCCGACGATCATCACGGGGGCGCGCAGAAACATGCGGGTGGTCATCATCACGAATTGCGCCACCTGAGTGATGTCGCTGGAGAGGCGCGTGATCAGTGCGGGCGTGGGCAGCCTGTCGAGGTTGGCGAACGAGAGCGATTGCACGTGCACGAACAGGTCGCGCCGAAGGTCGCGGGCGGCGCGCTGGGAGACGCGCACGCCCAGCAGCAGGTTGCCGATGGTCACCACGATGCTGACCAGGGTGAGGCCAAGCATCCAGGCAGAAATAGTCAGAATGGCGCGCATGTCGCGCTGCCGCACGCCCTGGTCAATGATATTCTGCACCAGGCGCGGGATGGACAGGTCAATGACGATGGTGGCCGCCAGCAGGAGGATCGCCGCCGCCATCAAGTGCGAATACGGCTTCAGCAGGCGCAGGATACGTCGTATGGAATGCATCTTATGTTCTCTTTTCTGTGGATTCCGAATGGCGCACCTGCGCGGCCGCCGTGTCTGGAGCATTTCTCGACTTGCAGGGCGGAGATCCGCGGGGGCGTTCGTGTTCGGTGGCCAGCGACTCGAGAAACGCGTGCACGTTGCTCTGCAGCTCCCGCAGACGCGGGCGATCGAGGCGATAATGCACGCGCAGCCCGCAGCGCTCGCCACGCACCAGTCCCAAGCCGCGCAGCACCCGCAAGTGTTGCGAGACTGCTGGCTGGGTGACTCCCGCCCGGTACGTCAGGGCGCACACGCACAGGGGCGAGTCGGCAGGGGCCTCGGCCATGGCCTGCAACAGCCGCAGGCGGGTCGGATCAGCCAATGCCGCGAAAACGGCGGGCAAAAGGGTATCCATGAGCTTACCTCTGCGTGATAAGGATATGCTTATACGCTTATACCTTACCACGTTTCCGCCTGCTTGTCAAATCGAGGACGCTGCTTGGCAGGCGATTGCAGTGAGGATCTCTTGCCATTGCCTTCCGAAGGATTCTTTTCCCTCCGGAAGGCTGGGGCACGGTGGACATCGCCTTCCGAAGGTTGCTCTTCCCTTCGGAAGGCTGGAGCACACTAGGGCAGGAAATCCTCCCGCACTGGGGAGAACACCTCTACGGCCACGGAGTCTGCCAGCACCTCTGCGCCGTGCACGACCCCACCCTTGAAAGTCCAGGCATGCCCAGCTTCCACCACGGCTTCGCCTTCGTCACCGAAGAAGCGCAGCGAACCACTCACCAGGTAGCCGCTCTGCTCCTGGGGATGCTTGTGTGCGGCCACAAGCGTCCCCTGCTTGAGGTGGAATTCGCACAGGAGCGAATTCTCTCCATAGGTCAGTGCCTTCATAGAAATGCCGGGCGAGAGCTCTTTGTAGCCCGAGGGGTCTGGGGTGCATAGCATGGACGTTCTCCTCCTGGATCATTCTGCACGCCTGAGCAAGAACGCATATTGGCTCTCGTCCTGCTCAGGCGCTTGGCTCCTCTTGTGGCTTCAGGACCTGCAGCAGCTCCACAGGCGCGCCCTCGCACACGATGAATGCCACCAGAACACCTGACGAGGGGCTATTGGGCTCGATGAGCACCTGCTGCCCGACCAGAGCCTGCTGCAGATCGTCCACTTCGAACGCCACATGTGGGACGGTTCTCACCAGTTCAGGCAGCGGGCAACCCTGTTCGTAGCGCATCCATTGGATGCCGAACGGGTTGTTCTCATGATCGGTACACCACAGCCCGTACCCTTCCAGATAAGTCTCTCCAGGTTGCGGCGTCTGCGTGGGGATGCCAATGTGATGATATTTCATGGAGCGGCTACCTCCTTCATTCCGCGGCGCGATTCTCCACCCAGCTTCTGCATGAGTTGCTGCAGAAACGGCGCCTGGCCCCTGAGGATCTTGCGCCTGGCCTCTTCCAGCGGGAACCAGGCGGCGCGATCTACCTCCGGGAACTCCTGCCGTCGCCCCGAGTTCGGCGGCCATTCCAGGCTGAACGTGTTGCTCTTGAGCGCGGCGGGGTCGAAATCCGCGCGCATGGCCCAGGCGTGGACCCACTTGCCGCTGGGCTGCAGCAGCGGTTCCAGAGGGATGGCTTCGCCGCTGGGCGCAAAGCCGGTCTCTTCCTCGAACTCGCGCCTGGCGGCTTCCAACGGGCTCTCATCTTCCCCGAACTCGCCCTTGGGGATGGACCACGCGCCCTCGTCCTTCTTGGCCCAAATCGGGCCTCCCGGGTGCACCAGCAGCACCTCCACGCGCCCCGGGGCTTCACGGAACAACAGCAGACCTGCGCTCTGCTTGGGCATCGTGCCTTCCTCCAGTCATAGAAACCGCCTTACTCTGTGTGCCCTGAAAGCGCGCGTCCGTTGTAGCATCGGGGCTTGTCCCCGTCCGGACGGGCAGCTCGTCTCCGTTTCGTTGCGCGAGGCGGGCGGCCTTGCCTGCGGCA
>CAYZKS010000116.1:9053-10667 GCA_964478725.1 uncultured Anaerolineales bacterium
CAGGAAGACGCCCTTGATCAGGATGGACAGGGCGATGTTCTGCCGGATGTTGCGCAGCATGCTGCGCCCCAGATGGATGACATAGGGCACGCGCTCCAGCTCGTCCGACATCAGCACGATGTCCGCCGTCTCCAACGCCGCGTCCGTGCCCGCCGCGCCCATGGCGATGCCCACCGTGGCCCTGGCCATGGCCGGCGCATCGTTGACCCCGTCGCCAACCATCACCACCTGGCCGCACTCGGCGAGCAGTCCCTCCACCGCCTGCACCTTGTCCTGTGGCAGCAAGCCGGCGCGCACTTTGGTGATGCCCACAGCCTGGCCGATGGCCTGCGCCGTGCGCGCGTTGTCGCCGGTCAACAGGATGGTGTGCTCGATGCCCAGGCGCCGCAGCTCCTGCACTACGCCCACGCTGGCCTCGCGCACGCGGTCGGCCACGCCGATCAGGCCCAGCACCGCGCGCTCGCTGCCCACCAGCACGGCGGTCTTGCCCTGGGCCTCCAGCGCCTCGGCCTGCTGGCACACGTCCTTGGCGTGCGGCACGCGCTGTGTGAACAGGGCGTGGTTGCCCACGTAGTAGGTGCGGCCATCCAGCGTGGCCATGCCGCCGTGCCCCACCAATTGTTGGTAGTCGTCCGCGGGCTGCAGGCTCAGGCCGCGGCGCCTGGCCTCTGTCACAATCGCCTGCGCCACAGGGTGCTCGGAATGCGCGTCCAGCGACGCCGCCAGGGCCAGCACTCGCTCCGGCGTGTGATTCAGCTCGTCCACGCCGCTGTTGGCCACCTGCACGTCGGTCACCGCGGGCCGTCCCTCGGTCAGCGTGCCGGTCTTGTCAAAGGCCACGGCGCAGGCGCGGCCGATGGCCTCCAGGTGCGCCCCGCCCTTGACCAGCACGCCGTGGCGCGCGGCGTTGGAGATGGCCGAGACGATGGCCACGGGCGTGGAGATCACCAGCGCGCACGGGCAGGAGATCACCAGCAGCACCAGCGCGCGGTAGAACCAGGTCGAAAAGGGTGCGCGCAGCAAAAGAGGCGGCAACACGGCTACCGCAGCCGCCAGGGCCAGCACCGCAGGCGTATAGTACCTGGCGAACGCGTCCACGAAACGCTGCGCGGGCGCGCGCTGCGCCTGCGCCTCTTGCACCATCTGCACGATGCGTGCCAGGGTGTTGTCGCGCGCCAGCTTGGTGACGCGAATGCGCAGCGCGCCCTGGCCGTTGATGGAGCCGGCAAAGGCGCTGGACCCTGGCTCGAGCTCCACCGGGGTGGATTCGCCCGTGATGGGCGCCTGGTTCACCGCCGAGCGGCCCTGCTCCACCGTGCCATCCATGGGCACGCGCTCGCCGGGCTTGACCTCGATCAGGTCCCCGACGCGCAGTTGCTCCACCGGAACGCGGTCGACATGCTCCGCGTGGTGTGCGCCGTTTGCGTCCTGCCGCGCCTCAGGCAGGACTGCGCCGTTGGCATGGATGCGCGTGGCTTCCTTGGGCGTAAGCTCGACCAGCCTGCGGATGGCGTTGCGGGCGCGGTCCATGGTCATGGCTTCCAGCGCGTTGCCCAGAGCGAACAGGAACATGGCCGTGGCGCCTTCCTCCCACTCGCCGATGGCCATGGCGCC
>CAYZKS010000117.1:0-1784 GCA_964478725.1 uncultured Anaerolineales bacterium
CTGACGCAGATGACCTACGGCATCTCGCGCGACGACGCGGAAGGCAAGTTCCTGCTGTCTTACGTGGACAAGAAGATCCTGCCTGCCAATCCGTTCCAGAGCATTGACCGCGACGGCGTCGGGAAGCTGATGCGCATGGGAGTCGAGTTGGGTCGCAAGACCCGGCCCGGCATGAGCATTGGCATCTGCGGCGAGCACGGCGGCGATCCGTCGTCCATCGAGTTCTGCCACATGATCGGGCTGGACTATGTCTCCTGCTCGCCTTTCCGCGTGCCTGTGGCGCGCTTGGCTGCGGCCCAAGCCGCCATCGGCAGCAAGGAAGTGCGCGACAAGTAGCCTGAGTGGTGGCCAGAAACCCGGTTTCTAAGCTGTTGTGCGGGATTGTGCGCCTGACGGCAGAGCGAGTTTGCAGAGGTCAGAAACCGGGTTTCTGGCCACGGCGCGGTGTGTGGAGAAACCCGGCTTCTGAGTTGTGGGCCAAGACCTGGCATCATGCGCAAGATGCTGTCTCGCCAGATCAGAGGCCGGGTTTCTGTTCCTGGTGACAATCACAGGGAGGTAGCTACCATGACCGACAAGCTGCGAGTGCTGCAGTATGGGTTGGGGCCGATCGGCAGCGCAGTGGCGCGCCACGTCCTGGAGCGGCCAGGGCTGGAGCTGGTAGGCGCAGTGGACGTGGACCCGCTCAAGGCGGGCAAGGATGCGGGTGAAGTCATCGGCCTTGGCCGGGCGCTAGGCCTGCCGGTCATGGCCAGGTTGTCCCAGGTTCTCGAGCACACATCGGCGGACGTCGTGCTGCATACCACGTCCTCTTACTTTGACCGCTTCAAGCCGCAGATCCTGGAGATCCTGAATGCGGGCCTAGATGTCGTCTCCACCGCGGAGGAGCTTTCCTTCCCCTGGCTGGCGCATGCCGAGGATGCAGCGGAGATCGACGCTTTGGCCAGGCGCGTGACCAAGTCCGTGCTGGCCACTGGCATCAATCCTGGATTCCTCATGGATACCCTGCCCCTGCAGCTAACCGCGCTGTGCCAGCGTGTGGAACGCATTGAGGTGCGGCGCGCTCAGAACGCCTCCAAGCGCCGTGGCCCCTTTCAGGCCAAGATCGGTTCTGGCATGACGGTTGAGGAGTTCCAGGCCAAGATGGCGGCCGGACGCATGGGGCACGTCGGGCTGCCCGAATCGGTCGGCATGGTCATGAGCACACTCGGGAAGAAGCTTGTGCGCTACGAAGCGGAGATCGAGCCCGTGGTGGCCGAACGCCTTATCCGCACCGAGTTCTTTGAGGTGCCTCCGGGCAAGGTAGCGGGTCTGAGGCAAGTCGCGCGCGGCTACTCTGAGGAGGGGCTTTTCATCACTCTGACCTTTGTGGCCGCCCTGGACTGGGGCGAGGATTGCGATACCATCGCGATCAAAGGCAAGCCCGACCTGGAAGTCGTGCTCAAGGGCACGAATGGCGACATTGGCACGGTGGCCATCGTGGTGAACGCCATCCGGCGCGTGCGTGAGGCCCCGCCCGGTCTGCTCACCATGCGCGACCTACCGATTGTGACGTTTGGCTAGACAAACCCTGCGCAGCCGATCGCGGCAAGGTGAGCCAAAGGAGGAAATGTGAAGGTCATTCCGTCCGACAAGGTGATTCGCGCTTTCGGAGTCTATGACCCTGTCGCCACGGTCGCGGACGGCGAGGAGTTCTGGGTCGAGACGCGCGACTGCTACGACGGTCAGGTGGTTAGCGAGCAGACCCTGCGCTCGACTCTGGACACGACGCGCTTCATGCCCTG
>CAYZKS010000117.1:1884-10560 GCA_964478725.1 uncultured Anaerolineales bacterium
CGCGAGATCGTGCCAGGCGCGACGCTGTGCCTGCCAGTCTCTGTACCTGGCGCGCTGCTTGCCCTGGGTGACCTGCATGCCGCCATGGGAGATGGCGAGCTGTGCGGTCTGGGCGTGGAGACGTCTGGGCGAGTGAGATTGCGCGTGCATCTGTCTTCCGAGCCCTTGAAGCGCCCGCGGGTGGAAACGCCCCAGGCCTGGGTTACCCTGGCTGCCGCCGCCACCCTGGAGGAGGCGCTGCGGGCAGCCGCTTTGGACATGCTGGAGCTCATCGTCCGGGAGTACAAGCTTGACCTGGACACAGCGTATCGGTTGCTGAGCGTCTGCGGGCAAGCGGGTATTAGCCAGGTGGTGGACCCGCAGCTTGGCGCCAAGGTCACCTTTCCCAGGAACCTTGCCAGGGCCTGAGCTGGCCAGCGTCCTGCTTGTGTGTCAAGCCACGGCACTCCCCTGGATGCAGTCTGGGGCGACCCCCTTAGATCGCTGTGCCCCTGCTGCTGCCGCTGCGCACATCCGGTTTCCCTTCTACGTCGTCCTATGGATGAGGACTGTTGCAGCTGGGTCAGCCTTGAGTAACGGATAGGTCTCTTGGTCACAGGGCATTTGACAGGATGCCTAGTGAGCGGTTAGACTTCAGGTCAGGCGTTGTTGGCTCTGAAGGCCAGGTCCAGAGCAACAAGGAGGTCTCACTGATTCCCCATTTGGGACGTGCACAGGGCATAGGGCAGACGTCTGGTTGCTTCTCCCATGTGGCTAAGCGGAGCAGGCGCAGCGCGCGCCTGGCGTTGTGTTGGCTGTGGTGCTTCGCGTTGCTGAGTTTGAGCTCCAGTGGCGTTTCCGGCGCCGCGCCGGCGGTCAGCCTGACCAAGTCCGTCAGTCCCACATCGGTGGTGACGGGCGGGCGCGTGACCTACACCATCACGCTCTCCAATTCTGGCAGCGAAGCCGCCGAAGGCTTCAGCGTGCGCGATACGCTGCCTGCCGGGTTTGCCTACCGCTCTGGCACCGCGCGCGTTGCCGTCAACGGCGTGAACGTCCCCGGCGTCACGTTCACCGCAGCGGGCAATACCCTGACCTGGTCCGGGCTAAAGTTGCCCGCCGGGCGCAGCGCTTCGTTCTACGGCATCCACACTTTCGTGCAGCGTCGCACCAACCTGGACTACATCAACTACCAGTTGAATCGCTCACAGGAGCTGGCGGGCAGCGGCAGCTATGTGACGCAGTTGCTCGATTGGATCAGCAAGGACTGGCCAGGCCCCCCTTCCTGGGCGGTGGATTTTGTGAACCGCGCCTACGATCGAAGCCTGACGCCAGTGATACGCCTGGCAGGCACGCGCGGCCAGACCTGGATCAAGCCGCAGCCGGACCCCGATGGCAGCTACGCCAGCACGGCCCAGGCGTTCAAACGCGTGGTGCAGGGACTGCCCAGGCGGGACGGCTTCCAGCTCTACGTGCAGGTATGGAACGAGCCCAATCTGAACGAGGAATGGGAAGGGCAGTCGAACCCGGAGGAGTACGGGCACTTCCTGGTGGATGTGGCCGCGGCCATACGCTCGATCGGGGACGCACGCATTGTGATCCTGAACGGTCCGCTTTCACCCGGAGGCGAGTATTACTATCTGGACTACCTGGATGACATGCTCGGTTCCGTCCCCTCGGCGTTGTGGGCCTTTGACGTGTGGGCCAGCCATCCCTACCCCAACAACCACCCGCCCGAGTACAACATCCACAACGGGACAGCTACCTACCAGGACGCCAGCATCGATTTGTACCAGCGTGAGCTTGCCGTCCTGGCGCAGCATGGCCGCAGCGGGCTGAAGGTTCTGCTGACGGAGACAGGCTATGCGCTGGGTCAGGCGGATTTCGTCTTTGAGGGCTATCCGGCCATTGACGAGGCTCGCCGCGCTGACTATGTCCAGCGCGCCTTCCGCGACTACTGGCGCGCCTGGCCCGAGGTGCTAGGGGTCTGCCCGTACGAGCTGGTGGATCCAGATGGCCAGTGGTGGGTGTGGGATTGGCTGTACCCCAACGGAACCACCCACCAGCAGTATGACACAGTCAAGAACATGGACAAGTCCTACGCGCCGGTGAACAGCGTGCTCAAGATCACGTTCGAGGCCACGGCCAGCAGTAGTCCAGGTGCTTACTCCAACCAAGTCCTGGTGTCCGGTGGCAACCTCTCGGCGCCCATCAGCGGGTCGTTCGCCTCCGTGACTGTGCTGGCGCCCACGCCCACGCGCACGCCGACCTTCACTGCCACACCCAGTGCCACAGCTACGGACACACAGACACCTACCCCTTCAGCCACGTTGCCCACGCAGGAGCCCGCAACCCTCACCCCGAGCCCGACGATAACGCTGACGCTGACGGAAACGCCGACCGCCTCAGCCATACCGTCGGCAACCCTGACTCCCACGGGCACAGTCACCACCCTACCCAGCGAGACGCCTTCCGCCACGTGGACTGCGTCCAGCACCCCGCCTCCGTCGCAGACGCCCACGTGGACCGCCACGGCGACCTGGACTCCCTCCCCGACGGCCACGCCTACCCTGACGCACACGCCTACAGCGACGGCCAGCCCATCGCCGGCCCCGAGCTGCCTTGATCTGATCACAAACGGGGATTTTGAGGGTGCAGGCGGATGGAACGCTCCTGCCTACGCTTGCCCGGCCTACTACTCGACTAGCCAGAGACGTAGCGGGCAGCGTTCTATGGTAGCCGGCGTCGAGCCAGGGGGAGTTGTTACGACGTGCTATTCGACATTCTGGCAGGCTATCAATGTCCCGAGTGGCGCGGGCTTGGTACGTCTCGCATGCTGGTACTACTTGTCTTCAATCGACGCCCAAGGTGACTTCGGTTACGTCTCCATTCATGATGATGCTACGATGGACCAACTCGTGCGCATAGCTACCCCTCGCGGAGATTCGCAAGCCTGGACTCCGGTGGATTATGTGTTTGATGCCTCGCTGAAGGGCCGAAGGGTACGAGTTCTGTTCGGCGCCTATAACAACGGGAATAACGATCTCACAGCCCTGTATGTGGATGATGTCGCTGTCGTGGCGTGTGGCGTGGGTGTAACGCCTACTTCCACCGCCACTTCCACTGCGACGCTCACACGCACGCCCTCAGCCACCGCCCAGAGTCCGACGCCGTCTGCCACCGCGACGTTCACGCACACCCCGACCGCCACTGCCACGCGCACAACGCCGCCTACCCCCAGCGCTACGCCCTCGCCGTCAGCAACCGCGACGGCTACGCATACGCCGTCTGTCACGCCTACCGGCTCTCCGCTCCCCAGCGTGACGCCCACGCTCGCGACTCCAACGCCTACCTGCGCCGAGCTCGTGGCAAATGGCGGTTTTGAGACGGACGAAGCCTGGCTCATCCCGCAAACGGCATATCCCGCGGCCTATACCACGCAAGTAGTCCATGGCGGACAACGCGCCATGCGTCTGGGAATGGAAGCGGCAGACAACGTGTCCAGCTATTCCACAGTCTGGCAGCCCATCCGCGTGCCGACGGACGCAGGAAACCCCGTGCTGACCTTCTGGTACTACCCGGTCTCTGACGATGCGGCTCGCGATCTGGAGTACGCCCTGATCCTGGACGCCAGCGGCAACATCCTGGACTGGGTGTTGAGCACGCGTTCGAACGCTCAGGAATGGAAGCGGGTGGAGTACTCACTGTCGGACTATCGTGGAGTCGACATCCGCATCAACTTTGGCGTGTACAACGATGGCGGAGAGACCGGCGCGACGACTATGTACATCGACGACGTGTCCATCAGCAGTTGTGGCCAGCCCGTGTTGCTCCAACGACTGCTTCTGCCGCTTGTCCTGCGTTCGTTCAACCCGGAGAGCACTCCAGCGGCTGCCTTTCAGAGCACACCTGCGGGAGCGCGCTTCCCGTCCCGTGTGCAGGCCCTGTGGCAGCCCGTGGAGAGCGCGGATGCCCCGAGCTTCGAGCAGGGCATCGCACTCGACCCGGCCCGTTCTGTGCTGTACATGGCCTCGGGCAAGGAGCTGCGAGCGTTGGACGTCGAGAGTGGCAGCGAGCTGGCGCGCACTCCTTTGCCGTCGGCTGCGCGCGGCTTGGCGGTGGATGTCGACTTGAACCGCATATATGCAGCCCTGTGGCAAGCCGATGCGCTGGCGATCGTGGATGGTGCGAGCCACAAGCTGCTGCAACTGGTGCGTGGGATTCCTGGCGCCAGCGGCGTTGCGATCAGCCGCAGCGTGGTCTTTGCCACGGCGACACGCAGCGATGAGCTGATTGTCATCGACAGGCAGACTGGCAGTATAATCCAGCGTGTGTCTGTTGGAGACGCTCCCTACGCTGTGGCGTGCGATGAGGGCAGCCGGCAGTGGGCATTTGTGGCCAATGCCGGAGAGGACACGCTGTCCATCGTTGGAGGCGGCACAGTGCTGCGCACCGTCAAGCTCGGCGGCCTGGGGCATCCCCAGGGCCTGGCGCTGGATGGGGTGCGCGACCGCCTCTACGTCACATACTCTTTGTCGCCCAAGTACGGCGCCATCGCTGCAATCGACGCCACCTCAGGCCAGGTCCTGACCCGTCTGACCGGCAACTTCCTGCGCCCCCTATTCGGCGCCTACGGAGTAGCAGTGGATCCCCTGCGTGGCTGGGTGTATGTGACCACGGCGAACGAAACGTTGGTGCTGGCGGGCGAAACTCTCACGATTCTACATGCGCTGAAGGGCGTCGGGCCGGCCTCGGGCTTTGGCGTGCAGGTAGATGCAGTGGCGCGGCGCCTGTACGTGGCGGAGAGGCGGCAGGGCAGCTTGTTGGTATGCGACTGGTAGTGCGAGGGTAAGATGGGAGTCGTTGATCAAGTCAAAGAGCGTCTGGATATCGTAGACGTGATTTCGGGCTACGTTCCGCTCAAGAAGGCGGGGCGCAGCTTCAAGGGCCTGTGCCCCTTTCACACGGAGAAAACTCCCTCTTTCTGCGTCTTTCCCGAAACCCAGACCTGGCACTGCTTCGGAGCCTGCAACACCGGTGGCGACGTCTTCACCTTTATCATGCGCCGCGAGAACCTGGAGTTTGGCGAGGCGCTCAGGCTTTTGGCGCAGCGCGCTGGAGTGGACTTGGAGCCTCGCAGCGAGGCCGAGGTGGCAGGTGGCAAGACCAAGGAGCGCCTGCAGAAGCTCAACACCCTGGCTGCAGAGTACTTTCGGCAGCTGCTGCTGAACTCCTCCGAAGGGAGGAAGGCGCGCGAGTACCTGTCCAAGCGTGGCATCTCGGACCAGACGAGCGAGACTTTCCAGTTGGGCTGCGCCCGTGACGACTGGCATGCCCTTAGCACGTACCTGAATGCCAAGGGCTACTCGTGGGCGGACCTGTCCGAAGCCGGACTGGTGGTGGAACGCGAAGGAGGCGGTTACTACGACCGTTTCCGGGCGCGGCTGATCTTTCCGATCCGCGACGTGCGCGGCCAGATCGTGGGCTTTGGCGCCAGGGCGCTGGACGATTCCCTGCCCAAGTATCTGAACTCGCCGCAGACACCTCTGTTTGACAAGAGCGGCGTCCTGTACGGCATTGACCAGGCCAAGGAACCCATCCGCGATCAAGGCCAAGCCGTGATTGTAGAAGGGTACATGGACGTGCTGATGGCTCACCAGTATGGGCGCAAGAATGTGGTGGCGTCCATGGGCACCGCGCTCACGGAAAGGCAAATCCGCATACTCAAGAGGCTGACCAAGAAACTGGTGCTGGCCCTGGATCCGGACGCTGCAGGCGAAGAGGCTACTCTGCGGGGGCTCGAGACAGCCAAAGAGGCCTTTGACTATCGCGCCATGCCTGTGCCCACCTGGCGTGGCTGGATCCGCTTCGAGGACCAGTTGGATGCGGAGATTCGCGTGACGAGCTTGCCTGCTGGGCAGGACCCCGACGAGTTGATCCGGGCTGACGCCGCGCGCTGGGACGCTCTGATTGCCGAGGCGCTGCCCGTAGTTGAATACTATATGCGCAGCATCGTGCACAAGTTCGATCTGGACTCGCCCAAGGACAAGGTTGCGGCGGCGCGCGAGGTGCTGCCGGTCATCCGCGAGATCGGCAGCAGTGTCGAGCGCGCGCATTACCTGCAGGCGCTGGCGCGACTCCTGCGGGTCGACGAGCGTGAGCTACGGCGAGAGATGCAGGGCAGGCCATCCACTCGCCATGCTGCAGCGCACGTCGTGGAGCGCTCTGGCAGGCTTTCAGGTCAGCCAGGGCTGACTTTTGGCCGCGAGATGTACGTGCTGCTGCTGTTGCACAAACATCCCGTTCTCCTGTCCCACATGAACGCGCAATTGACTACGTTGGGCCTGTCTTCGCTGGGGAGCGAGGATTTCTCTCAGAGCGAGGAGCGCGCTTTGTTTGAGTTGATTGCCAGGCAGATAGAGCAGTATAATGCCCTGGATGTTGATAGAATGTACCATGAAGTCGAACCGCCCTTGCGCCAGGCGCTGGAGCGTATGGTGAATCTGGCAGAGCAGGCGGCGGTTCTGCCTGATGAACAGGCCGAGATCGACGCGACTTTCTGTGCTTTGCACCTCAGGCAAGAGCATCTGCGGCGACAGAGCGAGCAGCTCCGCTATCTGCAGGATGATGCACGCGCACAGGGCGATGGCGAGGCCGCGCGACGTTGGGCCGCCATGGTACAGCAGTTGACGGTGGAGCTGGATAGCATCCAGAAGGCAAGTGCCGCACAGAGTTCGTTGCGGCCTGCGCGCACATAGCGAACTCATGTTGGGAGCGGAGGATGGTCAGAGCAGTCGACAAGGAAGAGAAAAAGGACCAACTGGTCGCCAAGGGATTGCACCAAAAGTTCGTCACCCAGAAGGACATTGACGAGGTTCTAGCCGCCACTGACGAGGACCTTGAGGAACGCAACGCCCTGTACCACGCTTTCCAGGAAATGGGCATTGCCATTCTGGCCGAGGAACCGGACAAGGAAGAGTTGCAGGAATTGGCGGCCGAGCCGGAGGTCCCCGAGTTGCCGATCCCGGCCGGTGAACTCACGACTGTGGATGATCCTGTGCGCATGTACTTGCGCGAAATCGGGCGTGTGGCCCTGCTTGATGCGGAAGAAGAAACGCGTCTGGCCCAGAGCATCAAGCGTGGAGTGGAGGTGCGCAAGCAACTGCGCGAAGGCAAGCTGGATTCCAAGACTCGTCGCAAGCTGGAAGAGGAACTGCGTCGCAGCGAAACGGCACAGATCCGCCTGGCAGAAGCCAACCTGCGTCTGGTGGTCAGCGTGGCCAAGCGCTACGCCAGTCGTGGCCTGTCCCTGCTCGATCTGGTTCAGGAAGGCAACATCGGCCTGCTGCGCGCGGTGGAAAAGTTTGACTCTGACAAGGGCTACAAATTCAGCACCTATGCCACCTGGTGGATACGCCAGGCCATCAATCGCTCCATCGCCGATCAGTCGCGCACCATTCGGATCCCCGCCCACATGATTGAAACCATCAACCACCAGCTTCGTACTGCGCGTGAGCTGACTCAGGAACTGGGGCGCGAGCCTACCTTTGAAGAAATCGCACTGAGGATGGAGATGCTGGACCCGAGCGAAGCCGCTGCGATCGAGTCGGCCATCAGCACGGGCGCCCCTCTCGATTCGGCGCAACAACACCATCTGAGGGTCGCGGCGGCCAAGGTGCGTGAGGTGGCGCGCATGATTCAAGAGCCCATGTCGTTGGAGATGCCGGTGGGTTCAGAAGAGAGCAGTTCTCTGGGGGATTTCATCGAAGATGAATCGGCAGCCGACCCGGCTGACGAAACCTCGCGCAAACTGCTGCGGGAGCAGATGAAGGATATCCTGGATTCGCTCAGCCCGCGCGAGCGCCATGTGCTCAAATTGCGCTTTGGCCTGGACGACGGACAAAGCCGCACCCTGGAAGAAGTGGGACAGAAATTCGGCGTGACGCGCGAGCGCGTACGTCAGATTGAAGCCAAAGCGCTGCGCAAGTTGCGCCATCCCATGCGCAGCCGCAAACTCAAAGATCACTTGAGCTAGATCAGCCAGCTGCCGTGAGCTTGTTTGACTAAACGGGTTCAGGCACGTATAATGTCGTGGTACACATTCCTCGGTAGCTCAACCGGCAGAGCAACCGGCTGTTAACCGGTGGGTTGTAGGTTCGAGTCCTGCCCGAGGAGCCACAAGGAACAAGAAGCAGGGCCGCGTGTAGCCCTGCTTCTTGTGTTTGTGTGCGCGTTGCAGCCTGCAAGACTCTGGGATATACTATGGACGCGCAGGCGCGTCCAGCGCCTCACCCAAGGAGGGATATGATGACTACCCGCGTGGAAAGCTGCCAAGTTGTCTCCCCCGTGCAACTGTGGACTGCCGCCCCGACGCTTTCACCCCGAGTCAAACGCTTGCGCGATCAGTTCTGGTCATTCTACACGCGCGAATACACCAACCAAGTGCGGGCCTTTACCACGGGCACGCCCTGGGATACCGTCTACTCCATCTGGAACTGGAGCAACGTGCCCGAAATGGCGATGTTCTTCCAGGGCGCACGCAGCTATCTCCTGGCCGCAGCGCGTACTGTCGACCTGCCACCAGGTTTCTGGAACCAACCGCTCCCCGTGCGACAGGCGCTCTTCTTCCGCGAGGTGATGCACAGGCATATGCCTGTGCATCACCTCGCGGAAGAAGAGCGCCTGTCGCACGGGGAG
>CAYZKS010000118.1:0-10495 GCA_964478725.1 uncultured Anaerolineales bacterium
GCCCCACCCAGGTGCCGCCTACTGTGTGGTCGACTCTGCAACCCGGCCCGACTCAGCCGCCTGCCTCGCCCACGCCTGGACCTCCCAGCATAGTCTTTGACGTCGTCGTCGACCCTATGCAGGCCGGACCCGGCGATACGGTGCGGTTTGTGCTGCAGGTCGCGAACGTGGGGTATGGACCCGCGCAGGCCCTGCGCATGCAGGCGATTCTCTCTGACGGACTGGAGGTGCAGTTCGTGGAATGTGTGAGTTGCACCAGCTCCACCGCGTCTGGGCGACTGAGAATTGACGTCGACCGGCTTGCTCCGGGTGAGCAGTCCCAGCTTCGCGTTTCGATGCAGGTCGCGCAGGATGCTTGGCCCGGACAGAACCTGCAGTTGGTTTGGAGCATGGCGGCGATGGGCTTGCCGGATCAAAGCGTGTTGACCGGCCTCGAGTTGCCCTGGGCAGCGTTGCCCGCCACGGGCTGCCCGCCGACGCTGGACGGGCGACTGCTCGGCCAGATGCCCGTGGGTAGTCCTCGCGGATTGCCCCGATGACGGCTGCGCGCGCCAAGCGCCTGCTACTCGTGCTGCTCGCAGGCACTGCGGTCGCGTTGCTTGCGATCGAGTGCCTGCAACTGCGATCGCATATCGTCTCATTGCTGGCACGTGCGGGTTGGGCGCAGCAGTTCGCCTCTGGCGATGTGGGCGCGGTGGCCAGTTCTGAGTCACTGATGCTTCTGCGTGAACAAGTGGATGGTGCAAGGCGGGACCTGGAGGCCATCCGTGCAGACACGCATGCGCTCTTGTGGTTGGCCAAGCGCCTTGGCTGGCTGCCGTGGGTCGGACCCGTGCTGGCGACAGCGCCTGCGGCTTTGGACACGGTGGTGCACCTGTGCGACGCGGCGTGGTGGAGCCTGCTGGCAATGGAGCCAGTCACCGATGCCATGTCCAAGGCAGTCCCACAAATGGGCGAGACTGCGCTGGAATCGGCTTTGCCCGTTCTTGCGCTGTCCAAACCCCGACTCATAGAGGCAGAGCAGGCCATCGCGCAGGCTCGAGCGAGCTGGCGGCAAGTGGACCAGCGGGGATTGCCGCTGCGCCTGGCCGGGTGGGCAGCTCGTTTGGATCGGGCCTTGCCACTGCTCGAAGCGGCCGTCCGCATTGCGCATAGTGCGCCGGCGCTGTTGGGCCAGGAACGGCCGGTGACGTATCTTCTTCTGGCACAGAACAATCAAGAGCTACGCGCCACTGGCGGCTTCATCAGCGGCTGCGGGATTCTCCAGTTGAGCGCGGGTCGGATTGTCACCGCGACCTTCCAAGACAGCTATGCAGTAGATGCGGGATGTTCCCCCGCGGATCTGCCTCCACCTCCCGCGCCGTTGCGCCGCTACGTGTGGGCTCCCGTACTGGTGTTCCGCGACGCAAATTGGTCGCCCGACTTTGCTTCCTCCGCCGCGGTCTTGCGCAGCATCTACCGCCAGTGCCAGGGCGATGACGTGGATGGCGTGATTGCCATCGACCTGGAAGCCGTCGCTATGCTTCTGGAGGCCGTGGGGCCACTGCAGCCCGAGGGCTACCCGTCCCCCGTCACATGCGAGAATCTGTTCGAGTTCGCCGGGGAGTACTGGGCCGCTCCGCTGCGGTCGGCCACGATAGCCCAGAAGGATGACAGCAACTGGTGGAGTCACCGCAAGGACTTTATGGCTGATCTACTTCAAGCGGCCTTGCAGAAGGTTGAGACATCGCCACAGTCCACGCTGAGCAAGCTGGCTCGTCCCTTGTGGCAAGCTCTCACGCAGAAGCACCTGTTGGTATGCCTGAACAAGAACCATGCTGCATCGGCAACGTTTGCGGCGATGGGCTGGGATGGTGCACTGACAAATGCACAGGGTGACAGCCTGATGGTTGTGGACTCTAACGTGGGATTTCGCAAGGTCAACCCAAACATCCGACAGAGCGTGGAGTATCAGGTAGACCTACGCATTGATGGGCAGGCACACGCTACGTTGATCCTGCACTATCAGAACGCCAGCAATGGAGAGCCAGACTGCACGGCGGGATCCAGCTATGATGACTCGTATGAGCAGATGATGCAGGGCTGCTACTGGGACTATGTGCGGGTGTATGCACCGGCGGGCAGCCAACTGCTCACCCTGGATGGTGTGGATAGCACACCTGAGGTCTCACAAGAAGCCAGAAGGTCAGTGTTCTCTGCACTGCTGGTGGTCCCACCAGAACAGAGCAGGGACGTGAGTCTTAGTTACGAGTTACCACCTGCAGTCCTCCAGGACGTACCGCAGCCAAGCTATCGGCTGCTGATCCAGAAGCAGCCCGGCGCTGCAGGGTACCCGGTCAACGTACGGGTTCTCGGCAGCGGTTGGATGCTCGACCCGGGCCAGGCGCGCCCTGGCGATGGTGGTCGCGGCGCCGACCTGATGCTAGACAGCGATGTGGAGTTGGTCTGGGTTCGAACCGGTGCTGACGGCAACGCGATGGTCCGCTGGAGGGGCGTGCTGACCTTGGTAGGATCGGTGATGTTGTTGGCTGGCGTGACAGTGTGGCGCCAGGCCAGGACGAGCTGATTGGTCTCCAGGATCGGGCTGACCCGCCACAGACAAAGGGATGCCATCCCTCTGGCTGCTGCTGCAGCTATGGCATTCTTCACGTTTGCCATCTATGTCCGCACGCTGGCACCTACGATCACGCTGCGGAACAACGGTGCTGACAGTGGCGACCTCGTCACCGCGGCAATCAACTTGGGTGTGCCTCACCCCACGGGCTATCCGCTCTACACCATGCTGGCCCACATGTTCACGCTGTTGCCGTGCGCGGAACCGGCGCGCAGAGTGAATCTGCTGTCCTCGGTGGCTGCCGCCGCTGCCACCGGCATCGTCTTCTGGCTGGCCTATCGTTTGACTCTGGCTCACGGGAGAACGGCTGTGCTTACGGCTTGGACGGGGGCAGGCCTTCTCGCTTTTGGAGAACTCCTGTGGTCGCAGGCGGTCATTGCAGAAGTGCACAGCCTGCAGGCACTATTGGTGGCCATACTGCTAGGCATCCTGCTATGCGGCCCTGCAACGTTCAGACCCTACCTTCTGGCGCTGGTGTTCGGCTTTGCCCTGGCCAATCACCTCGCTATTGTGTTGTGGCTGGGGGCGCTGTGGCCCTACATTCCCGCTGCGCGGCGCTGGCTGACTGCACAGCGTTGTATTGGCATCGGCCTGTGCCTGCTCCCCGGGCTGCTGATGTACCTGTACATGCCGCTCAGGGCGGGCGTTCATCCAGTGCCCAATTGGGGGCAAGCCAGTCGCCTGTCAGGCTGGCTGTGGTTGGTGTCAGGTGCCGCCTATCGCCACTACTTGGCTGCGGTCCCACCGGCTCAGTTGCTGCAGCGGCTGTCTGCCTGGACTGGCATCTGGCTGCGCGAGCTGAGCGTGCTGGGGCTGGCTCTGGCTTTCTTGGGCTTGTGGCATGGCCTGGAAACACAGAGGCAATTCACACTCTGCGAGTTGACATATGCTCTGCTCGTCTCAGCATATTCGATGCTCTATGCGCCGTATGATTCCTACTTGTACCTGCTTCCGTTGGCAATCATCGTCGCCCTGTGGACCGCGAGCGGGGCAGCCGAAATGACGCAGGGGATTGCCGCTTGGGCTCGGTCTAGCCGAGAACGTCTATTGGCCGTGGATGCCGCCGTGGTCATCCTGTGCATTATGCCTCTGGCCTCGATCGCCGCACGTTTCCACATGCTGGACTGCAGCCGTGATTATGAGGCATACCGCTTCGCCACCCAAGTCTTGGACAGTGCCGATCCGGGCGCCATTGTGCTCTCGAACGGAGACTCTGAGACGTTCCCACTGTGGTACGTTCGCTATGGCCTCGGCAGGCGTTCGGATGTCACAGTAGTAGATCGCAGCCTGCTGGCCTTTGACTGGTATCGAGCAGAGGTGGCCTGGCAGCACCCGGAGTGGGCAGGCGTTGTAGGCGCGCCAGACGCGGGCGCAGCGGTCGCCGCCCTGCTGGCACAGGAGGGGCTGAGGCGGCCAGTGCATCTCCTGGACTCAGACACGTTCCTGTTACAGATAGCGGTCTGGAGGCGCGAAGCGCACTTTTTCACCCTCTCACGCTAGGTCGGCAGCGCCACACAGGTCGGGAAACGAGCCGGGTCCCTTGTTCGTCTGGCATCAAAGCCAGGCAGGCAAGGGGCCCGGCTTCTGTTTGACCGTCCTTCGCCCTCCGAGTTTGGTGCGCACCGATGGCTATGCTACAATGATGCCAAGTCGCTATGGTCGGCATAGTGTCTGACATGCGCCCGGCGCCGGCACCCTTGGCCAAGTTTCGTGGACCGAGGGTGAGGCGTCTCCCGAAAACCGTAGTGAGGAGAAAGCCATGATTGACCTGACCGTGCATCCCGATCGACTCGAGCGCGTTGTCAAGCGCGCGCGCGAGCGCAACATCATCATCCCCACCTTCAAGCAGATGAGGGACCCAGCTCTGACTCCGCCCGACATCAAGCGGGAGCTGAGCGCGATTGGGCTTTGGGACCTGCATCCACGCAACCTGTTTCGCATCACCTGGCACAACCAACCCGTGGCATCTGGCGGAGGGTTTGGCGGCCTGAACTTCCTCGAGTTCCCCAAGTCGCTGACCGGTGTGGATGCGCGCATCCTGGCCCTGGTGGGGAAGTGGTTCCCGACCGGCGCGCACAAAGTCGGCGCCACGTTCGCGTGTCTGGTCCCGCGCCTGGTCACCGGGCAGTTTGACCCCACCACGCAAAAGGCCGTGTGGCCGTCCACGGGCAACTACTGCCGTGGCGGGGCCTACGACGCTGCGCTGCTGGCGTGCGAGTCCATTGCCATCTTGCCCGAGGGTATGAGCCGCGAGCGCTTTGAGTGGTTGTCCAAGATTGCCGGCGAGGTGATCGCGACGCCGGGCACCGAGTCCAATGTCAAAGAGATCTTTGACAAGTGCTGGGAGCTGCGTCGCTCCGGCCAGGATCTGATGATCTTCAATCAGTTCGACGAGTTTGGCAACTACCTATGGCACTATGAGATTACCGGCCATGCCATGCAGGAGCTCCTGAAGCAGGTCATGGGCCCGCAGGATACCTACCGTGGCCTTGCCCTGACCACAGGCTCAGCTGGCACCATTGCTTGTGGCGACTATATGAAGCAACTCTTTCCGTCGAGCAAGGTTGTGGCCAGCGAGGCTTTGCAGTGCCCGACGTTGTTGCAGAATGGGTTTGGCGCTCACCGCATCGAGGGCATCGGGGACAAACACGTGCCTTGGATTCACAACCTCAAGAACACTGACATGCTGGTGGCGATCGACGACAATGCCGTGGTCAACCTCTCACGGCTGTTCAACGAGCCGGCCGGACGCGCCTATCTGGTGAAGAAAGGTGTGCCAGAGGCGCTGGTCGCTACACTGGACTTGCTTGGCTTCTCAGGCATTGCCAACCTGCTCTCTGCCTGCAAGTTCGCCAAGTACTACGAGTTGGGCCAGAACGATGTGGTGTTGACCGTGCTCACCGACTCGATGGAGTTGTACAGTAGTCGACTGAGGGAAATGAGCCAGGAGTTTGGTACGTACGATGAACTTGATGCAGCTGCCGACTGGGCCCGTTATCTGCTGGGCCAGTCCACAGATTACCTGATGGAGCTGAGTTACGTGGACCGGCGCCGGGTGCATAATCTCAAGTACTTCACCTGGGTGGAACAGCAGGGCAAGACCTACGAAGAAATCCAGGCCCAATGGTACGATCCAACCTATTGGACCTCCGTACAGGGTCAGACAGAGCAGATCGATGCCCTCATCGAGGAGTTCAACGCGCGCGTCCGTTCGTCGTAGAGCGTAGCGGCAGCCAATCGGAGAGGATACTCCATAGCAGGAGGCGACGCCATGCGTGCGCAACCCTTTGAGGTTTTGCTCAAGTGGATGCTGGCCGAGTTGGACCAAAACCGCTCCATCTTCGGTATTCCGTGTTCTCTTTTCTATCAACCCAAAACGGATGCCCCGTATGTCACCAGAGACATGTTCGGCCAGTACCTCGCCGCGCCCATCGGCCCGGCCGCCGGTCCGCACACCCAATTGGCTCAGAACATCGTCTGCGCGTGGCTCTCGGGCGCGCGCTTCATCGAGCTCAAGACGGTCCAGGTGATGGACGAACTTGATATCCCGCGGCCCTGCATCGACATGGAAGACGAGGGGTACAACGTCGAGTGGTCGCAGGAGCTCAAGCTGGAACAGTCAGCGGCCGAGTATATCAAGGCCTGGGCGCTGGTGCACATCCTGCAGCGGCTGCTGGGTCTTGAGAGCAAAGTCCAGCTTGGGACCGTGTTCAACATGAGCGTGGGCTACAACCTGGAAGGCATTCAGAGTGGGCCCATGACGCACTTTATGCAGCGGCTGAGCGATGCCTCGGATGAGTTAGAGGCCATCCGAGGCATCCTGCGCTCCCGCTTCCCGCGCTTTGCAGACATTGAGATGCCTGCTCGTGTCACCAACAGCGTGACGCTCTCCACGATGCATGGCTGCCCTCCGGACGAGATCGAACGCATCGCCAGGTACCTGCTGGAGGAACGTGGACTGCACACCATCGTGAAGCTGAACCCCACTCTTCTTGGCAAGGACGACGTGCTGCGCATCCTACACGAGGAGTTGGGCTTCCGGCAGATCCACATCCCAGACCGCGTGTTCGAGCACGACCTGCACTACGCACGTGCGCTGGACCTGATCCGGACACTCAAGCAGGTCGCGACAAGGTCTGGCCTTACCTTTGGGGTGAAGCTGAGTAATACTCTGGCGATGTCCAACCACAAGGGCTACCTGCCTGGCGAAGACATGTACATGTCGGGGCGCGCGCTCTATCCCATTACTATGAACCTTTTCCACAAGCTGGCGCATGAGTTTGACGGCGACCTGCGCGTATCCTACTCGGCTGGGGCGGATGCGCTCAATGTCACCACCATCTTGGCTTGCGGCGCGCTGCCCGTCACAGCTGCCAGTGATCTGCTCAAGCCCGGTGGTTATTCCAGACTCGTGCAGTACCTGGAGGAATTGGAACTGGAAATGCACTCGCGAGGCGTGGGAAGCCTGAGCGAGCTTGCTCGCGACCGGCTCGCCAATCTGAAGAATGCTGCAGCCGAGGCGCTGCGAAACCCCCGTTACAAGCAGAGCTATCATCCCTACGGTTTGCCCAAGGTCGAATCGGGACTGGGCCGCTTTGACTGCATCGCGGCTCCGTGCGTGGAGCAGTGCCCGGTGCACCAGGACGTCCCGCAGTATGCCTGGTGGATTGCCCAGAGCGATTGTGACCGCGCCCTGCAAGTCATCCTCTCACGCAACCCCTTGCCCGCCATCACTGGCTACGTATGCACACATCTGTGCCAGACGCGTTGTACGCGCAACAACTATGATGAACCGGTTGCCATTCGCGCGCTAAAGCGATTCGCTGCCGAGACGGGCCGCGCCACTCCGCCCACACCAGCTCGAAAAACCGGCAAGGTGGCCATCATCGGCGGCGGGCCCTCGGGGCTGGCGGCAGCCTACTTCCTTGCAGTGCAGGGCGTACAAGTGACCCTGTATGAGGCCAGAGAGAGGGCGGGGGGCATGATGAGCCTCGCCCCGGCCTTTCGCATTCCGCGGGATATCGTAGAGCAGGACGTTCAACGCATCCGGGCGCTGGGCGTCCAGATGCATCTCTCCCATCCCATCACCACGCCGCCAGAAACGCTGCTGAAGCAAGGTTACGATGCGGTTTATGTGGCTACCGGGTTCCAAAGGGACGCGCCACTCGACGTGGAGGGGATGCGCGGCGCTGGCGTCTATGCGGCCCTGGATGTGCTGCAGAGATTGGCGCGTGGCGAGCGATTGGACCTGGGCGCCAAGGTGCTGGTGATTGGCGGAGGGAACACGGCCATCGATGCGAGCCGCGCTGCGCAGCGCCTGACCGGCCGTCCGGTCATGATTGTGTACCGGCGCACCTGGCATGAGATGCCCGCAGCGGAAGAAGAAAAGGTAGAGCTGCTGGCCGAGGGCAACGTCCTCCACGAACTTGCGTCACCCACACGGGTCGTTCGCAAGGGCGGGCGCGTGGTCGCTCTGGAGTGCGTGCGCAATCGCCTCGGCGAGCCCGGCCCTGACGGCCGGCGCCAGCCTGTGCCCATTAACGGCAGCCAGTTCCAGGTCGCTGCAGACTCGATCATCGTGGCTGTGGGCCAGCAACCAGACGTTGCCTTCCTGGACGGAAGCGCTATCAGCCTGCGCAAGGGTGGCGCGATTGCTGTTGATGTGGAAACCGGGCTGGCGGGCTCTGCAGGTGTGTATGCGGGTGGCGATGCCGTGCGCGGGCCCGACAGTGTAATCCAGGCCTGTGCCGACGGCAGGCGTGCGGCCGAGGCAATCTGCGCAAGGTTCGGGATTGAGAGCAAGAGCATGGCGGTGCAGCCTCCCGTGCTCTCGGAGGATGATATTCTGCGAGTCAAGCGCGCTCGCGCACGACGTGAGACCCAGAAGCGGCCGGAGATGCTACCGCTGGAGCAGCGCATTGGCTTCGATTTGGTTGAGAGGACGTTCGCAGCAGAGGCGGCCCGAGCAGAGGCTGCGCGTTGCCTTCAATGCTCGGAACTGTGCGACAAATGCGTGGAGGTGTGCCCCAACCGCGCCAACTATGCATACTGGATATCACCTCTCGACGTGACTCTACCACGACTCATCTGCCGCAGCGCCAAGCTGGTGGTCAATGGGGCGGAGCGCTTCAACGTCGAACAGCGCCGGCAGATCCTGCACCTTGAAGATGCCTGCAACCAGTGCGGCAACTGCGCCACCTTTTGCGTGCACCAGGGCAAGCCGTACGAGGACAAGCCGCGCCTGTTCCTGGACGCGACGGCCTTCCGCCAAGAAGAGCGCAATGCCTTGCATGCAGAGCGTACTGCCAGCGGCTGGGTCATGCATAGACGAGAGGATGGCCAAGAAGCGGCTTTCTCGATCTCGGATGGCGGAGACACAGGTGTGTTTGAGAACGACCATGCCAGGGTCGCTCTGTCGATGCGCGACTGGAGCGTGCAGCAGGCAAGCTTGAAGCAAGAATTCGAGGGCGAGCTCTCGCTCATAAGTGCGGCAGAGATGTATGTGATCTTGACAGGTATCGTCAGGTCGCTGGCATTCTTGCCGTTGGCCGAAGCATAGCGCAGTCTCACCGCAAAGGAGGATGCATATGCTGGTTACCCACGGGCTCGTAGCGACCTTGGGCAAACAAAACCGCGTGATCGAGGACGGCGCCGTCCTGATTCGAGACGGCAAGATAGCTGACCTTGGGATAACGCATGACTTGAAGGCCAAGTATCCGCAGGTAGACGAGTTTGACGCGCAAGGCATGCTTGTCCTGCCGGGCGCCGTCTGTGCGCACACGCACTTTTACGGCGCTTTCGCACGCGGCATGTATATTCCCGGCGTTCCGGCCAGCAACTTCCTCGAGATCCTCGAGAAGTTGTGGTGGCGGCTGGACTTGGCGTTGGATGAGGAAGGCGTGCGCCTTTCGGCGCTGGTCTGCCTGGCAGACGCCATCCGCCATGGCACGACCACGTTGATCGATCACCACGCCAGCCCCAGAGCGATTGACGGCTCGCTCGACGTCATCGCCGAAGCCGTGAGGGAGTCCGGTCTGCGCGCCTGCCTGTGCTACGAAGTCACGGATCGCAATGGAGAAGAAGGCGCGCGGGCGGGAATCGCCGAGAACGTGCGCTTTGCCAAAGCAGCCTTGCGCCACCCGAGTCCCCATCTGAAAGCCATGTTCGGCCTGCACGCGGCGCTCACCGTGAGCGAGCCCACTCTCGAGCGCTGCGTGCATGAGGCGCAGGGGCTGAGCCTTGGCTTCCATACGCACCTGGCGGAGGACGCTGCGGACGAGAAGGACAGTCTGGAAAAATACGGGGAGCGCATCGTGCCACGCTTCTTGCGGCAGGGAGTGCTTGGTCCCAGGACCATCTGTGCGCATGGTGTGCACCTGGATGAAGCCGAGCTGAGACTACTGGCCGACACAGATACCAAGCTGACTCACCAACCGCGCAGCAACATGAACAACGCTGTTGGCGTGGCTCCCGTGCAACGAGCCCTGGAGCTGGGTGTGTGCGTCGGATTGGGCAATGACGGCTTTAGCAATGATCACTTTGCGGAGATGAAGGCTGCCTATCTGCTGCACAAGATCCACCAGCGCGACCCGCGCGTCATGGGCGGGGATACCGTCATGCGTCTGGCCTGGGAGAACAATGCGCGCATCGCTCGGGAATGCGGAGGCTGGGCAGAGCCACTGGGGGAGCTGGCGCCAGGCGCCTGGGGCGATCTGGTGCTGCTGGACTACTACCCTTATACGCCGCTGACTGCTGACAACTTGCCGTGGCAACTGCTGTTCGGTGTAGATGGTGTGCACGTGCACACCACCATTGTCGGCGGCAATGTACTGATGCGCGCCCGCAAGCTGACCACCCTGGATGAAGAGCGCATCGCTGCAC
>CAYZKS010000119.1:0-6836 GCA_964478725.1 uncultured Anaerolineales bacterium
CG
Source organism: uncultured Anaerolineales bacterium (assembly GCA_964478725.1). Taxonomy (GTDB): domain Bacteria; phylum Chloroflexota; class Anaerolineae; order UBA2200; family UBA2200; genus CAYZKS01. The sequence continues at coordinate 3 of CAYZKS010000119.1, forward strand.
GTACTGGTGGATGTTGAGGGCAACGTGCGTGCCACGGCCTTTGCCCCCTACGAAACACGTTATCCTCGCCCTGATTGGGCAGAACAGACTCCTGAGGACTGGTGGCAGGCGGTCGCATCTACGACTCGCAAGGTGCTCGAACAGGCGCACGCCGCGCCGGGCGATGTGCTCTGCATGGTCCACACCACGCAAATGCTGGGCATCGTGCCCATGGCTGCAGACGGACATCCCCTGAGACCGGCAATCATCTGGTTGGATGCCCGAGCGCCGGATCAGGCGCAGAGAATCATGCGCAAGTTCCTGCACCCCAAGCTGCTTGCGCTCATTGCGGGCGCTGAGCTGAGTGCAAAGGATGGAATGCCGAAGCTCCTGTGGCTGAAGGAGAATGAGCCGCAGGTCTACCAGAACATGAGTTGCTTTCTGGATGTGAACGGCTACTTGATCTTTCGCGCCACAGGCCAGAAGGTATGCGAATGGTCCTGCGCCTCGGTCTTTGGGTCGGAGCTGAAGAAGATGGACTGGCTGCGGGGCATCATCCGCTACGTGGGCCTGGATCTGGCCAAGTTCCCAGATCTGGTTCGTTCCGTCGACGTTGCTGGCCAGTTGAGTGCGGAGGCGGCGCAGGAGTGCGGGCTGTTGCAGGGTACACCCATCTTCGGCGGCGGCGGCGATTCACCCGCTGCGGCGGTTGGGTCCGGCGCGGTGGAGGAGGGTGACGCACACATCTACCTCGGGACTTCGGGCTGGGTGGGGGTCGTGACAAGCAAGAACCCGACCGGTCGTCACGGCGTGGCGTGCATCAAATCGGCGGATCCTCAGAAGGCATTCTTGTTCGCGGAGATGGAAACGGCAGGCGCGTGCCTGAAGTGGATCGCCGACGAGTTCTATTGGCACGAGCAGGCTGATCCCAGCATCCCAAACGTGTATGCCCTGATGGATGAGAAGGTCAGCTCTATACCGGCAGGATCGGACTATCTACTGTTCACGCCGTGGATGTACGGCGAGCGCGCTCCGGTGGCGGATACGTGGGTGCGGTCCACCTTCTTCAACCTCAGCGCGAATCACACCCGCGAGCACCTCTTGCGTGCAGTATACGAAGGGGTGGCGTACAACTTGCGCTGGATTGTAGACATTGTGGAGCACACCTTCGGCTTTCCAATGCCAGTTATCAGAGTAATCGGGGGAGGAGCCAGGGGTGCGCCCTGGATGCAGATCATTGCGGATGTTACTGGACGCAGGGTCGAAGCTGTTGCCCACGCTCAGGAGGCTGGAGCCGTGGGCATTGCTCTCACCGCTGCCGTGGGGTTGGGCCTTTACCCTGGCTTCTCTGACCTGAAGCGAGTAGTCAGGGTGGAGAGCACTTTTGAGCCACAGCCGGCGAACGCTGAGATTTACGCCTTGATGTCTCAGACCTATCGGTCTCTGTATGCACGCCTGCGCGGCTTGTATCGAGATACTAACGAAGTGAGATTCCGGCACTGAGAATAGAGAACAGGAGGAGGAGACATGCCAGGAATTGACGTCGCGTCTTTGCCAGTCGCTCTGTCCGAGGCGATAGACTATGACCAGTATGTGATCGGCACCTATTTGGTATCCTACCCAAAGTCCATCCCCGTGGCCAAGCTGGCACCGGCATTGGCCATAGAACAGTCCACAGGCACCTGGGTGGCGGTGCCGGGGGAGACTCCTGAGGTTCGACGCACCCATGTGGCCAAGGTCATTGGAGTCTACGAGATCCCTGACTATGAATGGATGCTTCCACCCCAGGTAGAAGAACGCCAGTACATCGTGCAGATTGCCTACCCTCACGTTAACTTTGGTTCGCAGATTCCCATGCTGCTTACCACCGTTGTGGGCAACATCTCGATGGCTGGCAGGCTCAAGCTGGTGGACCTGCGCTTGCCTCAGAGCTTTGTAGCTGGATTCAAGGGACCCAAATTCGGGATACCTGGAGTGCGACAACTGCTGAAGGTGTACGATCGGCCTTTGTTGAACAACATGATCAAGCCCTGCACCGGCTACTGCCCGGAAGTAGGGGTGAAGCTCTTCCAAGCGGCTGCGCTGGGGGGTTGCGACATCATCAAAGACGATGAACTGCTCGCCGATGCTTCCTTCAACGAGATCCAGGCGCGGGTCAAGCTATACATGCAAGCCGAGCGCGAGGTGTTTGAGAAGACCGGGGAGCATACGCTGTACACGGTAAATGTGACTGACGAAGTACCCAAGGTCTTTGAAAACGCCCGCCGGGCCGTGGAGCTTGGGTGCAACGCTCTCATGTTGAACTACCTGGCGGTGGGATTCCCTGTGCTGCGCGCGTTGGCCGAGGACCCCGCGATCAACGTGCCTATCTTGGCGCACATGGACCTGGCAGGCGCTTTCTACGAAGCGGAGTGGCATGGCATCAGTTCACACCTGGTCTTGGGGAAGCTGCCGCGCCTGGCCGGGGCCGACATAGTGGTGTTCCCTGCGCCCTATGGCAAAGCGCCCGTTCTGCCGGACAAGTTCCAGACGGTCGCGCGCAATCTGGCGTTCCCATTCTACAGCATTCGCCCCACCTTCCCCATGCCGAGCGGTGGGATCACTCCCAAGATGGTACCCGCGGTGCTCAAAGACCTCGGCCCAGATATTGTGATTGGCTCTGGGGGTGGCATCCACGCTCATCCAAATGGGCCGATAGCGGGTGCCAAGGCGTTCCGGCAAGCCATTCAGGCAACCATGCAGGGACGCCCCCTTGATAAGGCAGCTGAAGAGTACCCCGAATTGCAGGTGGCTCTGCAGACCTGGGCCGACCCGTTCAGCAAGGGCATTGGTATGTAGTCTCAGCATGTGCAAGCCCAGGCGGCGCGCCTAGACCCGCGCCGGGCCGCTCTGCACAAGCCGCCCTTCGCGATGGATTCGATCTACCCGAAGCCTGTCGCAAGGGCGGCCGCGGTCTGTGTCGGCATGGCTCCTGCAGGCTTGTACCGCGTTGGCCGGAAGCGGTACACGCAGCGGCCATGAGAACTGGGGAAGTACCCGTGCCGTGTTGGACAGTGCGTATCTCCTCTGGGGTGAGATTACTCGTATGCAATCCAGACTAATCAGGAACCTTGCGCCTGCAGTTCTGCTTGCGATGCTGGCCAGTCTGCATCCCCTTTCACGAGCACTGGGCAATGCCATGCCAGCCCATGTGACACGCATGGACACGGAGATCAATCTGGAGATCGTTGGGCAACTGGGTGGAGAGCCAAGAGCAGTGGCTGTGAAGGGCAACTACGCCTACCTCGCCCTTGGCCCTCGGGTGGCTGTGCTGGATGTCTCTTCCAAGTCGAACCCGCGCCTTGTCTCTCAATCCATGCTGTTTGGCAGTCTGGTGGAGGGGCTCGCTGTGGCGCCGGCCGCGGCGCTGCTGTATGTGGCTGCGGGCGATTCGGGCCTGTACATACTGGATGTTGCGGATCCAACGCACCCGCTGGAGTGTGGTATGCTGGACACCCCAGGCAGAGCAGTGGACGTGTCGATCGATGGGACGCGCGCCTATGTGGCAGATGGTGAGGAGGGGTTGCGTATCATCGACGTGCGGGATGCCCAGCATCCCAGAGAACTAGGACACTTGGCCACGGGAGGAAGTGCCATGGGGGTTGCGATAGCCGCTGACCACGCCTATGTGGCTGCACATGGTGCGGGACTGGAAGTTGTCGACATTCGCTTCCCGTCCAGCCCTTCTTTGGTGAGCCGGCTTGGGATCCCTGGCTATGCAAGCGCCGTGGACGTGAGCGGGGCATATGTGTACCTGGCGGAGGAATCGCGCTGGAGCGCGGAGCTCGGCAACTATGTGGGCGGTGGTCTACGGGTGTTTGATGCCACGCAACCTGGTCATCCCGTAGCGTGGGGCTACACCTCCACCAGTGCTTCTGCCGATTACTGGGCTGCGGCTTCTGCTGTGTGCGTCCGCGCTGGATACGTCTTCATGGCTGATCTGGCTAGTGGGCTGCGCGTGATCCAATTGGACGCATCCGCGTTGGATCCAGACCACCGGCTGCGCGAAGTAGGATCGTACACAGGGCAATCGCAATGGAGCGTTGGGCTGGACGTGAGTGCCAACTGGGCCTTCCTGGTGGATGCAACCAGCGGCTTACGTCTTGTGGATGTGACGCTGCCTAGCCGTCCGGCCCTGAAAGGACAATACATCCAGCACCTGAGCAGTGTGGATGCACTGGACGTGGTTGCACATCAGGCTTTCCTGGCAGCTGGGAGCAATGGCCTGTGTGTGGTCGGTGTGTCCGACCCTGCCATGCCCACAGAAATCAAACGATTGTCCTTGCCGGGCTGGTCTTGTGACGTCCAGGTGAGTGACAACCGCGCCTTTGTCGCGGCTGGCGATGGTGGGCTGCAGCTTGTCGACGTAAGTAGCGCGTCCAACCCAAGGTTATTGGGGGCCTATGCGCCCGAGGGGTTAGTTGTGTACGCAGTTGGCGTACAGTCCGAGATGGCCTATCTTTCGGACGGTACTTCGCAGTTGCGCCTGCTGGATGTCTCCAGGGCGGCTTCGCCGCAGCCTCTGGGAGCGTGCGAATTGCCTTACGCTCAGATAAGGGCAGCTGCGCCGATGGGGTCGCTAGTCTATGTGGCCGCCGGCACCTCCGGATTGCAGGTGGTAGATGCTAGCCTGCCCAGGTCTCCCTCGTTCACGGGGCGAGGCATAGCGGTGGCGGATGCCTGGGACGTGGCGGTAACCGGTACGCTTGCCTACGTCGCGGCCGGAGTGGGTGGACTGAGTTGCGTTGATGTCTCTAGACCTGACGAGCCTCTGGCGCTTGGCAGCCTGGACGTGGGCTATACGCGTGGCTTGGCCGTACAGGGTGATTATGCCTACATTGCTGGCCACTGCTCCACGCTCGTGATCAATGTGCGAGATGCACGTTTCCCGTACATAGCGGGGCGTTGTGCATTGCCCGTGCAAGCGATGGACGTGGCAGTAAGCGGGCCATTCGTTTACATAGCGGCCGGGCAAGCCGGGATGTACATTCTTCGCATGGAAATCGCCCCTCCGACGCCCATGCCCACGGATACAGACACCCCTACGCCTACCCTGACTCGTACGCCCACCACTACCGCCACTATGAGCCCGACCCCGACGCAGACACGCAGGCCGAGTCCTACGCCGACAGAGCACAGGGTTTTCATTCCGGCTATCCTGCGCAAGGCCCAACCATAGCTGGCCTTGACGATTCGGTCCTGACAAGGTAGAATGTGGTCAGACGCCCGTGGCACTGGCACCGACGGTGTCTGGCGTGGTGTCTCCCGGAGAAGGGGAATGCGACTATATCGAGGTGACCGGATGCCTCTCTACGAATACGTGTGCGATGATTGCCACTGCAGATTCGAGCTGATTCGTCGCGCAAGCCAGGCTGATGAGCCTGTCAACTGCCCGAAATGCCAGCATGTGGGCGCGCGGCGGGCGCTCTCCCGGTTCTCAGCGCTCAGTAGGCAAGGTGACGGCAGTACGAACCGAGTCTCAGGGGGCGGCCCCTGTGCGTCCTGTGGTGCCAGTTCGTGTGCTGGCTGCCACCACTAGGCCAGCTTGACAAATTGGGCGGCTCATGCTAGAGTGGAACCAGCTTGGCGCATGGACGTGACAGTGAGAATCGCGCACAACCAGTACGCAACCGCAGAGGCCCGCATAAGGCCAAGCGAAGAGCCAGATGAACCCTCTGGGTAGCTTTGCCTAGGCTCCTGCGGCCTGTTCTTGCGGAAGATCATTGAGCCAGCCCCAGACGGGGCTGGCTCTTTTTGCGCGGTGGGGTGATGGGCCTCGTCGCGTTTTTTCGTTTTCGGTCTGGTCGTTCTCGATTCTGATTGAAGAGGAGGCAAGATGAAGGGCAAGTTCGGCAAGGTGGTGGTGGCATATTCCGGAGGTCTGGACACGTCGGTGATCGTGCCGTGGATGAAAGAGAACTATGATTGCGAAGTGGTCACATTCACAGGAGATCTGGGGCAAGGAGAGGGAGAACTGCTCGGATTGCGCGAGAAGGCCATCGCCAGTGGAGCCAGTGAAGTCTTTGTCCAGGACCTGCGTGAGGAGTTCCTGCGTGAATACGCCTTCCCTACCATGCAGGCCGGCGCGATCTATGAGCGGCTCTATCTGTTGGGCACGTCGTTTGCCAGGCCGATTCTCGCAAAGTACTTGGTCAAAGTAGCAGAGCAGGTTGGCGCAGATGCGGTGGCCCACGGGTGCACGGGCAAGGGCAACGACCAGGTGCGTTTCGATCTGGGCGTGAAGGCTCTCAACCCGCGCCTGCAGGTCATCGCCCCTTGGCGGGAGTGGGACCTGCGCTCTCGAGAGGATGAGTTGGAGTACGCGCGCATACACCATGTGCCGGTGGCTGTGACGGAAAAGTCCATCTACAGTCGCGACCGCAACATCTGGCACCTCAGCCATGAAGGCGGTATCCTGGAAGACCCCTGGGCTGAGCCAGAAGAGGACATGTTCATGTTGACTGTAGCCCCGGACGAAGCGCCTGACGTGCCAGCCTACATCACGCTGAATTTCGATAGAGGTGTGCCGGTGGCCCTGGATGGCGTGGCCTTGGGCCCAGTAGAAATCATGACTCGCCTCAACGAAATCGGCGGTGCTCACGGAGTGGGTAGGGTGGACCTGGTTGAGAACCGTTTGGTGGGAATGAAGTCACGAGGAGTGTACGAGACGCCGGGAGGAACCATCCTCTATGCTGCTCACCAAGGCTTGGAGAGCATATGTCTGGACCGCGAGACCCTGCATTACAAGCAGCTTGTGGGTCAACGCTATGCAGAACTGGTATACTATGGTCTGTGGTTCACCCCGCTGCGGGAAGC
>CAYZKS010000119.1:6936-10488 GCA_964478725.1 uncultured Anaerolineales bacterium
CCTTCGGTGATTCTCTGGCTTTCGATCGACGGCTCTATGCTGCAGACATCAAGGGCAGCAGAGCCTATGCATCTGCGCTTGCCGGCGCAGGCGCGATCTCCGAGGAAGAACGCGACAGAGTCGTCGCGGGACTCGAGCAAGTGCGAGCGGAGTTCGAGTCCGGCGCTTTTGAGTGCGGACCCGGTGACGAGGACATACACACGGCGGTAGAGCGACGCTTACACGAGCTGATTGGCGCCTCTGCCTCCAGACTGCACACGGGACGCTCGCGCAACGATCAGGTGAGCACCGATCTGCGACTCTACCTGCTCGAAGAAGCTGTTGGCCTGCGAGAGGCTCTGACCGTGTTGCAGCGAGCGATCGTGGATCGAGCGGATACGAACTTGAGCGTTCTCATGCCAGGGTACACCCACATGCAGCAGGCACAGCCGATCCTCTTCAGCCACTGGCTGATGTCCTTCTACTGGAAGCTGCAGCGTGATCGAGAACGCCTGAGCGAAGTCATGCGTCGCACCTCGAGCATGCCTCTGGGTGCCGGAGCCTTGGCCGGCAATCCGTTTGGCATCGATCGCCTTGCCCTAGCGAGGGAGCTGGGATTTCGAGGCATCACAGAAAACAGTCTGGATGCTGTAGGCGATCGTGACTATGTGGTTGAGTTCCTGGCCTGGGCTGCTTTGCTGCAAGTACATCTAAGCGGCTTGGCGGAGGACCTGATTGTCTGGTCCAGTCACGAGTTCGGCTTTGTGCAGTTGGACGATGCTTACTCCACTGGATCCAGCCTGATGCCGCAGAAAAGGAACCCCGACTCTCTGGAGCTGATGCGTGGAAAGACGGGAAGGATGGCCGGACACTTGGTGAGCCTGCTTGTGACTCTGAAGGGATTGCCATCTGGGTACAATCGAGATCTGCAGGAGGACAAAGAGGCCGTTTTCGACGTCATTGACACCCTGGGCCTCGAACTGCCGATTGCAGCCGGGTTGGTGCGTTCGCTGAGGATTAACACGGCGCGCATGAGTGCAGCACTAGATGACGCCATGCTGGCCACAGATCTGGCAGACTATCTTGTGAGAAAAGGTGTACCCTTCCGCTCAAGCCACCAATACGTGGGGAAGGCAATCCTGCGCGCTGAGGAGTTAGGCGTCGGACTGTCCGAGCTAGACCTCGCGGAATACCAGGCCTTGCACCCCGCCTTTGGGGCCGATCTGTACGCCGCCCTTGATTTCGGGCTGTCGGTTGAGCGCCGCGGGGCGACGGGTGGAACGGCACGCACAGCCGTGCGCGCCCAAATCCGCCGAGCTCGGCGATTGCTACGGTCGGATTGAGCCTTCTGCCCCGGAGGCTGAGTCAGTCTGTACCCAGACCTGGCCGTCTTCTACCTTGGTGGGATAGGTGCGCAAGCCCCGAGGTTTCTTGGCGGCCTGGGCCAATGTGCGCGCGATACCAGGGATCTTTGTAATCCAGTCTACCACATGCCCGTCGCGCAAATCAAACAGTGAGCCGTGTCGGGGACAGCGCACGATGAATTCATCCAGCTTCCCTCTGGCGAGTTCACCGCCCATGTGGGGGCAGCGTGCTTGCACGGCGTAATAGCTACCCTGGACTCTGGCGATCAGCAGCTTGGTGTCATGCAGATTGATTTCCTTCATGCTGCCGTCGGTTAGCATGTTCTCTGCGCCAATTGTCTGCCATCCTGGCATTTCGGCCCTCCTTTGGGGCGTCGTGTGTCAAGCCCCTGGTAGTGTGCATTATGCTCGCTAGCCTAGGCTAGTGTCGCGCGTTGACGCTCTTGCCGAATTGATCTCCATTCTAAGCTGCCCTCGATCTGCACTTCGTTCAGTCTTCGATACAACCCGTTGTACGTCATCAACTCCTCATGCGTTCCTTGCTCAACGATGCGGCTGCCTTCCAGCACCGCGATGCTGTCTGCACTGCGAATGGTCGACAACCTGTGCGCAATTACGATGGTGGTTCTGCCTATCATCAGCCTTTGCAGAGCCTGCTGGATCAGAGCCTCGGTCTCAGTGTCTACCGAAGAGGTTGCTTCATCCAGGATCAGGATGGGTGCGTCCTTGAGCACAGCGCGGGCAATCGCAATGCGTTGCCTTTGGCCCCCGGAGAGCTTGACGCCCCGCTCTCCTATTAGCGTATCGTAGCCGTTGGGCAATTGCATGATGAACTCGTGTGCGTTGGATATTTTGGCCGCTTGTATCATCTCGTCCTCGCTGGCATCTGAGCGGCCAAACAGTAGATTCTCGCGCGCGGTACCGTGGAACAGAAAGACATCCTGTAACACAATGCTGATTTGCTGTCGGAGGCTGTTGAGGGTCAAGCCACGCACGTCCTGCCCATCCAGGGTGATCGCCCCCTCGCACACATCGTAGAAGCGCGGGATGAGTTTGCTCAGCGTGGTCTTGCCGACGCCAGTCGGGCCAACCAGTGCGATCAGGCTTCCTGCCGGGATCTCCAGATTGATGTGCTGCAGGACGGGATCCCCTTGGCTATACCAGAAGCTGACGTCACGGAAGGCGATGTCTCCTCGGGCGCGACCTGTCAACTGCGTGGCGTCCGGACGCTCGCTGACGCCAGAGCGCTCTCGCAGTAGTTCTGAGACGCGTTCGGCCCCGGCGAGAGCCTGCTGTACGCTTTCCCACGCGTCGCTCAGAGCGCGCACAGGCTGGTACAACATCTCGAGGTACAGGAAGAACGCCACTAGGTCACCAATCGGAAGTGCACGCTGCAACACAAGCCGGCCGCCGAAGTAGATAAGAACCAGCGTGCCCAGACTGGCGCTGAACTCGACGAATGGGTGGAATGTGGCCATCAATCGCAGCGCGCGCAGCAGAGAATCACGGTATCTGGCTATGTGCTGGAAGATGTGCTTGGCTTCAATGTCCTCGCGCGTGAAAGCCTCGATTTCACGGATCCCGGATAGATTATCGTTGAGCGCGGCATTGAGTTCGCCCAGTTCGATCTGGCGCTGCCGAAACGCTGGTTGCACGTATCTCGTATAGCCTTTGGCAGCCAAGAAAATCAAAGGAATCGGGATCATGCTCAGAAGGGTCAACTCCAGACTCATCCTGGCCAAAACGGCAGTCACGCCAATCAGCATTAACACATTGACTAGGACGTCTGGCACAGCGTGCGCGATCAGCTGCTCAATCAAGTCCGAATCGTTCACTGTGCGGGACATCAGTTGACCAGTCTGCTTGTCCTCGTAGAAGCTCAACGATAGGCGCTGCAAGTGATCGTAGATGGACAGGCGCAGATCTGCCACCACTCCCCAGCCAGCCACATGAGCCATGTAGCTCCTCACAAAACGCAACCCTGCTTGTGCAAGGAAGACCGCAAGGGCAAGCAGAGCCAGACGCGCAATTCTGCTCATAGCTTCAGGACCGGCTCCTGGATCTGTCACGGTGGCGATCATGCTTCGAACGATCCAGGGCGCGACCAGTTGCACGGCCACGAGCAAGAGCATGCTCGTCACTGTCAGAGCCAGTGCCATGCTATACTTGCGGGCGTATTGAAAGACGAATCTGAGCGGCCCGACCAACG
>CAYZKS010000120.1:0-6871 GCA_964478725.1 uncultured Anaerolineales bacterium
TCTTGGCGTCTCAAGGAGGACACGATGAACGGGTTCATGAACAAGTTGCTGGTCGTGGACCTTACATCAGGCAGGATTGCCACCGAAGCATTGGACGAGACGGTGGCGCGCCGCTTCGTGGGGGGCGCGAGCTGGGCTTGCCATTATCTGTACGACCGAATCGCTGCCATGCCCGAACCCCTCGGCCCAGACAATCCGCTTCTTTTCATGACCGGCCCTTTGGTGGGCACAGCCGCGCCGCTGTGCGGGCGCTATGTGGTCTGCGCGCGCTCCCCCCAGACAGGGCTATGGGGAGAAGCGAACTCGGGCGGCAACTTTGGCCCGCACCTGCGCTTTGCAGGCTATGATGGCGTGCTATTCCTGGGCAAAGCCTCTCACCCGGTGTACCTCTCGCTGTGGAACGGGCAAGCTGAACTCAGAGACGCGCGCCATCTGTGGGGCAAGGACAGCTACGCCACCCAGGAGGCCATCCGCGCAGAAGTACCCCACTCCAAGATCAGCATCGCCTGCATCGGCCCGGCCGGCGAGAACCAAGTCAAATACGCCGCGGTGATGAACGACTGGGGACGGGCAGCAGGACGCACCGGTATGGGCGCCGTGATGGGTTCCAAGAATCTGAAGGCCATAGTGGCGGGGGGCGACTTCCAGGTGCCGGTTGCCGACCAGGCGCTGCTGAAGGCTACCGCGCAGGCCATCATTCAGGCAGTCAAAGAAGACCCCAAGGCCCAATTCCTCTCTGCCGGGGGCACCAGCTCAGGCGTAGATACCTCCATGTGGATGGGCGATGTGCCCAACAAGTACTTCACCGAGTCCCTGTGGGAGCCAGCATCGAACCTTGGCGGCGGGACGATGGCCGAGACCATTCTCACCGGGAAGAAGGCCTGCTATCGTTGCACCATCGGTTGTGGTCGCATCACGCGCATCGCTGGCAAGCACGCCACGGACAAGATTGACGGACCGGAGTACGAGACTTCGATGGCCTACGGCTCACTGATCCTCAGTGACGACTTGCCGGGGGCAGCTTACGCGGGTCATCTGTGCAATTCCCTCGGCCTGGATACCATTTCTGCTGGAGTGACCATCGCCTTCGCCTACTACCTCTACGACCGCGGCATCCTCACTGCTGCCGACACTGGCGGCTTGGAGCTCAAATGGGGCGACGTTGAACCGGCGTTGGCTCTCACCGAACAGATCGCGCGGCGTGAGGGCTTTGGGGCTGTGCTGGCCGAGGGCGCGCGCAGCCTCGGTCGGAAATACGGTGTCGAAGAACTGGCAGCACAGGTCAACGGACTGGAAATCCCGATGCATGACCCACGTGCCTTTGTCGGCATGGCACTGGTGTATGCTACCTCGGCGCGCGGGGCCTGCCACAACAAGGGAGACATGTATATGGTCGACCTGGGCGCTGCCGTGCCGGAGCTGGACATTCAGTTCGGTGACCGACTGGAAAGCTCTGAAGAAAAGGCCCTGATGACCATGCGCGTGATGGATTGGCGCACGCTATACGACGCCATGGTCATGTGCGTCTTCTGCAACCCACCGGCAAGCAACGTAGTGGACTTGCTCAACGCCGTCACTGGCTGGGACGTGCGCCTGGAAGACCTCCTGCCGCTGGGCGAGCGCGGCACCAATCTCAAGCGCCTGCTAAACGGCAGGCTGGGTCTCAGCGCGAAGAATGACCGCTTGCCGGAGCACATGTTGCAGCCGCTCCCCGAGAGCGCGGCTGAGACCCGCGTGCCCGACATGGATGTGCTGCTGCCTGCCTTCTACAAGTGGCGTGACTGGGACCCACAGACCGGGATGCCCACTGTCGACAAGGTGCGCCAGTTGGGCCTGCAGGATCTAGCCAAGGCGTGAGACATGCGAAAAGCCGGGGCTCTCGGCGAGCCTCGGCTTTATTGCGCCTGATAGCCCCTTGTCTGGGCCAGATCCCTATGCCTCGCTGATCGGCCAAGGCCGCGCGGCAACGAATTCCCCTTGCCCTGGCCTGCCCACGAATTCGCCATCTTGCACGATCACCTCACCGCGCAGCAGGACCGTGCGTGGATAGCCCTGCACCACTCTGCCCTCATAGGGGCAATAGTCAACGCGTTGGTGCAGCGCCTGCGCTGACAGGGTCAAGCGCTTCTGCGGGTCATAGATGACCAGGTCCGCATCCGAGCCTATCTCGATAGCGCCCTTGCGCGGGTAAAGGCCGAACAGTCGTGCTGGCTGTGTTGCACACGTGCGCACAAACTGCTGCAGCGACAGCCGGCCGCTCCCCACGCCCTCGGAGAACAGTAGCGGTACGCGCGTTTCAATCCCAGGCGCTCCATTCGGGATCTGGGCAAAGGAATCGCGTCCGCGCACCTTCTGTGTTTCGTAGTACCAAGGGCAATGGTCGGTGGAGACCACCTGCAACTGTCCGTCGGCCAACGCCTCCCACAGCACATCCTGATCCTCATGGCTGCGCAGAGCCGGCGAAAGCACGAATTTGGCCCCTTCGAAGCCAGGACGAGCGCAGTCTTCCGCAGAAAGCAGCAAGTAATGCGGGCAGGTCTCTGCGAAGACGATCTGCCCTCTGTCTCGAGCGCGTTGCACGACTTGCAGCGTCTCCCGGCAGGTGAGATGGGCAACGTACCAGGGCGCTCCCACCAGTTCGGCCAGCGCCGCCACGCGCTGAGCAGCCTCCGCCTCCACCAGGGGTGGCCGGCTTTGTGGATGGTAGCGCGGCGCGGTCTTGCCCTGCGCCAGGAGTTGCTGAGTGAGGTAGGCGATTGCGGCGTGGTTCTCCGTGTGCACCATGGGCAACACCTGGCAATCGCGCGTGGCGGTCAGCAGCCGCAGGATTTCATCGTCATCCAGGTGCAGGCCCTGGTACGTAGTGTATAGCTTGGCGCTGGCATAGCCGTCCAAAGCCAATCTGGAGAGCTGAGACAGTGTGCGTTCCGAGGCGTCCGCCAGCGTCAGGTGCAGCGCATAGTCCACGGCGACGCGTCCATCAGCCTGTGCGCGTCGCCTCTCCACGCCCGTGCCGAGATCTTCGCCACGGAAGTTGCAGGTAAAGTCAATCAGCGTGGTGGTGCCGCCGCAGGCTGCGGCGACGCTGCCCGTGAAGAAATCATCGCTGGAGACGATGTCTCCAACGGCCATATCCAGATGCACATGTGCATCCACAAAACCTGGAAAGACATAGCAGCCAAGGGCATCGATGGTGCGAGGGCCATCCAGATTCGGTGCGACCGCGGCGACCTTGCCATCTCGGATGCCCACGTCCGCAAGCATGGCCTGGTCAGCCGTTACCACTGTTCCGTTCTTCACGACACAATCCAAGTGCTGGAGAGTTGACATCGGACTCACCTAGTGAAAGCCAGATCGGGGAATGCGGAGGCAGTCAACTGGACTGGACGATGTAGGCAAAGCACCAGCAATCCAGATGGTGCGTCGCCCTCCGGAAGACACGCAGGCGCGCCAGCTGGCCATGAGCCAGCCCCGGCGCGCCCGCTAACAGCAATACCAATCGCCCAACCCGCATATAGCAACGTCGCAAAGACGGCACGGGGCGTACTACCGTCCGGCACCACTCCCGCGTTGCTCTTCCGAACGCACTCGAGACCACTCAAGCGGGCTCAGTTCACCCGCGCTGCCCTACCAAGGGCAAACGTTCAGAGGCTGGCCAATGTAGATCAGGTTGGGATTCCAAATGCCATTGGCCTGGGCCAGAGCCCACACGCTCGTCCCATAGCGCCAGGCGATGCCGCTTAGCGTGTCGCCCGTGCGCACGATGTAAGTGCACCCTCCGGGCTGTGGCCACGGTCCCGGTCCAGGGCAGGCCCCGGGTATGTACAGCACCTGGCCGATACGGATGTAGTTGACGTTCCAGATGCCGTTTGCCTGAGCGATGGCCCAGACCGTGGTGCCATAGCGCGCAGCGATACGGCTCAGGTTATCACCCGGTTGCACCACATAGTACCCGGGATAGACGGGTGCGGGTACTGGCGGAGCCATGGGCGGACCCGGCGGTGCAGCCAGCGCCGTTCCCCCACTCACGCAGAACAACACAGCCAGTAACATAGTAGCGGTCACGATCACGAACAGCTTCCTACGCATATTGTCCTACCTCCTCTTCGTGGACACTGGATCTGATGGGCCGCGTGAGCGGCTTGACCGCATTATACATCAATTCGGGCACAAGTGCAAGTAAATACTTCGTCAAAAAACAGACGATATGTAGACGCAATACGGACAATCCACTCGGGGCGCATCCTGGCTCTGAGGAGATCGTCCGTCAACGCGGCAAGTCGTATCGGCGTTCAGCGCGTCACGCTGCGGAACCAGGCCCAGAACTGTTCCCAGGGGCTCAGCGGCCGCGGCGTGGGTGCCTGAACGGCTATGCCACCGCCTGCCTCTGAGTCGATTTGATAGGCTGTGCCATCCAGCACGACGATCACCCGCTCGCCCACAGCCAGGTACCGCCCCCACTGTGGGTGTTCTGCCAGCAAGCCAAAGTAGGCCGGACTGCCAAACGCAAGGCGAGTGACGTGCGACTTCTGGGGATCGTAGCTCGTGTCGGTCCAGAAGTCATTGCGCAGGATGAAGGCCTTGTCTGCCACCTGCTTGATCACGGCGGATTCCTCCCCGCCCGGGAGCGTGCTTGTGAACAACTCCTTTTGCGCCTGACTGTCGGTCACGGCCTGCGCCCCCATCTGAGGCATGCTCTTGGGGGCAGCCAGTGGGCTGCCAGCCACCACGCGAGCCCGTCCAGTCTCTGTCAAGATCTCCTGATCTTCGTCCACCAGGAAGGAGGTATAGGGAGTCATGATGCCATAGCGCACACTGAGGGCGACAATGCTGTCCACCAGCTCCTTGTTCTCACCGTGCAAACGCACCTGCTGCAGCATGTAGCCAATCTTGCGCGTTGCCCACAGGCGCGGAATGGAGTCCAGCCCGCCGCGTTCCGCAAAGCGCACCTGCCGGTAGGAGAAGGTGTGCTTCTCACCATTGAGCGTGCCCTGCAGACTCACAGAGCCGGTACTGCCCTCGCGGTAGCGACCCACGACCAGTAGTTCACCGCCGGAGAAGAGGTCAGGCAGCGGGTACGGGTACATGTCCTCCAGGACGACACCATCGCTGTTCAGGTGTAGGTCCGAGAGCAGGGGAGAGCCAATCTTGTGGTAGAAGGCTGAGACCTCTTCCTCGATGTCTTCTCCCGGCTCGACGTAGCTGCTGCTACCTCGATGCGACTGGCTGATGGTGTCCAGCAAGAAGGTGTTGACGTCGTAACCCACCCCGAAGGCGAAAAGACGCACGTTCGCTCCAGCCGTCCGATCCACGTCGGCAATGATCTGTTCGATGTCCGTGACGCCTGCAGTAGGCAGCCCGTCGGTCAAGAACAGCACGAAGGCGGGGCGCTCGCTTGCGGCCATGGACATCGCCTGCATCAAGGCCGCGTCAATGTCCGTTGAACCACCACCTTCCAGACGCCGTACGAACTCACGGGCATCCTCGCGTCTCAAGGCTGGCTGCAGCTCGGATGCATACGCCTTGACTCGTGTGTCGAAGGCAATGATGTTGAAACGATCCTCTGGATTCAGGCGATCGAGGATGAAGTAGAGCGCCTCTTGAGCCTGCTCCAGCTTGCGGCCCGTCATGCTGCCCGACACATCCAGTACCAGAATGACATCCTTGGCCACCACCTCATCCACTTCGACTGGCGGCGGCGTAACCAGCAGCAAGAAGAACCCGTCATCGCCACTCTCCTTGTAGGAAAGCAGATTGAAGCCCACGTCGTCGGTTGACAGGCCGTAGTACAGCTCAAAATCCTTGTCCGGCCTGACGTCGTTTGCCTCAAAGCTCACGCGCACCGAGTTCTCCCCTCTGCGTTCAACCGAGATCTTGTGACTCGGGGAGTAGATGGTCCGGATTGGGATCTTGGAGTGTAATTCCACGTCGATCGCGACTTCCTGCAGAGGGCGGCTGGAGAAGCGCTCGGTGTTCAGGGGATAGCTGTAATGCACCAGCCCGACTTCGCTGCGCAGGATCTGGGCATAGGATATCTGCACACGCTTCTCGCCATGAGCCGCGATGGGGTAGATGCTGGCCTGGAAGGCGTTGCGCCCTACGTATTCCAGCAGCGCCGGATCTCGGCGGCGGCCAACGATCTCTTCGTAGATGCGGCGGGCCTCATCTTTGCTCAGTGTCTTTCCCGAGAGCCTCTGCTCATCCACGAACATAGAAAAGTCAGAGATGGCTGCTTCTTCAGGCAAGGGAAAGATGTACGTCCCTTCCAGCTCGTAGGGCGATGCGTTGAAAAAGACCTGATCGATCTCGGTCTGCGCTACCTGGTCCTCGATCGTCACCCTGACGCGGTGGTACTTGACTGCCAGGTCAGGCACCGGTTCAATCGGGTGGGGAGGCGGGACCGGGATGATGAAGCCGTCTGCGTGTGCTGCCAGCGCCGAGGGCAGGAAGAACAATAGGGCAGCAATAAGAAGAAGCAGAAACCTCTTCAATCCCGCTACGTGCCTCTCTTGTGCCAATGCCAGTATTCTCATCGCACCCCTCCTCCGGATCACAGTGCACTCGCTCATCTCTGAGACGGCGCAACACGGGGCATGGTTCCAGAGCATTGGCGCGGCTCGGCGAACTGCAGGTACGCGTTTGGCATGCCTGGCCACTACGCATACAATAGTGGTCGAGGCTCAGCGCGCGCGAGGAGGACTGTTATGAGCGTTCCAGAGAAGGATCGCCTGCAACGCAAGATGATGGGGGTGCTTCTGCACCATGTGCGCGTGCGTTCGGGGCGAAGCCAGGCTGAGCTCGCCGCCGCGCTGCGCGTGTCGCGACACCGTTACGCACAGTATGAGCTGGGGCAAAACGAAATCACTCTGCC
>CAYZKS010000120.1:6971-10365 GCA_964478725.1 uncultured Anaerolineales bacterium
TACTCTTCCTTGCTCTTCTGAGCCTCCGCAACGATGCGTTCGGCAATGTGCGCCGGAACTTGATCGTAGCGTTCGAACTCCATGGTGAAATAACCACGCCCCTGCGTCATGGAGCGCAAATCGGCAGCATAGCGCTGCATCTCCGCCAATGGCGCCTCGGCATTGATGACGCTGTTGCCCTTCTGCTGATCCATGCCCATCACACGCGCACGTTTGGTATTCAGGTCTCCCAGCACATCGCCCATGAACTGCTCGGGCACCACAATCGTGACCTTCATAATGGGTTCCAACAGCACCGGGTTGCCCACTTCCCAAGCCTTCTTGAAAGCCAGATGAGCCGCTAGCTTGAAAGCGATTTCCGATGAGTCCACCGGGTGGGACGAGCCGTCATACAGCGCCGCCCGAAAGTCCGTAGCCGGGTACCCTGCCAGTGCGCCCTTGACCAAGATCTCGCGAAAGCCCTTCTCAACCGCAGGTATAAAGTTATGCGGCACATGGCCACCAAATACCTCGTCCACGAACTCAAATCCAGACTTGCGTGGCAGGGGCTCAAAGCGTACCCAGATATCCCCGAACTGTCCACGACCACCGGTCTGCTTCTTGTGTCGCCCCTGCACTTCGACCGTCTTGGTGATCGTCTCCCGGTACGGAACCTTGGGCACAGACACCACGACATCCACTCCGAATTTCTGCGCCATTCGCCGGACTGCGATATCAATATGCGAGTCACCCATGCCGGAGATGACCGTCTCGTTGGTGTCTGGATCGCGAGTCACCACCAGAGTCGGATCCTCTTCAACCAGGCGAGCCAGGGCCGTGCCCATCTTGTCCAGGTCAGCTTTCGTCTTGGGAGCCACCGCACCAAAGGCCACCGGGTGCGGGAACTTGATGCCTGTAAGTGCGACCACATGGTCCTTGTCACACAGCGTGTCCCCGGTACTCGTGAACTGTAGCTTGGATACCACACCTATGTCACCCGCGCTGACTTCCTTGGTCGGGGTTTGTTCTTTGCCCCTGAGGAAGAACAACTGCCCAACGCGCTCCTCTTCTCCTTTGTTGGCATTGGTCACGCGTGAGTCGCTCTGCAGCGCACCAGAATACACCCGAAAATAGGTAAGCTTGCCCACGAATGGGTCAGCCATGGTCTTGAAAACCAGAGCTGCGAGAGGACCAGTCGCCAGTGGTTTCAGCAGTTCTTCGCTGCCGTCTTTGAGCACCTTTGCCTTCGCCTGCGTATCAGCTGGCGAGGGAAGGTAGCGCGCAATCGCATCCTGCAGCAAGCGCACTCCCATGTTCTGGGTTGCACTCCCGCAAAGCACCGGCACGACCTTGCCGGTGGCAATGGCCTTGCCAAGTCCTGAGAAGATCTCCTCTGGCGTAAGCTCGGCACCGTCCAGGTACTTGACGATCAGCTCATCATCCGCCTCTGCCGCTGCCTCTACGATCTGTTGTCTCGCAATCTTGGCCTGTTCGTGCGATTCTGCCGGCAGATCGCTGGCCTTCTTGCTGTCGCCGAGATAGGCCTTCATGCCAAGAACGTCCACCACGCCCTTGAAGTTGGCCTGTGCGCCAATGGGCAACGCCAGTGGAACCAGATGGGCATCAAACTTGGCCCTCAGTTGCTCCAGCGCGCGTTCGAAACTTGCGTTCTCTCGATCCATTTTGTTGATGAACACCATGCGAGGCAACCTGAGCTCGTCTGCATACTGCCAGCCCAGTTCAGTGCCCACCTCAACGCCGGCCGGCGCTGCCAGCACCAGCACCACCGCGTCCGTCACCCGGATCGCGCCCTTGACCTCACCCACAAAGTCCGCATACCCGGGCGTATCCAGCAGGTTCACCTTGCGACCTTCCCATTCCCAGGGGGTCACGGAGGTGTTCACCGAAATCTTGCGCCGCACCTCTTCCGGATCATAGTCCGAAACCGTGTTGCCTTCCGCAACGCTACCCATGCGATTGATCGCCCCGGCATTGAACAACATCGCCTCGGTCAACGAAGTCTTGCCCGCATCGCTATGGGCAACGAGGCTGACGTTTCTTAAGTCCTCGATCTTGTAACTACCCATTGGTCCTCCTGTATGCAATAAGAACGCCCGTGGGACGAAACAACGCCAGGGCGCGGATCGCTCGCACATTCTATTCCAGATTGGCACGGATGTCAATTCAGTTTGCGCAGCGACCGCACGAGCACGCAATTGACAACCAGTTCGCTTGCAGGGATAATGCGGCCCACAGCCACGCCTGTGACAACAAGCGAGCACAGAACAGGGAGAATGAAGCGCCAAACTGGTCATGCGAAGACAGAGGCTCGGCGGCTGACGCGCCGAGAGCTTTTGCGGTTTTCAGCAGGAGCAGCTGTGGCCGTTCTGCTACCAGGCTGCCGCCAAACGCCCTCATCGCCAAGTCCGGCATCAGGCCCTGAGGCAGCCTCAGCTGCACTCTACAGGAAGCCGGCTCCATGGAAGCTTGGACGCTCGGGCCGAGGCGACATGACTGCCTGGATGATTATGTACAGCGCGCATGTTGAGTACGGGGCCAGGGACAAGTTCTCCTCTCAGTTCTCCAACTATGTGTGCACCTCGGCCAACTGGGACCCCAACAAGCAGATAGAAGACATCAGACTGCTCTTGGCCCAGGGCATTGATCTGCTGCTGATTGACCCCATGGACACGGCAGTGGTGCGGGCTGGCATGGTACAGGCGATGCAGGCAGGAGTGCCTGTCATCATGGCTCCTACCAGTGCGCAGACGGAGCAGTACGTGAGTTGGGTGACCACTGACGAAGCGGGGCGGGGCGCCACCTGCGCAGAGTGGCTGGCGCGAGTGACGCCGCGGGGCAACGTCCTCGTCCTCCAAAGCATGCCAGCTGCCGGCGATGGCCCTGCCTGGTTGGGCGGGGTCCGAAGCGTATTGCAGGGCCATCCGGACCTTGCTGAGGTAGCGGTGCTGCAGTGTGCGTGGTCTTCCTCGGACGCCAAGAAGGTCATGAGCTCTTATCTGGGCCGGGCCGGTCGCGTCGATGGCGTGATTGTAAACAATGGGGTGCTGGGTTTGGGCCTGGTAGAAGCTTTTCTGGAGAGCGGTCGGATGGTTCCTTCCATCGCTGGAGCTGACGACTGGAACGGTTGGCTACGCATTGCCAAGCAGCACGGCCTGCAGTTCCTCGCCCTGAGCGGAGGCGCCAACCTGGGTTTGTACTGCGTTGAATTGGCAACACAGATACTGGCGGGCCAGCCCGTGCCCCATCGGATCGATTTCCCCTATCGCGCTTTCGAAAGCCAGGACCTCGACACCTACTACCGGCCAGATCTCAGCGCTCACTACTGGGCCGTGCATGACCTTCCCGATGCCTGGATCAGTCGCATGTACCGGCCTTGATTCGCCGGTTCCGCACC
>CAYZKS010000121.1:0-10316 GCA_964478725.1 uncultured Anaerolineales bacterium
CTGTTCAGACCGCGCGCACTGGCGGCACGCGTGCGTCTTGACCTGCCCTTCCGCTACGAGCAGGGCAGATCGGGCCGGAACGTGCTCGGTGTCTTGCCCGGATCCGACCCCGATGGTCGAGACCAGTGGGTGATTGTCGGCGCGCACTATGACCACATGGGCTCCGACCCGGACGGGACGCGGTGGGGCGGCGCCAACGACAACGCCTCGGGGGTCTCCGTCCTGCTGGAGATCGCACGCCAGTGGAAAGAGCAGGGCTACGTGCCGCGACGCAGCGTACTCTTTGCCGCCTGGGATGGAGAAGAGAACGGTCTGTGGGGCTCCACATATTATGTGGAGCATCCGAGACACCCCCTGACCTCCAGCGTGGGCAAATTGGCGCTGGACATGGTGGGAGCGGGCTCCGACACGCTGTTCGTGGACGCAGGTGGCATTGTGGCCGACCAGGCCCTGGCTTCAGCCATGCTTCTGGGCGTGCCGTCCCGGGGCCAGAGCATGGGCCGCAGCGACCACGCTCCCTTTGTAGGTGCAAACGTGCCCGCCACGCTCTTCATCTGGTGGGACGGTGTGGCGCCTGGCGTGGTCTACCACGTGCCCGAGGACGACATCTCCAATATCGAGGCGCCGAAACTCAAGGCCGCGGGTGTGTTGGCGGACCTAGTGCTGCTCAACCTCTCCTGGGACCAGGAAGAGATCGAAGACCTGGCCGATCTCCGGCGCCAGGCCTTCGCCGACAAGGACATGCTCGCCCTCCTCGATAGCGTGGATCCTCAGGACGCCCTGTTGGGACAACAGGAGCAGGATTGGCTAAGCCGGCTAGTAGGCCAGGGGGCGCCAGGGCCAGTCGTCTCCAGCAATCTGGCCATCATCGAGGGCGACGCGGCCCGCTCAGACGTCACGCTCTCCTACCGCCAGGACACCGCCACCACCGCTACGACGGTCAGTTTTCCCGCGCGCTGGGTGCGGCGCGATCAGAAATGGTACTATGCCGGCCCGGCGTACGAGGAGACAGTGGGCCAGCATGTTGTAGTGCAGTCCCTGCCACCTTCTGCACAGCGCGAACTGCTCGTCTCGCAGGCCGATGCGCTCTACGCGCGCTTGACACAGGAAGTGGGCCTGACTCTGCCCGTCAGCCTCAGCGTGCGCGCCTACGGCAGCCCGGCTGCACTGCTGGCGCTGCAAGCGCCCCCTTCAGGCTGGGAAGGGACCCTGGCCTGGGCATCCAACGGCTCACTTGCGCTGGGCAGCAGCGCCGCGCTCACCAGCACCATGCTGCAGGCAGCGCTGCAAGCCACGGGCTGGCCCATCACGCAGACCCGCTGGCTGGCCCAGGGCCTGGAGAGCCAACTGGTGGCCAATGAAGCAGAAATCCGCGGTCAAGAGGCACGTTACCTGCCCGTCCTGGCGCAGGCCAGCTCCGGCAATGCCCTCTGGGGCATCGAAAGCATGCCCGACCCCGGCTCCCTGAGCCAGGAACAGCGCACGCTTTGGTCCGCCCAAGCCTGGGGCATGGCACGCTACCTGCTGCAAACGCGTGGCTGGACTAGCTTGCAGCAGCCCTCGCTGGCCGGCATGGAAGCCTGGAGAGATGTCGTGGTCGAGCCCTGGCGTGTGGCCAGCCTGGGCATCTCCTCCACGCTGGCGCTGCGCAGCCAGGCGGTCCTGGCCCAGGATGAGGCCGCCTTCCTGGCCACGGTCGATGCCACGGACCCGGTTCTCTTGCAGGAAGAAAAGCACTGGTTTGACGATCTGAGCACCCATCCGGTGGACCAGTTCAGCCTGACGGGCAAGCTGGTATCGCTGCAGGGCAATCAGGCCACGGTCGATCTCGAGTTGAGCTACCACCTGATCGAGTCAAGCGCGGCGGCCGAGCGGGTGGCCTGGCGGGCCAGCCTTGTCGAACGCGATGGCCGCTGGTTCTACGCCGACGTGGAACAGACGGAAACGCGCAGCGAGCACTTTGTGCTCAAGGAGGCGGGCGCCGGCCGGCCAGAGTTTGCCGCGGAATTGCTGGCCCAGGCCGAGCGCGCCTACGCCTCTGTCACCAGCGATCTGGACTGGCATCCCAAGCAAGCCATCGAGATCAAGTTCTATACCTCGCAGCAGGTCTTCCGGGCCTCCATCTACCTCTCCATGATTCCTGCGCGCGGCTGGGCAGAGCCCGGCGAATCCATCAAGCTCACCAACATCACTGCCGACCAGACCGGGCGCGTGCTCGCCCACGAGCTGACGCACATGGCGCTGTTCGACCGCGGCGTCCAACACGGCGCGCTGCACGAAGGCAGCGCTCAGTTTGAGGCCGCGCGGTTCGACCCGCTCTGGCGCGACCAGCAGATCCGCAGGTGGCGCCGCCAGGTGTACGATCTGGTTCGCAGCGACAGGACACTCGGCTTTGCCACCATGACCGATTGGCGCGAGATGGAGGATGAGCTCGATCTGATCTACAGCGTGGGCTGGGATACCGTCACCTACTTCCGTGCTCGCTTTGGACGCGACGCATTCCTGCGCTGGCTGGACCTGTCCGGATCCGAGCTGTCCTTCGATGCTGCCTTTCAACAGGCCGCGGGCCTCGCCTGGTCGCAGTTCGAAAGCGACTGGCGCGCATCCGTCCTGCGCGGCCATCTGGACCCGCAGGACGTGTCCATCGCCCTGGGCCTGGACGGGCAAGCGGCGCTGCGGCACGTACAGGTCCTGGCCCAGCCTGAGTGGCGCGGGCGCGAAGCCGGGAGCGAGGGGGGCCGCGCCGCAGCCGAATACATCGCGGCACGCTTTGCCGAGTACGGCCTGCAGCCCGCCGGCGATGCGGGCTCTTACCTGCAGAGCTTTGCCATCTCGCAGACAGCGCTGCTGACCACGCCTGTGTTCACGCTTCTGGACGAGGACGGGCAGGTGCTCAAACAGTACCCGTATCGCCAGGATTACCACGAGCTGATTCGTGGCTACGCTGGAGGCGGGCAAGCCAGCGCGGAGATCGTGTACGCGAATTCATCGGAGCTGGGCGACGTGCGCCTGGGCGGTCGCATCCTGCTGTGCGGCTCGGGGCTTGACAACATGCTGCAGGCTAGTAGCGCCTGCGAGCACGGCGCAGGTGGCCTGCTGCTGGCAACGGACTTGCTCACCAGCTCAATGTCCATCAAGTCAAGCTACTTGTCCGAGTTGCAGGCTCAGACACTGCCCGTGTACCTGCTGGCCAAGGGAGTCTCGGATGAACTGCTCAATCTGGCCGGGCTCAGGGCCGGGCCGTCCAGGAATTCGGCCCCAGTCCAATTGCTGCCTCTAAGGGCCAATCTGGATGTGCGTCTGGCGGTCACGCCCACTGCCTGGGCGACCAACGTGCTGGGAGTGCTCCCCGGCAGTGACCCCGAGCTGCGCGACCAGGTGCTGATCGTCGGCGCCCATCTGGACCATGTAGGCAGCCTGCCCGATGGCACCATCTACCCCGGCGCCAACGACGACGCCAGCGGCGTGGCCGTCCTGCTCGAAATCGCACGCCTCTGGCAGGAGAAGGGCTACCGTCCCCGCCGCACGGTGCTGTTCGCAGCCTGGGATGCAGAGGAAATGGGGCTGCTGGGCTCACAGCATTATGTAGTCAATCCGGCCTTCCCGCTCAGCGATACCCTGGCGATGTTGCAGCTCGATATGGTGGGCGGAGGACGCGGCTATTACCTGGACGTCTCGGGAGACGAGCTGCGGGATGCCGCCATCCTGGCTCACCTTGAGAATGCCGCCGGCCAGGTAGAGACGCGCGTGACCCTGACCAGGTACGTGCCAAGCAGTGACCACGACTCCTTCCACCGCCTCGGAATCCCTGCCGTGTGGTTGTCATGGGAGGGCGCTGCCGACCTGCATCTGCCTACAGACAGCATTGACGGCATCGCTCCGGAGAAGCTGCAAGCCACCGGTCGCACCGTGGCGCTTGCCCTCATTACCATGGCCGACGAGTAGCCTCAGGGCCAGGCTCGCTCACGGGCTGAAGATCACATCCGCGGCCATGCCCGGCTTGAGCAGGCCGTCCGGGTTTGGCAGGGCCACCCTGACCGCATACACCGTGTTCACTCGCTCCTCCTTGGTGGCAAGGTTGCGCGGCGTGAACTCGGCCTTGCTGGCAATGTACGTCACCTCGCCTTCCATACGACGCTCAGGAAAGCTATCAGTCAGCACTTCAACCTTCTGCCCAAGCGCCACCTGCCCCAGACGGTTCTCCGCAATGTACACCAGCACGTGCACATGGCTCAGGTCGGCCACCGTCATCAGTGTGATCCCTGGCAAGGCTACCTCGCCAGCGTTGATGCTGCACTCCACAACAGTGCCTGTGACTGGCGATTTCAAAGCCAGCCGCTCGAACTGCGTCCGCGCCAGACTGAGCTGCGCCTGCGCAAGCTCAAGCTTGGCATCCGCCACGGCCAGCTCCTCGGGCGTCGCCCCAGCCAGCAACTGGTCCAATTGCGCCTGCTTGACCCGCACTCCCGCCGTAGCTGTCTCGTATTCGCCTGCGGCCGCATGTGCCAGCGCCTGCAGGGCCAAGGGCTTGTCGCGGATCGCACGCAGGTGTTCCAATACGACCTCGGCAGTGTGCAGGTCCGCACGCGCTGCCTCCACGTTTGCCGTGGCTGCCGCAGCCTGCAGCTCAAGCGCGTGCCGCTGCGGGGTATTCCACGCGGATGCGTCCGCTGCGCTCCGCGCCTCGGCCTCATCCGCCGCCGCCACCTCAACGCTCTGGCGCGCCAGGGCAGCCTGCGCTTCTGCAGCCAGAATCTGTTCCTGCAAGCTCTGCGGTTCCTGCACCTCCCGTTCAGCGGCTGTCCAGGCAGCCAGGGCCCTTGCCTGTTGCGCCTGTGCCATAGCTAGCTCTGCCTGCAGGCCGGCAACGACCTCCGCCCTCGGCGCAGCGCGTACCGCTGCTCGCTCCGCCTCGGCCGCTTCAAGCGCAGCCTGCGCTTCCTCCACGCTCGCACGTATGCTACTGCTCTCCAGAGTGATCAGAGGTTGCCCAGCTGCGACCGTGTCTCCCAGGCGCATGTTGACCTGGGTGATGCAGCCCTGGAACTCTGAGGCCAGGCGCACCTCCTCCGCTTCGATGATGCCAGAGGCTTCTAGTGGAGCTTCTGTCGTCACTGCGCTACTGCTGAGGAGCAGGATTGTAGCTGCTACTGCGAGCATGATCCGATTTCGGCTTGGCATGGCATCACCTCATCCTAGTCCAGAAACGTCACATCTGCGGCCATCCCCGGCTTGAGCAATCCGTCGGGGTTCGGCACTCGGATATCCACGGCGTACACGGTATTCACGCGCTGTTCTTTCGTTGCCACGTTGCGTGGCGTGAACTGGGATTGATCCGCGACACGCACAATCTCGCCGCTGAAGGTACGTCCCGGAAACGAGTCCACAACCACGCTGGCCTGACCCCTCAGGGCCATCCGGCCCAACTGGTTCTCGGCCACGTACACGCTCACCGTGACTTGCGACAAATCTGCCAGCGTCATCAACGCAGCGCCCGCAGGCGCCAGTTCGCCCGCATGCAGGGCCCGCGACAGCACTATGCCATCCGTCGGAGCGCGCAGTGTCATTTCCGCTCGCCGGGCCCGCAGGCCATCCAGCGCGGCCTGGGCCTGCTCTACGCGTGCGCGCGCCGCCGCCAACTGTTGCTGCGGTGCGCCTGCCTTGTACGCATCCACCCGGGACTGCGCAGCCGCAACGCCAGCCTCTGCCAACTGTACCGCGGCCTCGGCCGTGTCCACTTGCGCAGCAAGCTGCCGGGGATCCTCGCGCACGGTTCGCCAATGCGCCAGGCGCGCCTGCGCATCTTCCAGCCCTGCACTGGCCGCGTTGAGTCCCGCCCAGGCTCTCCACCAATCCCAGGTCGCTGATTGCAGCTCGGCCGGGATCGAAGGCGCCGGCACCGGCAGCGACCAGTTCTCGATCATGTCCGCCGTATACTGCTCCAGGTTCTTGCCGCTTTCGGCCGCGTCTTTCAGCGCCTGCGCGCTGCTGAGGCGATGCGTCGCTGCCTGCACCTCAGCCTCTGCCACAGCCACCTGCATGTCCAGCTCCTGTGGATTGTCGCGCAACAGCTTGGCGTCTACCAGCCCGCGTTCCGCTGCGCTCAAAGCAACGCGCGCCTGTTCGAGCTGCTCCTCTGCCACCGCCAGCGTGGCTGGCCCGATGCCAGCCTCCAACTGCCGCACACCAGCTTGCACCGTCTCCAGCTGCGCCCTGGCCACTGCGATCTGTGCATCCACCAGCGTCGTGTCCAGCGACCACAGCTCCTGGCCCTTTACCACATAGTCGCCTTCCCGTACCAGCACCGCGGCGACTCTGCCCCCTTGCGCCGAAGCCACGCGCACCTCTTCAACGTAGATCACCCCCGAGGCCGTCAACTGTTCGGCAGCGCCAGGAGGCACCCCTTTCGACAGCGCACCAGAATGTAGCGCCCATGCGCCTGCCGCGCCGGCAACGGCCAACACCGCCAATGCGAGCCTTCTACCTTTCATCTACAGCCGCCTCCGATCCACACTCCGGCGTCAAGTCTTGCTCTGTCTGCCTGACGCTCGAGATGAACACGTCTTCCAGCGATGGAGCAACCCTCTGCATGCTGCTCAGGGCGATCCCTGCGTCCGCCAGAGCCGAGGCAATCAGCACTTTGGACTGGTCGGCGTTGGGCGATACCACATGCACCTGTGCCCCATACAACGCGACCTCATCCAACTCCAGCATGCCCGCGGCATGCGCCTGCCGCAGAGCGCGCACTGTACCTTCGGCGTCAGCGGAAACTACCTCCAGCACCTGCCCCCGCATGCGCTTTGCCTTCAGTTCGTCAGGTGATCCCATCTCCAACAGAGCTCCATCCGCGATAAAGCCCACCCTCTGGCAGTGCTCCGCTTCGTCCATATAGTGCGTCGTGACAAACACGGTGGTGCCCTGGCGCACAAGGTCGTAGATGAGCTGCCAGAACGAGCGTCGCGACACGGGGTCCACACCCGCCGTGGGCTCGTCCAGGAACACCAGCTCCGGCGAGTGCACGATCGCGCAGCCCAGAGCCAGCCGCTGCCTCCATCCGCCCGAGAGGCGCACCGTCAGTTCTCGCTCATGCCCGACCAGCCCGGCCATCTCCAAAGCAGCCCACTTGCGACGCTGCAACTCCTGCGCCCTCAAACCGTACACCTGACCGTAGAAGGAGAGATTCTCCTCAGCTGTCAGATCCGGATAGAGCGTGAACGCCTGGGACATGTAGCCTACGCGCGCCTGCATGGCCTTGTGCTCGCTGCTCACATCGCGCCCGAGCACACTGACCTGGCCACTGGTCGGCTGCAAGAGTCCCAACAGCATTCGGATCGTGGTGGTCTTCCCGGCGCCATTGGGACCCAGGAAGCCAAAGATCTCGCCACGCGCCACAGTGAAACTGATGTGGTTGACGGCCGTGAAATCGCCGAAGCGCTTCACCAGGTCGTCCACCACAATCACCGCTTCGGGCCTCATACGCGTCCTCCAGGAGCAGCCCTCTCTTGCCGTCGAATCATCCAGACGAACGCATCCTCCATCTGCGCGGGAATCGTGCGCATGCCCGTCACGGCGATGCCACTCGCCTGCAGCGCAGCGTGCACTTGCGCTGAGCGCTCCTGGGCATGATCCACAAACACGTGCAGCACACTCCCATAGGTCTCAGCCTCGAGGACGCCCTCCAATCCGGCTGCCACCTCCCGTGCCCGGATCGCATCGCCCGACCGCACCTCCAGACTCTCGCCTGGAACCATGCTCTTCAGCGCCGCTGGCGTGTCACAGGCAATCAAGCGGCCCTCGTGCAGCAGGCCCACACGATGGCAGCGCTCTGCTTCATCCATGTAGGGGGTGCACAACACAATGCTGAGGCCTTGATCCACACGCAGGTCGGCCAACAGCGCCCAGAACTCGCGCCTGGACACTGGATCCACTCCCAGTGTGGGCTCATCCAAGAAGACCACCCGCGGTTCGTGCACCAGCATGCAGGCCAGCGCGAGCTTCTTCTTCATGCCGCCCGAGAGGCGCCCAGCCTGGCGTGCGCGGAAGGCCTCCAGTCTGGCAAAGCGCAAGAGGCGCGCCACATTCAGTGTCTTGCGCTCGGCAGGCAGCCCGTGCAGCTCGGCAAACAGCTCAAGGTTCTCCTCCACGCTCAGGTCGCGGTACAGCGCAAACTGCTGGGGCATGTACCCCGCCTGCAGGTGAATCATGTGCGCTTGCGTGGCCGCGTCAAAGCCGGCTACGCGGGCGCTTCCAGCATCCGGCAGGAGCAGACCGTTCAGCATGCGCAGCGTGGTGCTCTTGCCAGCGCCGTCCGCTCCAAGCAAGCCGAACGTCTCCCCGGGGCGGACGGTGATAGACAGCCTGCCCACCGCCTGGATGGGCTTGCCGGTCTGCCGACTGACAAATGACTTGCACAGATCCCGAGTCTCGACGATGCACTCTTCCGGCCGCGTACCTGCCGTACTCATCACTCCAACCGCTCCCTGAACGCAACCGCGCTCACAGCAAAGACCACCACCCCATAAACCAGCAGGATCCACACCTGATTCTGCACAAACCGGAAGCCGACCCCCTTGGTCATGATGCCTCTCGCGATTTGCAGGAAATGGGTGATGGGTAGAAACTCGCCCACCCATCGCACCAACAGAGGCATTTTCGAGCGCGGGAAGATGTACCCGGACAGCATCATCGCGGGCAACATGATCAGAGCCGACAGTTGCTGTGCTTGTCTCTGGTTATTGGACACCGTGCTCACCAGAATGCCCAGACCTAGCGACGAGAACACGTATAGCAATGCCATGCCCAGGAACAGCCAGAGGTTACCGTTAAAGGGCACCCCAAACCAGAACACTCCCAGCGCCAGAATGGTACCCAGATTGACAAAGGCAATGATCACGTTGGGCACGATCTTGCCCAGCATCAGCTCCCACGGGCGAATTGGCGTCACCAGAATCTGCTCAATCGTCCCAAGCTCGCGCTCACGAACGATGGAAAGCGCCGTCAGTTGCACCGTCTGCTGCTGCAAGATCAGACCCACCATGCCCGGGACCATAAAAACCAGGCTACGAATGTCCGGGTTGTACAGCACGCGCGTGCGCACATCAAGAGATTTCGCGACTGTCCCTGAGGCTCCCAGGCCCGCGCGCTCAAGCTTCTCGGTCAGCAGCTCTACCGCATGCGCTTCGCCCACCGTGGTGGCGGCATTGAACGCAGACTGCACGGTCAGGGCATCCGAGCCATCCACAACGATCAGCGCCTGCGCCTCCCCGCGTTCAAGCGCTGCAGCAAACCTCGGAGGAATGACAATGGCCACCCTTGCTTTGCCACCATCGATCTCCGCGATGGCCGCAGCCTGGTCCTGCACATAGTACTGGATGTCAAAGAATCCCGACGTCTCCATGCACTGCAGGAACTCCCAGCTTTGCTGATCCTTGCTGTTGTCCACCACCACGGTCGGGATGTGGTCCACCGTCATCTCCACTGCATAGCCAAATAGGAACAGCAAAATGATGGGCAGGCTCAAGATGATGCCCAGCGTGCGCCGGTCGCGCAGCGTCTGTATGAACTCCTTCCGGATCAGCGCTCTCAGTCGCTGCCACATGCGCTAGTCACCTCCTGCCAGTGCAAGGCCTTGGAGAAAGACCATTGCCACGAGCTCTGCCTGCTCCTGACGGGTCTCGGCCGAAGGAAGAGGCGCCAACCCCCGCAGGTACGGGATCGCCGCGAAGATGATCATGCCAGCCGCCATGCGCGCGGCCACCGCAGCATCGCATGGGCGCAACTGGCCCGCCGCAATGCCCCGCCGCAGTTGCCCCTCCACGACGTCTATCACCCCCTGCAAGCCGGGAACAAGGTACCCTCTGAACGCGCCTCCCTGGTCCCACATCACGCTCACCAGCCCCCGGATCGTCACCGCCTCGTCACAGATCAGGTCGAGCGCACTCCTCGCCGACCGTGTCAGGGCATGGCTCCCACACAACTGGGAAGGCAGCGCAGCCGCAAGGACGGCAAACCTGTCCTGCACCAGCTCCACCAACGCCCCCACAATGGCCTGCTTGCTCCGGAAGTAGTTGTAGATGGTGCCTTCCGCCACGTCAGCTTCCAAAGCGATCTCGCGCGTCGTGGTCCTGTCAAAGCCCTTGCGCGCGAACAGGCGCGCTGCCGCCTGCAAGATCGCCCGGCGACGCGCTTCGGCTCTTCTGCTGCGTCGTGCCTCTCGAACTGTCTCCATCTGTAGCCTCCAGATACTGAGCACACCCTCATAATATGAGCAAGCGCTCATTCCACTATAGTCTTTTTTGCGCGATTGTCAACTTGGC
>CAYZKS010000122.1:0-2382 GCA_964478725.1 uncultured Anaerolineales bacterium
CCACGACTTCGCTGCCTTTGGCAGCGTCCTTCATCCCCTGGCAAAACCCATCATCGAGCAACGCACCGGCCAAGGAAGCGAGCATGCCGATGTAATCGCTGTTGGGGTTGGTGACTGGAACCGCCAGCAAGAACACGAGCTTCACAGGCTCCTCATCGTCATCGGCCCAATGGATGCCCTTGGCTCTGCCCACAGCCACGGCGGTCTCCAGGACGGCGGCGGACCTGGCGTGGGGGATAGCGACCCCGCGCCCCACGGACGTTGCCACGTGCGCTTCGCGCTCCAGTACGTCCTTGACGTATTCCTCTTTCGAACTGATCTTGCCCGCCCGATACAGGAGCTCGGCAAGCTCCCAGATCGCCGATAGCTTGTCCTCTGCCTTGAGGTTCAGCGTTACGGTGTCTTCACATGCCAAATCGAGCCATTGCATATCTGTCATTGGAGCGCTCCATGCCACCGAAATCCAATTGTACCATGCTTCTTGATGCTCGTCAAAGCCTGTTGTGTTGACGCCTGCTCTTGCCCAAGTGCAGACGGGCTGAGGGGCCGTACGGCCCCTCAGCCCGTTGAGACCGGCCAGTTCGAATCATCACCTCAGACTTAGGCGAAGAGAGATACGGCTTCTTGCTCCTCATCAGCCTTTAGGACCTCATCCGAAAGAGGCTTCTTGAGGAAGTTGACTACCAACGCGCCGACCACGCTGCCCAGATACATGCAGAGCAGGTAGGTGATGACATTGTTGGCGCCCACGATGCCGACGTACGCGCCCCACGGGATGTTGGTCCCGACGTTCAGCGCGCCGGCCAAACCACCTCCTACGGCTCCACCGACCATCAGGCCGCCGATAACGCGCACGGGATCGGCGATGGCGAAGGGGATGGCGCCCTCGGAGATGGCCACAAAGTGCAGGACAAAGGCGCTCATGGCAGCGCCGATCTCGCTCTTGCGGTACTTCTTCTGGTTTCGCGCGAGGAAGACGGCCAGGGCCATGGCCATCGGCGGCACCGGGAAGGTCACGCAGCCAGCACCCATGGGCCAGTAGATTTGCTGGCTCAAGAAGGCGACGCCGGTCGAGTAGGCCACCTTGCCGACAGGGCCGCCCATGTCAAAGCAGTTCATGGCGCCAATGGCAGCACCCAATAGGATGCGGGCGCTTGACCAACTCTTGAGCACCCCACCCAGCGCGTTCATGGCTGCGTTCACGGGTATACTGACGGCCTGTGCGAACAAACCAACGATCAAGCACGAGACGATGGGGATCACGATGATCCCTTTGACTACGATAAAGGCCGTTGGCACCTTGATCATGCGCATCAAGAAGAACACGACGGTGCCTGCCAGCAGTCCCGCCAGTACGGCCACGATGAAGCCGCCGCCCATTTGTTGCGCGAGGTAGCCGCCGATGAAGCCTGGAGCCAGGCCGGGGCGGTCCACCATAGAGTAGGCCACATAGGCGGAGATCACGGGCACAAACATGGTCAGGCCAGCGATACCGATCTTGGCCAGCCAGCCCGCCAGTCCCTCCGTTGGTACCGAGCCAGTGGCTCCTGACAGGATGACGGCGAGAGAAAAGATGATACCGCCGCCAACCACGGTCGGAACCATGTACGAAACGCCAGTGATAAGGTGCTCAGGGATTCTGCGCATTAGATCTTTATAATCGTTCCACATGCTTCCCTCCTGGGATCTCCTTTCGTCTAGAGCTTGTACTGCCTGCTATTGAAGCTAGTGTGCTTCCCCCTTTCCTCGGTCTCTGAGATGATTGAGATGAACTGGCCGTTGCGCGGAAGCGTACACTCGCTACGCCTCCATTATCATTGTACAGCATGACGCGGCGCTGTGCGCGCCGCAATGGTGTGAATTGCGACGGAGCAAATGTGACAAGAATCGGCGAGGATGCGCTGAGCGCGCTTACAGCGCGAGGGGGTAGCGGCCCAGCTCTGCGGCCAGACGGTACAACTGCACGACGTTCTCAGCGGGCACGTCCGGCTGGATGTAGTTGGCGGGCGCCACGATGTACCCCCCTCCAGGCCCCAGTGCCGCCAGCCTGGTTCTCAACTCGCACTCCACGTCTTCGATGCTGCCTGGCAGCGCGCGTTGAATGTCGATCGCTCCATGGAAGCAGAGCTTATGGCCGAATTCCTGTTTGATGTCGGCCGAATTCATGCCGGTGGCCAGGGGCTGCAGGGGGTTGAGGACGTCGACTCCGATCTCGATCAGGTCGGGAATGAGGGGACGGATGGCGCCACAACTGTGAAGCATCACCTTGGCATGCGGCGCCAGCGTCTTGATGAGGTGAATGATCTCGGCATCGAGGGGCTTGAGTGTCTCCCGGTACATATGCGGGGACATGATCAGGCTGCGCTGCGTGCCATAGTCACC
>CAYZKS010000122.1:2482-10205 GCA_964478725.1 uncultured Anaerolineales bacterium
GGGTAGCTTTCTAGGTCTTCCAGGCTGGCCTGCGCCAAGGGGTGGTTCGCAATCGCCACCTCCAGGCCATTGTACCGGTATGCGACGCCCCACTCATCCGTGTATGATCCATCGGCTGCGAGGATGATCTGTCCATCGCGTGGGCCTCTCAAAGACACCCAGCGCAGATCGATGTCCAAGGCTTCAAAGATGCGTTCGTCGTAGTAGTTGCAGGTGCGCCCGGAGCGGTAGGGAGCAATGTCCTGCTTGAAGCCGAGCAGCTTCCTGACAGCAAAGTACACCGGATCGGTCATGTTGCTCGCAGAGCCGCCCAGGTCAAGCGGGACCCGGTCGGGCTCCTGCAGATTCAGCGCGGCGAGCACGCGCTCACGGTGGGTCAGGGCTTTGATCTAGGCCTCCGGCATGAACTCTCTGATATCTGTCGTCTCAGACACCCGGCGCAGGATCGCGTGCACTGCCTTAACATCGGGCGCAAGGCGCAACGCCCGCAGCACGGATGGATCGCGCACAATCCGTACGAGGTCGAGCAGGGCTCGCCTGTGCGAGCGGTTGTCCAACGCCGCCAAGGCAAACACGAGATCCACAGGGTCATTCTCGGGATGGCCGAACTTCACGGGTTGGTCGAGGCGCAGCATGGCCATTGCCAGCCTGATGACGCCAATGCCCGGGCAGGCATGCAGCAGAGCCACTCCGGGCACGGACACCATGTATGGGCCATGAGTGGTGATGGTCTCTTTGACGGCCTGGCCATAGCGCTCGTCCACGGCCTTGGCGCGCAACAGGAGCAACGTGACCTGATCGACCACACCCGGCCAGTCGTCGGCATGCACTCCCAACGCCACATAGCGGGCAGTGATCAGGTCACTCAAAGACGGCCCCGTCCATTCGTTCAAGGCCTCCAGCACTGCCACAGACGTCGTGCGCTCGGCTGTCAGCAGACCGCGCAAGGCTGCCACGTCTTCAGCGCTGAGCAAAGGGGATACCACGCGGCTTGGCAGCGTGCCCGTGTCGATCGGGCATGTCGACACTACAATGTCTGCTCCACGCAGGTCCCGCTCCGATACGTGCCGGCTGGGCTTGACCGCCGTGATGTCAATGTCGGGAAACTCGTTGCGCAGTCGAGAAACCAACAACCAGGCTGTGGCGCTGCCCTCACCGCAGACGACCAGCACCCTGCACTGCCTGCGTCTCTGAGGCTGCACGTGCTCCATCGCCGCGGCCAAGTGCATGGCGATGAAGCCAACTTCTTCTGCAGGAATCGGCTTGCCCACCTCGGAGGCCAAGATGTCGGCGCAACGTTTCGCGACCTGGTAGATGTAACTATCGTACTCTTGGATGTCCTTGAGCAAAGGATTGGAGACCGACAACCCCGCTTGCAGGCGATGCCATGCGGGGCGGAGGTGACAGATCAGGTTGCCGCGCAGTTGCTGGTCTGCTTTGAGCCAGGGGTGCAGATAGGCCGATGCTTCGTCCAGCATGGCGTCCACAACCGTTCTCAGATCCAGTTCGTATTGCTCAGGCTCCTCACGGACGGTGCCGGCGCTTTCGATAGCCGCAATGGGTGCGCTTCTGCGCATGCGGCTTGCGTTCAGTTGCAGCTCGATGCACTCGACGTCGCCATCAGAAAGCTTGTATCCCAGGTACCGCTCCATGCGCTCAACGATGACTTGGCTGGATCGCCGGCCGCGCCTCTGATCCCATACCTGCGAGAACGTCGGCCTGGGTTCTGCGCGCTTGCCCTTGGCGATGCGGTCCATAGAAATGGCCAGGTACAGCACCAGGGAGAGGTAAGCATCATCGGTCAATTCGGCTTCGAGTGTGCTTTCCCACGAGTTCACCAGGGTGCGAGCGTAGCTCAACCGTGAGTTGAGGGACTCGATGGGGGCCTGGTAGAGATCACCTGGAAGGCTGGCTGGCGGTAGGGAGAAGCTCAGGCTGGAGCTGCCGCACAGAATCGGCAGCTGAGTCCGATCGACAATCTCGAGCAGTAGCGAAACAAACGCCTCACGGATGTGATGTTCCTGCCCCATGAGCTTGAAGCCATAGTTGGTACGCCGAAGCAGGTGGAGCATGTGCCTCTCCAACCACTCCTGCGCTTCATCGAGGTCTCCGAAAATGGTGCTGCGGCACACTCGGAACTGGGTCCACAGTTGCTTCACCAACAACGGCTCTTCCTGCGTGAACAAGAGCAGCAACACCAGGTGAACCCGTTCCTGTGGGCAGAGCACGATGTCTTCTGAAGTGACTTGCTTTAGCTCGCGCAGGAGAGCCGCCTTGGCCTCCCGTGTCGCCTCAATCTCAAAGCCGTAGTGTGGTTTGCGCGTCAGAGCGGCGTGCTGCACGCTGAGCCAACGCTCTGCGGCATCCAGGTGGTAGCGCACCATGCGGCGGGTCAAGTTGAGCCGGCTAGCCAGATCCTCTGACGTCAGAGGGCCGTCTGCCCGAAGCAGAAGAACCAAAAGCGCTTTGCTGCGGCTGTTCAGCGGCATACTCATCCCACCACAGACGAACTGCTAACCACCCACGCGCACGTCTAGCCCCAGAGACCGCAGCGCCTCGCGCAGCACTTGCATGCGCTCCGCGCTGGGGGCGGTCACATCGGCCAGCTCGTACACGCGCCCCAGGCTGGCATACTTGCCTGCACCGTAGGAATGATAGGGCAAGAGGTGCATCTCTTTGCATCCTAGCCTGAGCGCGAAGCGTCCGATGGCCACGATTTCCTCCGCATCATCATTGAAGCCGGGGACTACGGGGGTACGTATGATCATCGGGACACCCAGGCGGGACGCAAGCTCCGCATTCTGCAGGATGTTGCTGTTGCTCGCGCCTGTCCATTCCTGGTGTTTGCGCGCATCCATGTGCTTCACGTCATAGAGAATCAGATTCGTGGCGGCAAGCACGCGGCGCACGTCGTACGGAGATGCCTGGCCCGTGGTCTCAATGGCGGTGTGGATGCCTATAGCGCGAGCGCCCATCAGGAGGGCCAAGGCAAAGTCCGGCTGCCAGAGCGGTTCGCCACCCGACAGGGTCATCCCTCCACCAGAGTGACGGTAAAAGATGCCATCGCGCTGCACTTCGGCCAGCACTTCGTCCACACTCATGACCCGCCCGGCGATACGCAGGGCTCTGCCTGGGCAAGCGGCGACGCAACGACCACACAGGGTACAGCGGGGCCTGTCCACCAGAACGCCGGCATCACCGAGCACCAGCACTTGCTCCGGGCACTCCTCGACACACCGCCCGCAACGCAGGCAGCGTGCTGCCGTGTACAGTATCTCGGGGGCGCCGCGCTGCGACTCCGGGTTGCTGCACCAACGGCAACGCAACGGGCAGCCCTTGAGAAAGACGACCGTGCGAATGCCGGGACCGTCGTGTACGCTGAAGCGCTGGATGTCAAAGACAGTCCCACTTACTTCAATCTGCGTTGGCTCGCCCAGCAGAGTCTCAGCGGCCGTGCTCTGTGCGGCGGATAATTTCATCCTGTACCTGTTTGTCCAGTTCGACAAAGTATGCGCTATAGCCCGCGACGCGGACAACCAGACTGCGGAATTCCTCGGGGTGCTGCTGCGCCTTGCGCAGCGTGTCGCCCGAAACCACGTTGAATTGCACGTGGGCCACGTTCAGATCGACGAACCCGCGCAAAAAGGCAGCAAACCAGTCCAGCGCGCCCTCCTGCTCGAAGAACGTAGGCAGGAATTTCAGATTCAATAGGGAACCGTTGGAAACCAGCTTCTGGTCGATCTTGGAGACCGAACGCAGTACGGCCGTCGGCCCCTTCAGATCCCGCCCGGCCACAGGCGACAGCCCGCCGTCCGCGAGCGGTGTGTGCGCGAGGCGGCCATCGGGAGTCGCACCTACACTCTGGCCCAACGGCACGTGCGCCGAGACGGTGTAGAATCCAGGGTTGTAGGTGCCGCCGCGTGGCGGAGCGTGGCGAGCTACCTCGTCGCAGTAGAACTTGGCCCACTTGGCGCCGAGCAGGTCCACATAGTCGTCGTCGTTGCCATACTTGGGAGCGCAATTCAGAAGGCGCTGTCGCAGGGCTTCATCGCCCTCAAAGTTTCGCTGCAGGGCCACCAGCAGTCGCGCGGCGCCCACCTCTTGTTTGTCGAAGACCATCCAGCGCAGCGCGGCCAATGAATCGGCCATATTGCCTACCTGCACGCCCTGGGGGCCGCTAAAGTTGTAGCGCGCTCCTCCCCAAGTGACGTCTTTGCCGACCTGCAGGCAGTCGTGGATGACCGTGGAGAGGAACGGCGTCTGGACCACCTGCGCGTGTAGCCTTTCTACGGTGTTCGCTCCCTTGACCATCAAGGCGACAAAGTGACGCAGTTGCTGCGCATAGGCCGCTTCGACCTCGGCAAAGGTAGCCAAGTCCTCCAGGCGTCCGGTGCGGGGACCGATCTGCTGGCCGGTGGAAGGATCCGCACCGCCGTACAGTGTCAGCTCAAGGATGCGCACGAGGTTGAACATGGAGGCGTCGCTCCACCCCATGGCCTTGCCCGGGATGGACAGCTCCACGCACCCTACCACGGCATAGTCCATGGCGTCCTCGTGAGCCACGCCTCGGTTCTCGTAGGCTGGCACCACTACCTCGTCGTTGAACACCTGCGGCATGCCGCTGCCCATGCTGATCACTCGTGCCACCGTCACCAAGAAGTCCTGTGGCGTTCCCTTGTGCAGTCGTGCGGAAAAGTTGGGCTGAGGGAGCCGCAGGTCCGCCTCGGCTTGCAGGCACATGTAGGATAGTTCGTTGGTGGCATCCTCGCCATCGCTCAGTTGCCCGCCGACGATCAGGTTGAAGCCGATGGGGAAGCCAGCGAAGTAGCGTGCACTGTTGGCGTTGCGCATGTAGATCATCTCGTCGAATTTGATCCACAGGCACTCCAATAGCTCCTGCGCGGCTGGAAGGTTGAGCGTGCCGGCTCGCATATCGCGGCGCAGGTACGGCAGAAGGTACTGGTCCAGCCTGCCAGGCGAAAACGAGCTGGCGTTGGACTCTACCTCGAGCAGCACGAACAGGAAGGCAATGGACTGGAGCGCTTCCCAGTAAGTGCGCGCCGGGCGCTCGGATAGGCGCCTGCAGTTCTCTGCAATGGTCTGCAGTTCCTGCCTCCTGCCGCCCTCGCCAGAAGGTGGATTGTCGGCAGCCATTTCCTCGGCCAGGTCAGCGTAGCGCCGCATAAAGTCGCAGGCCGCTTCCAGGCAGATCACGCTCGCTTCGTAGAACTCTGCTCGCGACTGGCTCAGTCGTCCGAGTTCAGCCCAGCGCTCGCGCGCCGCCATGGCCTCCGCCTTGAGACCGGCCGGCCCCTTCTCCAGCCACAATTCGACATCGGGGAGGATGTGCCCCTGGGCGTGGTCGGTCTGGTTCACCGTGAAAGCCTTGGCTTCGACAGCCTGCTTCACGTCTTCCGGCAACGCGGCCGCACACAGGTCCTCCAGCGTCTTGCCGCGCCAATAGGGGAAAATCTTTGTGCGCAGCTCCTGGATGTCGGCAGGGTCCACGTCAAACGGATCCTGCGGACGGGTGGGCAATGTCTCCAGCTCGCGATCAATCCAGCCGACCGCTGCCGATGGCGTGACCACTCCCATGCGCGGCAGGGGAGAACGTCCGCCTACAATGAGCTCATCAGGATGGATGGTGATGGTGATACCGCATACGATGTCGCGAAAGGCTTTGGCGCGGCGCACGATGGCTGGCTCACCCTCGGTGCGTTGGTAGCTGTTTGTCTCGATACGCGCCGCCTCGATGAACACCTTGCGTCGTGTGGAGAGTAGGTAGTTGATCAGGCGCGCCACACGCTCGGTGCGCATCAAGCCCTTGCCGTGACGGATGGGAAGCTGCTCTATCAGGTCTGTGGCGACAAGCGTGGTCTGCGTATCACGAGAGATAGCCTGCATTCCATTCCTCCGGGATCATGCAACCAACCGCATAGGCAGGCGGCCTCTGGGATGAGCGCAACAACTCCAGCGGGCCGACAATTTTGCCCGCCATTGCCTCGCTGAAACAAGCCGAAAAGCCCATCAGACCGCCCACGATCAGCCCAAAGATCACGCCGTGGATCATCTTGATGCGCTCGGCCCACTGGCGTCGCAACAGACGCGTCAAGCGTATGGCGATCCACCAGATCGCGCTCCACAGCGCAGCGCCGAGCGCACCGAACGTGAGCACGTCCAGTAGCGCCACCAGCGCCAGACGTAGTGGATCAGAGACGGCCTGGAAGCCCTTCACGGCGCTGTGGATCAGGCCGCAGGCGCCATGCCCGGTCGCCACTGCGTAGGAAGCGCTGGCTGTGACCACGGCCAGCATGGCCCAAGCGGAGAGATAGTCTCCCAAGCCAGCCTTACGCTTTGCTGGCGGCGCAGGTGCCTGCTCGATCTTGGCGCGCTTGCGTTTGTGCTTGACTGGCTTCTCGGGCTCTGGACTGAGCAAGGTCAGTGGGCCGCGCAGGGCGACCAGGATGATTGCCAGGATCCCGCCGATGATCACGCCGTCCAACAATGAATCGAAGAAAGCGGCGGCTGAGAATGAGAATCCCACACGACCTCCTTCACGCTCTGGTCTTGCTCCTGAACATTCCAGAGCAATTATGTCCGATTTAAGCGTCGCCGCGATTCTAACCTAATGCAAGATGCTTGTCAAACCCGCAGTTCTGTCTGCCAAGGTGCAGGAGAGTGCAGGTCCCTACCAGGTAGCAAAAGAGCCGCCCGTCGGAATTGAACCGACAACCTAGCGCTTACGAAGCGCTTGCTCTGCCGATTGAGCTAGGGCGGCGAGGAAATGCTGCTGACCAACAAGCACACTCTGGGTCGCGCTCAGCAATTCTACTTGCATTCTCAAGTTTCGCAAAACCACTGCGGAGCAGCATTCCCAGGCTTTGCGAATTGCTCTCTGACAAGATGTAGCATCAGATTTGCACGAGGAAGCGCCCTGATACGTTCACCAGCGTTCCTCTTGCCTGATCAACACAGGCAGGAAGCACTCGTACCAGACTGCCGTGGCCGTTGGGGTTAGAGTCGGCGTCAGCGTCGCCGTTCTCGTTTGAGTTGGCGTGGGTGTACGCGTGCTGGTCATGGTGGGCGTGGGCGTCTGCGTCTGCGTGCTCGTGGGCGTGTGTGTGCTGGTCGCCGTCGTCGTGGTGGTCTGCGTAGGCGTAGAAGTAGGCGTGGGGGTAGGCTCCACGTCACTGACGTGCGCCAGGTAGAGCTGCCAGGCGCCGTCGCGCCGGTCTCGCCATACGATGTAGGTGTCCCGTGCATCGGTGGCCACAGCCGGGTCTACGGACAGATCGTCGCCCAGCGAGACTCGCGTTTCCTGCCAGGTGACTCCGCCGTCCGTGCTGCGGTTCAAGGCGATAAACGGGGGCTCAGTTTGATAGTTGCGGTAGTCCTCCCATGCCATCGCCACCGTGTCCTCACAAGCTGCGAGCTCAGGGTTCCGCGCACGGTGGGTCAAGACCACGCTGCCCTGAGGCTGTTCCCATCTCTGGCCAGAATTGGTGCTGCGGTTCCACAGAAGCTTGTCCGGCACATTCTCTTCCCCCTGCAGCAAGATGGGCAGGACCCAGCCCGCATAGACGTTGGCGCCCGATGCGGCGATGCTGCCATTGTGGCTGCCCGACTGCCAGGTGATCGGAGGCGCGTCCAGGTCGCCCACCCAACTCAGGCCGCCGTCACTGCTCTTGCTGTACTTCAGGCGCCAGGTGATATGCACGTTCTG
>CAYZKS010000123.1:0-10079 GCA_964478725.1 uncultured Anaerolineales bacterium
AACCCACCTTTTCACTCGTCGATCTTGGTCTCCTGCTCACTGTCC
Organism: uncultured Anaerolineales bacterium; assembly: GCA_964478725.1. GTDB lineage: Bacteria > Chloroflexota > Anaerolineae > UBA2200 > UBA2200 > CAYZKS01. The sequence continues at coordinate 46 of CAYZKS010000123.1, forward strand.
TGCTGTGGGCCGCCAACATCCCCATCGTCAAGGCGGCGTTGGCCGAGCTGTCTCCTTTGAGCTTTGATGCGCTGCGCATGGGAGGAGCCGCCCTGCTGACGGTGATCTGCACGTGGATCATCGAGCGCGACCTATCACTACCGCGTGAAGCCTGGATCCAGGTAGTCGTGCTGGGTTTCATCGGTCATTTCTGCTACCAGATCTTGTTCATCGTGGGCCTGGCGCGCACCACAGCCAGCGTATCGGGCTTGCTGCTTGGCACGTCGCCGCTGTTTGTGGCCCTGATTGGCACGTTGACACGCACGGAGAAGCTGGCCGCGTGGAACTGGGCGGGCGTTGTGCTCGCGTTCCTGGGCGCCTGTTTGCTGGCCGTCGCAGCCGGCTCGCGCCTAGCCCTGAGCTCGCAGACCCTGTGGGGAAACCTCATGACCCTGGGTGCGGCCTTGATGTGGGGCGCGTACACCGCCCTGAGCAGGCACTTGGTGCAGCGCATCTCGCCGCTCAAGGCCACGGCCTGGACTATGGTCGCAGGCGTGCCCTTGCTGTGCTTCGCAGCCATTCCCGCGCTTCGGAGCCAGAACTGGCAGGCAGTCTCGCCACCGGCCTGGCTGGGGCTGGCCTACTCCAGCGTACTCGCCATCGCCCTTGCCTACGTGCTGTGGACCACCGGAGTCCAACGCCTTGGCAGCGCGCGCACATCCGTCTATCACTATCTGGTGCCGGTGGGCACCGTCCTCCTGGCGCGCATTTTGCTGGGCGAGAGCCTGCGCCCCCTGCAACTTGTAGGCGCTGCTGCCGTCTTGATCGGAATCGCGCTGGTGCGCTACCGGCGCGAGGCGTAGAGAGCGCAGGCAAGCGCACGAGGGGGACGCCCACACACCGCGGGGCTAGATGCTCGCCAACAGCCTTCCGCGTCCGGAGATCGAACTCTCGATGCCGAGCAGTCGCATCGAATCCCAGAAGGTAGCGACGTTGCTGCTGAGCACTGGCTTGTCCAGCTCCTTCTCCAGTTGGTCAATGATGGGCACCGTCTTGAGATTGGTGCAGCTCAAGAAGACGCAGTCGGCATCTGGCCTGTTCACGTCGCGCGCCAGCTTGGCAGCTTGCTCCGGTGCCAGCAGGTGCATCGCCTCGGTATCCAGGTCGAGGCCCTTTATGTCCAGTATCCGCATGCCGGACGCTTCGAAAAAGGCCGCCTCGAGCCGATTCATTTCATCACTATAGGGCGTACCGATGACGATCTTATGTATACCCAACTTGCCAAAGGCGCGCAGTACCGCGGTGGCGGTGGTGGTGGCTGGTGCGTGGGTCAGCTCCTCAAGCTTGCGGATGAGCTCTTCATCGAACCCTGCCCCACCCACGGTGCTGGCGAGGGTGCAGCCGAACGCCACGACACTCGGTCGCGCGGTGGCGAGTTGCTCTGCCGCCCTCTCGGCGTCTTGGTTCATCCTCTGCAGTTCCCCGACGCTGATGCCGGTCACGAACATCCTGGCCGAATGCACCGACACGCCTGCAGGCTTCAGGGCATAGAATTCTGGCTCGATGATGGTGTTGTCGGATGGAACCAGCAGGCCTATGCGTGCTCTTGTCCCGTACATCGATTCTTGCCTCCTTGAAGCTCCTGCCAGATGGAATCTGCCAGGAGTTGCCTGCGCACCTCGGGCGCGCTCAGGTATAGAGCCATTTGCGCCCTGTGTCAAATCCAGACGCCAGCAATGCGCAAGAGCTATGTGACGTTTGCTCCGAGCGGCCGGATGGTGTAGAGTGCTCCTACTGGAATGAGACCAGACCATTCCGCGCGAACTGATCCAAAGCGGGTGCTGTACATTCAATGCACAGGGAACGTTCGTTCTCATTAGTTGACGTGGCTCTGTCCGGTGCGGTGCTCATCTGGGGCTCGAACAACATTGTGGTCAAGTCGGCCCTGATGCAGATACCGCCGATGGCATTCAACGCGATGCGCTTTGTGATTGCCCCCGTCCTGTTGCTGCTCTTGACACGGCTGATCGAGGGAGACGTTTCCATCGCTCGCAGGGACTGGGGATTGACCGTCGTGGTGGGCCTGGTGGGCCATTTCGCGCATCAGGCGCTCTTCGTACAAGGCTTGGCGCGCACCTCCGCCACCAACACGGCGCTGGTGCTGGCTGCGACTCCGGCTTTCGTGGCCCTGCTGGGCCTGGCCAGGAAAAGCGAGCGCCTGTCCAGCCGGAACTGGCTGGGCATGCTGCTGTCGTTTGCCGGCATTGCTCTGGTCATCAGCCAACAAGGGTCGGGCCTGCAGTTCGGCCAGCAGACACTGTCTGGTGACGCGATGATGCTGGGGGCCACCGTGCTATGGGCGCTGTACATCCTGCTTTCCAGACCGCTGGTGATGCGCACATCTCCGCTGCGCGCAGCGGCATGGAGCATGGTGTGCGCGGCCCCGTTGTTGTTGCTCGCAGGCGCGCCAGAGCTGCGCTCCCTCGATTGGCAGAGCGTCTCCTTTGCCAGCAAGATCGGGATGCTATTCTCGGCGGTGTTCTCCATCGCCATCAGCTACGCCATTTGGAACGTGGGGATTCGCTACGTCGGCAGCGCGCACGTGGCGGTGTATTCCTACCTGACGCCGCTGGTTACTGTCATCGTGGCATGGATCGTCTTGGGAGAAGTGCTGAGCCTGTTGCAGGCAGCCGGCGGAGTGATGGTGCTGGTGGGGGTAGCACTCGGACGGCAATCCGGCAAGCCGGTCTAGTCCCGAGGAGGTGTGCTCTTTGCGCGTCGCGGCTCTGCGCCCGCACGCATCACGGGGGGAATTTCAGCATATCCGATGGTACAGTCGCGCCTTGCAGCGGCGTACCGAATTCCTGCTGCATCTCCCCAGCCAGGACTTGAAGCAGCCCGCCCGTAACTACCCCGTGCTGTACTTGTTGCACGGCTCGGGCCACAATCCGCGCTCGGTGCTGGAGCAGGTCCGCCCCCAGGAGCAATTGGCCGAGCTGGGGGCGGCCCTGCTCGTGATTCCGAATGGCGATCAGGGCTGGTGGCTGGATAGTCCGCTGCAGCGCCGCTGCAACTATGGGCAGTACGCACTTGAGCTGGTCGCTCTGGTCGACGAACGCTACCCCACCCTGGCCAGTCGAGCAGGCCGCGGCCTGTGCGGCTTCAGCATGGGGGGATACGGAGCCATGCTCCTGGCTTCACAGCATGCCGAGGTCTTTGGCGCAGCCTCCTCGCTACTGGGCCCGCTGGACATCGCGCAGATGTTCCCCGACTACCACCGACTGCGTCTGTTGTTGGGCTCGGACCTGGAGGTGTGGCAGCGATTCAATCCGACGCAGCTCGCGGCGCGCCTCGTTCAGACAGCTCTGTACTTCTGCACGGCGCAGGAGGCTTTCGAGCGCCCCCAGAATGAAGCTTTTGCCGCTGCGCTGCGCGCGCTTGGCATACCCTTCGAGCATGCCGTGCATGCCGGCACGCACGATGCGGCCTGGGTGAGGGCGCACCTGCGAGACGCCTGGCGCTTTCACCGCGCAGCATTTGACCGGGCTTTTCATTGCGGCTACAATCCAGCCGCCAGGGACCCGGACGCCCAGGGCTCTGCACAGGAGTGAAACGCCAATGAACTTGAAACAACTCGCGGCAGCGCGGGCGGTCGAATACGTGGAAAGCGGCATGGTACTGGGTCTGGGAACGGGAAGCACCGCAAGCTATGCCATCCAGATGCTGGGCGAGCGCCTGCGCGATGGCAGGCTGAAGCACATCGTGGGCATCCCGACGTCGAGCGGAAGCGCCAGACTGGCTACCGAGGTGGGCGTGCCGCTGACCACGTTGCAGGAGCACCCCACGGTGGATCTGACCATTGATGGCGCCGATGAAATCGATCCCCAGCTCAATCTGATCAAGGGTCAGGGAGGGGCGCTGCTGCACGAGAAGATCGTGGCGCGCGCCAGTCGACGTGAGATCATCATCGCCGATGACGCAAAACTCGTGCAGGTGCTGGGCACCAGGTCGCCGCTGGCGGTTGAGGTGATCCCCTTCGGCTGGCCCTCCTACGTGCAGTCGCTGCGTGCATTGGGGTGCGATCCCGTGCTGCGCATGCAGGGCGACAAGCCGTATCTGTCCGATGAGGGCAACTACATCGTGGATTGCCGCTTCAAGCGGATTGACGATCCCGCCGAGCTGGAGCGCTACATCAATCTGGTTCCCGGTGTCGTGGAAAACGGCCTCTTCGTCGGGCTGGCCTCGCTGGCAATCGTGGCGAGCGAGTCCGGCGTGCGCGAGCTGCAGAGGCAGTAGGGAGAAACCCGCGTGGGCTGGTCTCTGACCCTGGGCACGGTGCGGGGCATCCGCATCAAGCTGCACCTCACATTCCTGCTCTTGATCCCCTGGGCGGCCTACACCTGGGGCTTTGGCGACGGCGAGGGTTGGACAGGCGCGATCTTCGGGATTGCCCTGACGGTCACCTTGTTCATGTGCGTGGTTCTGCACGAACTGGCGCACAGTCTGGTAGCCATGCGCTACGGCGTGCGCGTGCGCGAGATTGAGCTCTCGCCCATCGGCGGCGTCTCCAAGATGGACTCCATGCCCAAGAAGCCATACCAGGAGCTGGTGATGGCTTTGTCGGGTCCGTTGGTCAACCTGGTCATTGCCATACCCTTGGGCATGCTCATATTGAGCATGCTGGTCACCGGACTCATCCGCAGCCTTGGCCACCTGGTCTACCTGCTTGGCAAGCCATCCTGGCAGGGCTTCATCCTGAATCTCTTCGCATCGAACATCCTGCTGGCCTTGTTCAACCTGCTGCCGGCTTTTCCGATGGACGGGGGGCGAGTACTGCGCAGCGTGCTGGCTCTGGGCATGGGTCAGAGAAAGGCCACGCGGTGGGCGGTGCGCGTGGGTCAGGTCCTGGCGATTCTGCTGGCCGTGGTTGGGCTCTTTCCCCCGGGCGGAATGCGCTCGAATCCCATCCTCGCCATCATCGGTTTGTTTGTCTTTGCGGGTGCGCAGCAGGAGGAGCGTTCAAGCGAAGTGCTGGCCACCTTGGGCAATCTGCGCGTGAGCCAGGCGGTAATCACCGCATGCCAGGCGCTGGCGCCGGGTGACACTCTGGAGTCAGCGCTTGAGCACACCATGCGCGGGCATCCTGCCTGCTTCGGCGTCGTGGAAGGAGGCCAACTGATCGGACTGCTGGGTCAGGAGGACATCACCGCGGCGCTGGAGGCCTACGGACACAGTGTGCGCGTGGGCGAGGTGATGCGCACCGGCTTCCCGAGCGTTTCGCCCTCGGATTCCCTGGCCGAGGCCTGGCAGTTGATGGCTACCTCGGGACAACGCGCCCTGCCCGTGATTCAGGACGGGCAATGGCTGGGCATGGTGACTGCTCAGCAGATTGGCCAGATCTATACTCTCGTGGCCGCCAGGCAGCGCGGGCAGCGCATTTGAGCTACTGGAGAGCGCCTTGATCACCGCCAGAGCGGAGCGGGCAAGAGTTGCACAACGCGCACCGCTTCGACGCGGGGTGTGGTACCGTGGCGACCAATCCCAGGAGCAAACACCGTCATGACACTTCTGCGGCGCGCAGTTGCAGCACTGGACTTGGACCTCCCCACACACGGCAAGCAATGCGTGCTGGCGTGCATGCAGGCCGCGCTCTTGGCTGTAGACCCGGCCGAGGCCGTGAAGCGCCACGTGAGGCTGAGCGGCCAGCGCTTGCAGGTCGGAGACGCAGTCTACGATCTCGCGGTGTCTGAGCACATCTTCGTGGTAGGCGCGGGCAAGGCCAGCGCGGCCATGGCTGCGGCCATGGAAGACATCCTGGGGAACCGCATCACCTCGGGATGGGTCAATGTCAAGGATGGGTACACGGCCCCCACGCATGCCGTCCAACTACAGGAAGCGGGGCACCCCCTGCCGGACCAACGCGGCGTACAGGGCAGCCGGCAGATCGCTGCCATGGCTCGGCAGGCTGGCGAACGCGACTTGGTCTTCTGCCTGATCTCGGGGGGCGGCTCGGCGTTGATGACCCTCCCGGTCGAGGGCATCTCCCTGCACGACATGGAGGTCCTGACGCGCGCGCTCTTGCGCTGCGGGGCTACGATCAACGAGATCAACACGGTGCGCAAGCACATCTCGCAGCTCAAGGGCGGAGATTTGGCGCGCACGGCTTTTCCCGCTCAAGTGATCTCTCTGATTGTTTCGGACGTGATCGGCAATCCGCTCGATGTGATCGCCTCCGGTCCCACCAGCCCGGACCCAACTACCTTTGCCCAGGCTTACGCCGTGCTGGACAAGTACAACCTGGCCTCCGAGGTGCCAGGCGTGATCGTCAGCCATCTTGAAAGGGGCATGCGAGACCAAGTCCCTGAGACACCAAAGGCGGGCGACCCGGCCTTGCAGCGCACCCAAAACCTGATCATCGCCAGCAACGAGCATGCCGCACACGCGGCTGTCGAGCAGGCGCGAGAGATGGGCCTTGCAGCCTTGCTGCTCTCTACCTCGGTGGAAGGCGAGGCGCGCGAGGTGGCCAAGGTCTTGGCAGCCGTCGTTAAGGAAATCGCGCGCTCAGGCCAGCCGCTACCACGCCCGGCGTGCATCGCGGCGGGCGGCGAGACCACTGTCACGGTGCACGGCAACGGCCTGGGAGGGCGCAACCAGGAGCTGGCGCTGGCTGCGGCCGCTAGCATTGCCGGCCTGGAGAACGTCGCCATCGCGGCCTTGGGCACCGACGGCACGGACGGACCCACCGATGCGGCCGGCGCGATCTGCACCGGCCGGACCCTGCAGCGCGCCGCGGACATGGGGCTGTCGCCGCTCAGCTTCCTGGCCAACAACGACGCTTACCACTTTTTCGAGTCCATTGGGGATCTGATCGTGACCGGACCTACCAACACCAACGTCAACGACCTGACCCTGCTGTTCGCCTTTTGAAGCGGGAGGTAATCTGATGCTGCGCACCAAGATCGTCTGCACGCTGGGTCCTGCCAGTCATTCGGAGGAGATACTGAAGCAGATGATTCTCAGCGGGATGGACGTGGCTCGCTTGAACTTTTCCCATGGCGATGCCGACTACCACGCCGAGAACATCGCCATGGTGCGAGCGGCGTCCGAGGAGTTGGACAGCCCCGTAGCCATCCTGATGGATCTGCAGGGCCCCAAGCTGCGTGTGGGCAAGATGCAGGGCGAAGGCGTACAGCTCGTCGAGAACGAGATCATCACGCTGACCACCCGGGCCGTGCTCGGACAGGGGCACGAGATCCCCGTGCAGTACGCGGACCTCCCGCGCCTGGTCCGGCCCAATGAGCCCATCCTGATCGACGATGGTTTGCTTGAGCTGGTGGTGCTGGCGTCCTCGGATACGGAGATCCAGTGCCGTGTTGTGACCGGCGGATTGCTCGAATCCAACAAGGGCATGAACCTGCCTCACGCCCACACCGGTATCTCAGCCATCACCGACAAGGACAAAGTCGACTTGGAGTTCGCGCTTGAGCATCAAGCAGACTGGGTTGCGCTATCTTTTGTGCGCAGCGCCGACGACGTGCTGGCCCTCAAGGCGCTGATTCAGGAGCAGTCCTGCTACGGGCGACTGGTGCCTGTGATTGCCAAGATCGAGAAGCCGGAGGCGGTCAAGGACATCGACGCCATCATCGCGGCCTCGGACGGCATCATGGTAGCGAGAGGCGACTTGGGCATTGAGGCCTCGCCCGAAGAGGTGCCTCTCGTGCAGAAGATGATCATTCACAAGTGCAACCTGGTGGGCGTGCCGGTGATTACCGCCACGCAGATGCTCGACTCGATGATGCGCAACCCGCGACCCACGCGCGCCGAGGCCAGCGACGTCGCCAACGCCATCCTGGATGGCAGCGATGCCATCATGCTCTCGGGCGAGACAGCCGTAGGCAAGTATCCCCTGGAATCCGTGCGCACCATGGTCAAGATCGCAGAACACGCCGAGGCAGGTATGCGCAAGGCGGACCGTTCCCTGCCGCTGCCCAAGGTCAGGGCCAAGGCCATCGCCGAGGCCGTGAGTCACGCCACCTGCGAGACCGCGCGCGACCTGGATGCCGCGGCCATCATTACGCCCACCTCGTCAGGCAGCACGGCGCGCATGGTTGCCAAGCACCGCCCACGGGCGACCATCGTGGCCATCACGCCCAGCCCCATGGTGCAGCGTCAACTGTGCCTGTACTGGGGAGTGCATCCCCTGCTGTCAAAACGCTTCTCCAATACAGACGAGATGCTGGCAGATGCCATCCGGGCGGCCAAGGCCCACGATCTGGTGAAGCCTGGCGACATCGTGGTGATGACGGCCGGGTCCGCCGGCAGTGTGCCTGGCACGACGAACTTGATCAAGGTACAGGCAGTGGAGCGCATTCTGACACGCGGGCAGGGCATCGGCAGTAGCCCTGTGCATGGCCAGGTGCGATCCGTTGGCCCGCCACTGCCCAGAGATCTGGACATCCATCCCTCCGACATTCTGGTCGTGCAAGCCACCGATAAGGGACTCGTGCCACTGGCGCAGAGAGCCGCCGGTCTGGTGGTTGTGCAAGGTGGCGCGGATTCGCACGCAGCGGCTCTGGCCACGGAGCTGGGTATCACAGCCATTGTCGGCGCAGAGGACGCCCTGTCCACGCTGAAGGAGGGACAAGTCGTCACCCTGGATCCGCTGCATGGCGTGGTATACGAAGGACAAGTCAGGCTCTAGACACGACGCGAAAGCCACGTGCTGGAACATTTCTGCAGCCATGCGCTTTGAGCTACAATAGCCGGTTGGTCGGCAACGCCGCACTCTGACGCATTTCGGGAGGGACAAGCAATGGACAAGAAGACGATTCGAGACATCCAGGTGGCAGGCAAGCGCGTCCTGGTGCGCGTGGACTTTAACGTGCCCTTGGACAAGGCTGGGAACGTCAGCGATGACACCCGCATCCGCGCGGCGCTGCCCAGCATACAGTACCTGCGCGACAAGGGCGCCAAGGTGATCCTGTGCTCCCACCTTGGCCGTCCCAAGGGCAAGGTGGCGGAGGAGTTCCGCCTGACGCCCGTCGCTCAGCGGCTCTCCGAGCTGCTGGGCGCGCCGGTGACCAAGACGGATGACTGCATCGGTCCCGAAGTCGCCAAGGTTGTGGGCGCCATGAAGCCCGGCGACGTCGTCCTGCTTGAAAACCTGCGCTTCCACGCAGAGGAGGAGGCTAACGACGCGAGCTTTGCCAAGAAGCTGGCCCTGCCAGCGGATCTGTACGTCAACGATGCCTTTGGCACGGCGCACCGGGCGCACGCCTCCACCGAAGGCGTAACGCACTACCTGCCGGCCGTGGCCGGGTTCCTGATGGAGCGCGAGCTGAGTTTCCTGGGCAAGGCGCTGGCGTCCCCGGCGCGGCCTTTCGTGGCTGTGCTGGGTGGGGCAAAGGTATCTGACAAGATCGGCGTCATCGAGAACTTGCTGCCCAAGGTTGACCGGCTCATCGTTGGCGGCGGCATGGCCAACACCTTCCTCAAAGCCCAGGGCCAGGAGGTAGGCGCCTCGCTGCTGGAGGCCGACAAGATTGATTTGGCGCAGGGCTTGTTGGAGCGCGCTGGTCAGAAACTGCTCCTGCCGGTGGACGTCGTGGTGGCAGACGACTTCAAGGCCGACGCCAAACACCAGACCGTGGCCGTGGACAAGGTGCCGGCCGGCTGGCGCATTCTCGACATCGGTCCCCAGAGCGTCAAGGCCTTCGAGGCCGTGCTGAAGAAGGCCAAGACCGTAGTCTGGAACGGACCGATGGGAGTGTTCGAGTTCCCTGCATTTGCGGCGGGCACGGTGGCCATCGCCAGAGCCCTGGCTGGCACAGACGCCACCACCATCATCGGGGGCGGCGACTCTGCCGCAGCGGTGGAACAGGCTGGCGTGGCGGACATGATCACCCACATCTCCACCGGCGGGGGGGCCTCGCTCGAATTCCTGGAAGGCAAGGTTCTGCCCGGCGTGGCGGCGTTGCAGGACAAATAGGGGGACCCGGCATGGTGGACCTGGAGTTCATTCGCAAGCTGGTCATCCCGGCTCAGACCAAGATCGC
>CAYZKS010000124.1:0-10020 GCA_964478725.1 uncultured Anaerolineales bacterium
CATGTTCGTGCTCGGACTCAACAAGCCACTCTATGCTACGCCGCAGCGCTTCAGTGCGCGCACTTGACGGCCCTGCCCCGCCCAGGCCAAAAGGCAGGTACACCACTCGGTACTGGCTCTGGCAATCGTCCACAGCCAGCGCAGCGCCGCCATCTTCGCCATATTCCAGGATCATGCTGGCCAGCGCATCCTGAGGTGCGATCTCGCTGGGGCTCTCCTGATTGCCGGCGCTGTCGACCGCATTCAGCGTCAGATGGACATCCTCCATGAAGGTTCCATCGACACCCGCGACCTCGTCCAGGCCCGAGTCGTCCCGAACGTAGCGGGCATGCAGGTAGCTGCGGTACTCGATGCCGCCGTATCCCATATACACGTCCCAGTAGCCAATGCCCTGTCCGGAGATGAAGAGTTTCTTCCCGGCCTGCAGGTATTCAGACAAACTGGGCCAGGCGTCCACATACCCAGGAGAGAAGTTCGGCTGGGACCATACTACCAGATCGTATTCCAGTAACGTGGATGCCGGAGGGACATCATAGCCCCCGGCATTCGTGCGCGTGATAGCCCACGTATCAAAGACATGCGACAAAGCCTCGAGGCACGACCGGTAGTATTCACCCTCGCTGACTGCATCCCAGGCGTCAGCATTGACCAGAAGGATTCTCGAGCCGGCTTCCAGGTGGAAATCCTGATGAACGATCTGTCCATCTGAGCTGATGCTCACAGTGGCCCGGCCGATCTTGTGGCCTGTGCGAGCAGGCACGGCCTCGAGCGTATAGTTGCCGACCGGCAAGGTCAAGGTGAAATGACCCATCACATCAATTGGCGTCGCCACCAAGTGTCGCTCATCTCGTACCGTGCCAGCCACAGGTTGCCCTGTTCCCGTCTCCAACACGCGCCCCAAGACCGTGCCCGCCGGCAGAGCCAGCAGGTGCAAATCCAACTGTGTGACGGTATGGGCAATCACCTCAAGCTCCGAAATGGTCTGTGCGGCATAGTAGAAATGCGTGGCGGTCACCGCGTACACACCCGCTGCTACCGAGAACTCGTAGTAGCCCTGGCTGTCCGTCCAGGCCTGAGCCCACCCTCCGAAACGTTGGTTGACCATAGTGATGTTCACTGCGGAAACGCCCAGACCAGTTGAGGCATCCGTCACCCTGCCCCGCAAAGTACCGGCTTGGATGACGCTGCCGACTGCCTGGTAGGCATCCACCCGTCCCCATCCGTAGGTATTGTTGGGGATGGAGGCCGCGTCCGGAAGTGGTCGTGCCGTGCTGGTGATGGCCTGTTCGGTTGCCGTGATGGTGAGGGGTGGCGCTTGCAGCGAGGCTGTCCCTAAGCTACGCTGAGCTCCCAAGACGAGTGCCACCACACCTGCCACATGTGGAGTGGCCATAGAAGTACCGCTGCTGGAGCCGTATTCATTCTCCGGAAGAGTAGAGCGGATGTCCATGCCGGGAGCCACGATCTCGGGTTTGATTTCGTTCCAGGGCGACGGGCCAAGGCAACTGAAGGAGGCAATCTCATCGTTAGAGTCCGTAGCTCCCACGCCAAAGGATTGGGGGTAGGTGCCAGGAGCAGCAGGCTCGAGACTACCATTTTCAGCGTTCCCGATGGCGAATACCGGGAATACGCCAGCAGCCCGCAGAGCCACTACGTCATCCCAGAAGGTAATGTCTGAAGAGCGTCCCGGGTCCGAGACTCCCCAGGAGTTGCTGCAGACATCGGGTGCCAGATCGGGGTTTGGATTCTGTCCAGCCAAGTCAGTGGGAGCAATGATCCACTGAAACCCGGCATGAATCAAAGCGTCTGAAGAATCGCCGTTGTCATCGAACACCTTGACGGCAACCCACTGAGCCTCTGGCGCCACACTTACCTGGTGCTGGCCGTTGGCAAGCGATCCCACCATCGTACCCATCACATGTGTGCCATGCCCTTCGCCGTCGTCCGGAGCGCTGGTATAGGTGTCTGTGAAATCGAACCAGTTGTAGTCGTGTCGCGACATGGAGGGATTCGCGGAATCGTACCCGCGGTATTTCCGCTGCAGAGCGGGGTGCGTCCAATCCGCGCCGCTGTCCAGGCTAGCCACCACCACACCCTGTCCTCGAATGCCAAAAGCCTCCCAGGCCCGGTCGGCCCCGATCATTGATATGTTCCACTCAACGCCGGCAGTGGCGGCTGACTCACTCAATTCGGGATTGAAAGCAGGAAGGTGATGCACACGGTCTTCCTTGATGTTCTCTACCTCAGGCCTCGCCGCCAGAGCCAGCAGGGTCTCCAAATCGCCGCTTACCGCTACACCATTGAAGATCCAAAACGGGGTATAAGCTGCGACATGTCCCGATTGTTTCTGGCTCTCCAGGTAGGCCAGCAAGCTTGCCTGGCTCTGCTGCGCGGTGAGAATCAGGGAGTCAACGACCGCGCGACGCTTCTGTGAAATGCTTGTCAGCTTGCCCAACGGAGCTAGGTCGGCCTTGAGCTTCAGATGCACGATGTAGTTGGCCCGGCGTCCACTTCCCTGAAGGTGCACTGTATCCCCCGAGGGCTGAGCCAGCTCCTTGAGGATCGCTGGATCGATCTTGGCCCGTAGTTCAAGGGGAATTGGGGCTGGTGATGCCTCAATATCTTTCTGCGCGGCCGTCGCCAAACCGTCGGGGTTGCCTGCTCGCGAGGCTTGCGGAGAGAAGACGAGGGCAGGGAGCAATGCCAGGGCCAAGAGCAGGAACAAGGCCAAGAACGCCTTGAGCGCATTCCGCATTGCCATCGAGCTTGCCTCCTTGGAGGGACTTTCGCTCGTGGGAGCGAGGGTCGGGGTCTTCTGAGGCCGCCATATCCCGCCTGTCCTGCCCGGCCCACAGCGCACAGAGAGGCCTGCGGCACGTGCGAGGGGAACGGCCAACGCCTGCCGCCCGCGAACATGGCTCAGGTATATCATACTCGACACGATTTGTCAACGCAGCGGACAAAACGCGGCTGAGGTCAGGTACACCAAGCGACGCAAGCCCTAGCTCTGAACCGTAGGGGCTAGGAAATGCGTGCACGCGAGAAGGGCGAGAATGATGCCGTCACTCTTAGTCGCGGCTGCTACTCGTAGCGCAAGGCATCAATGGGGTTCAGGCTGGCCGCCCGCGTGGCCGGGTACAGCCCGAAGAACAACCCAACCGCAAGTGAAAAGGACACGGCCAGCGCCACCGCTTGCGGCGAAACCTGCGTGTCCAACACCCCCGTGGCGGTGACGATGGCAGAGACCAGCGCTCCGAAGCCGATGCCGATCAGCCCGCCGATGATGCTCAGCACCATGGCTTCAATCAGAAACTGTAGCATGATATCATGCCGCTTGGCACCCACGGCCTTGCGAATGCCGATCTCTCGCGTGCGTTCCGTCACGGATACGAGCATGATGTTCATGATGCCAATCCCGCCCACCAACAGCGAGATGGCCGCGATCGCTGCCAGAAAGGTGGTCAGGATGCTCGTAATCTGATTCAGCACACCCAGGATGTCCTTCTGGCTAGTGACGGTAAAATCATCGTCCTGATACTGAATGCGGTGCCGCTTGCGAAGCACCTCGGTGATCTGGCTGATAGCGGCCTCCATGCGCCCTTCGTCCACGGCTGAGGCGGTAATCAGGGTCACTGCTCGTCCCCCGAAACGTGTGGTCGCGCCTCCAAACAGGCGGGTCTGTGCCGTGGAAAGGGGTACAAGCACCATGTCGTCCACGCCCCCTCCGTACCCGCTGCCCCCTCCACGCTCCTCCAGCACGCCGACCACGCGGAACACGATGCGGTTGATGCGGATCGTCTGACCCACAGGGCTCACGTCGTCGAACAGATCCGTGGCCGCCCCACTGCCAAGCACCGCGACGCGCGCCGAGGTGGCGAGATCCTGGGCAGCGAAGAACTGCCCCTCGGCCAGGTCCGCTTTGCGCACAAAAGCGTACGCAGGGGTTGCCCCCACCACAGACACGTTGATGTTCCGGTTTCGATAGATGATCTGCGCACTGCGCTGGAATTCTGGAGAGACCGCGGCGACATCAGGACAGTTCAAAGTGTCCGCGATCGCCTCGGCATCATCCTCGCTCAAACTGGCCAGGCTGCCCATGCCAAAAGATACGCGGCCTTCGCTGAGCGATCCCGGTAGGATGAAGATCAGGTTGGAGCCGATGCCCTGGATCTGCTGCGTGATGGCTGACTGCGCACCCTCACCGATAGACAAGAGGGCAATGACGGCGCCCACGCCGATGATGATACCCAGCATGGTCAGACTCGCGCGCAGCTTGTTGGCGGAGAGCCCGCGCAGGGCCAGACGGATGCTTTCCAGAACCTTCATGCTTGCCCACCTGTTTGCATGTCTGACGGCTGGTCGGTCCCCAACTGATACTTGCAGGGCTCCTTGACCATCTCCTCTCCCACGATCAGACCGTCTCGCAGGCGCACCACGCGTTTGGTGCAAGCAGCGACGTCCGGGTCGTGGGTCACAAAGACCACAGTGATGCCCCGTTCCGCATTCAGATGCTGGAAGATGGCGATGATCTCCCGGCCGGTCTTGGTGTCCAGGTTCCCTGTTGGCTCATCCGCCAGAATGATGGAAGGCTCGTTCACCAGTGCCCGCGCTATGGCTACACGCTGCTGCTGGCCTCCAGACAGCTCGTTGGGTTTGTGATGCATGCGATCACCCAAACCCAGTTTGACCAAGGCAGCGCGGGATCGGGCATGCCGCTCCGATGCAGGAACTCCTGAATACACAAGAGGGACTTCCACGTTGTCCACGGCGCTAGTGCGTGCGAGCAGGTTGTAGCTCTGGAATACAAAGCCGATCTTCTTGTTGCGGACATCCGCCAACTGATTGTCACTCGCTCGGCCCACAGGGATTCCGTCCAGAGTGTATGTTCCCGTTGTAGGTTGGTCCAGGCAACCAAGGATGTTCATGAGCGTGCTCTTGCCGGATCCAGACGGTCCCATGATGGCCATGAACTCCCCAGAGCGAATGGAGAGGTCTATGCCTCGCAAGGCGGGCACTTCTACCGCACCCAACCTGTATATCTTGTTGACGTCACGCAGCTCGATCATCTGCTGCTGCCCCCGAAACCAAATGGCGAACCGCCGCCAACGCTTTCCAGCAGACCAGCGCGCGGAGCGGTAACAATCACCTGGTCACCGGCATTCACGCCGCTCAGGATTTCTGTGACGAGCTCATTGCTCAGCCCAGGGGTCACGAAGCGCTTCTGCGCCTGATCCCCAGCAAGAACCTCCACATAGTACTTGCCTACCGTGTCTCGCTTGATGGCGCGGTTCGGCACCACCAGGCCCAGCTTGCGAGCGACCGTGATGTTGGCCGTGGCCGTCATGCCCGACCGCAGGGCCTCCTCCGTGGGTGCCAGCTCGATCTCCAGAGCGTAACTGACCACCCCCTGGACGCTCTTGCCCGACAGATCCAGCCGCGTCACCTTGCCCACGAAGGTGCTATCCGGAAAGGCGTCCAGCGTCACGGCTGCATCCTGCCCGATTTGAACTCGACCGATGTCGGTCTCATCGATCGTGGCGTCGACGTGGAAGCTGCCGAGGTCACCCAACACCATCATGGGACTAGACGCTGCAACCAGGTCGCCTGCTTCCGCATCGACGGACAGCACAGTGCCCGAGAAGGGTGCAATCAAGATGGCGTCAGCCAGCCGCAACTTGGCCTGTTCCAGGGACGCACTGGATTGCTCTACTTGCGCCTCTGCAATGGTCAGGTCTTCCGGTGTCGGCGCACGCTGGAGCCTGTCCAGTTGCGCCTTGGCCTGAGCGAGCTGCGAGACAGCGCTCTTGAAGGAAGAATCGTTCAGGCCTGCCACCTGCAACTTGTAGTTGGCTGACGCACGCTGATAGTCAATTGTGGCTCGCTCCAGGGCAGCAGACTGCGGCAGCATGCCGATCTGTGGTAGCGCAGCCACGCGGTCGTAGGCGCCTTGCGCGTCGCGCAGGGCGATTTCAGCCTTTTTTAGATCCGCCTCGGCAATCGTGAGTTGGTCGCCTCGCAGGCCGAGTGTGGTCTTGGCGGACTCGTAGAGGGCTTGAGCGCTATCTACCGCAGCTTCGGCCGCAGCCAGATCCGCAGCCGAAGTTCCTGCCTTGGTCTGTGCCAGGCGGGCTTCACTGATTTTCAAAGCGGCTTCGGCCTGCGCAACGGAGGCTTCCAGCTGGCGTGTATCCAGGCGCGCCAGTTCCTGTCCTTTCTCGACCTTCTGCCCCGCCACGACACTCACAGCATCCAGCAATCCAGTGGACATCAGGTTCAAAGTCACCTGCTGTCTGGGCAGCAGACTGCCCGAAGCACTTACCGTCGCGACAATCGTGTCCTCGCGCGCCGCAACCGTCTGGTACTGTGCAGATATGGCAGCTCTCGAGTTCTGATAGCGGCGAAAGAGCCAGAAAGCAACCACGACCGCGGCAATGCCGAACACGGCAATCAGGGTTCTCTTCCTCATCGTCTCTCCCATCTCCTCGCATGAGGAGAATCTTCCCAAGGATTGTTTTGCAATGCTGAATATTAGGACGACTCGTCGCCTTCGTCAAGTCCAGCTCGGCATGTGCGGGGCTTGCCGCATCCCGGCACGATATCTAGGCTCAATCACGAGAGTCCCCGCTGATGGCAGGCTGCTTTTCGCAAGGTCAAGCTCGGAGTTGACTGGACGCAGTCTCGAACGGCGCTCTGAGTCCATGTGTGTGGAGATCCCAGTTGCCGAATCGGGGTCGATTGTGATAAAATGTACAAGTGGAAGGTCCTGCAGATGACGGCGTCTGACTTCAGGAGGTGTCTGTGAACCCTTTG
Organism: uncultured Anaerolineales bacterium; assembly: GCA_964478725.1. Taxonomy (GTDB): domain Bacteria; phylum Chloroflexota; class Anaerolineae; order UBA2200; family UBA2200; genus CAYZKS01. Next base: position 6,811 of record CAYZKS010000124.1, read on the forward strand.
GAGATCCCAGAAATCGTGATCAAACGCCTGCCTCTTTATCTGCGCACTCTTGAGCTGATGGCGGACGAAGGCCAGGTTGTCACATCATCGCAGGAACTGGGGGGTAGACTGGGGATAAGCTCCACCCAGATACGCAAGGACCTCTCCTACTTTGGCGAATTCGGCAAGCAGGGCACCGGCTACGAGATCGATTTCCTGCGAGGACAACTACGAGGAATTCTACAGCTAGATCGCCCCTGGAAGGTCGCTTTGGTCGGCGCGGGTGAGGTCGGTCACGCGCTGTTGCGCTTCATCGAGTTCGAAGACCGAGGCTTCACCATCGCCGCGCTCTTTGACAGTGACCCGCAGAAGATCGGCCGCCGCGTGGGCAAACTCACGGTTCTGGACATTGCCACGCTGCCTGAGGTGATTCGGCGTCGAGGGATCCGCGTGGCCATCATCGCGGTCGCGGCGTGCGAGGCTCAAGGGGTTGCGGATGCACTGTCGCATGCGGGAGTAGGGGCAATCCTGACCTATGCTCCGATCATGTTGCGCCTGCCGCCGCACGTGCGGGTGAGCTATCTTGACCCCGTGGTTGGACTGCAGAGCATGACCTACTATCTTGACCCCAGCCGGGTGTAGGGCTTGTACAAGCAAAGAGGCGCATGCCCTGGCATGCGCCTCCCCTGCTGTAGCTACGATGCAGGCACTAAAGGATAGGAAGGCTGCGCTTGAGCACGTTGTATTGCTCCAGGGCCTTTCCACACCCGACAGCCACACAGGCCAAAGGATCATCGGCGACATGGCAAGGCACTCCCGTCTCGCCGGTCAAGAAGCGATCTACGTTACGCAGAAGGGAGCCTCCGCCGGTCATGACGATGCCGCGGTCAATGATGTCGGAGGCCAACTCCGGCGGGGTCTTTTCGAGCACCGCCTTTACCGTGGCGGCAATGGTGGATAGCGGTTCGACGAGCGCTTCGGTGACTTCGCTTGAAGTGATCGAGATGGTCTTGGGCAAGCCAGTCAGTTGGTCTCGTCCGCGGACTTCCATGCTCATCTCGCTCTCGAGCGGTAATGCGCTGCCGATTTGAATCTTGATATCCTCAGCGGTCTGATCTCCCACCAGCAGGTTGTACTTGCGCCGGATATACGCCCCAATCGCCTCATCCGTCTTGCCGCCACCTACCCTGACCGAGTGCGAAACGACGATGCCATTCACGGCAATGACCGCCGCCTCGCTCACGCCACCACCGATGTTGACCAGCATGTTGCCCGTCGGGGTGTGGATGGGCATGCCCGCCCCGAGCGCAGCCGCCAGAGGTTCGGGGATCAAGTAGGCCGCTTTGCTGCCCGCCTGGATGGCTGCGTCGCGCACGGCCCGGCTCTCTACACTGGTCACGCCAACAGGTACGCTGATCATCACCTCAGGACGAAGCAGGCGAAAACGCCCGCACACCTTGGAGATGAAGTAGCGCAACATGGCCTCTGTGACGACATAGTCAGCGATGACGCCGCCCTGCATAGGGCGAAGGACTTCGATCGTCTCCGGGGTACGCCCCAACATCTGGCGCGCTTCCTCACCCACAGCCACGATGCGGCTGTCGTTTGCGGAAATGGCAACCACAGAAGGTTCATTGAGGACGATTCCTCTGCCGCGTACGAACACGAGCACGTTGACCGTGCCAAGATCAATCCCTATCTGTGTGACGAACATCAACCCTCCTGCACGCACCGGACCGGCCGAGCCTCCGGCGCAGGCTATCCCTACAGCGTGCACATATCAGGCACGTTTGCGAGTACATAGCGTCCCAACACGGCTGACAGGCATCCGCATCAGCAAAGTGCCTCAGGCCACTCTTTCCACATGGGCGCCAAGCCGTGCCAACTTTTCGTGGATCCTTTCGTAGCCGCGGTCGATGAAAGCTGTGCCAGAAATCACCGACTGGCCCTCGGCGGCAAGGGCTGCAAGAACCACGGCAGCGCCTGAGCGGATGTCCAGAGCCCTTAGCGCGCCGCCCTTCAGGCTGCTGGGCCCTCGAACCAGAGCCGTTTGCCCCTGTAGTTGTATGTCGGCGCCCATTTTCTGCAACTCCGGCACGTACGACAGACGGCCATCGTACATCGTTTCATGAATGGAGCTTTCCCCGTGCGCCTGCGTCAGCAGGGCCGCAATAGGCGCTTGCAGATCGGTCGGAAAACCCGGATACGGGAAGGTCCGTATGTCCACAGCAGAGAGGCGCTTGCAGCCTTCTGCCACATACACTTCCTTCTCGGCAGTTACGGATACGCCCGCCTCAAGCAGCTTGCTAGTGAGCGCGCCCAGATAGCAGGCCACACGCGACCGCAAGGCAACCCGGCCCCGGGTAATGGCGGCCGCAATGGCAAAGGTGCCGGCTTCCAGGCGATCTGGCATTACGCGGTAGACGGAACCGTGCAACCGGCGTACGCCTTCGATCCGGATGATGCCTGTGCCAGCGCCATGGATGCGCGCACCCATCGAATTGAGAAAGCTGGCAAGATCCGCCACCTCCGGTTCCACGGAAGCGTTCTCAATGGTAGTGATGCCTTCAGCCAGACATGCGCTCAGCAGGAGGTTCTCCGTGCCAGTGTGGCTCGGGTAGTCAAGCGAGATCCTCTCACCACACAGCTTGCGTGCTCGAAGGGTGTACTCCCCATCGGTGCGCTCGATCTCGGCTCCCATCACTCCGAAGCCCTTCAGGTCAACGCTCACGGGTCTGTTGCCGATAGAACACCCGCCTGGATGGGGAGCATCCACCCATCCCAGCCGGCCAAGCAGCGCACCGACCACAAGAAAGCTGGCTCGCATCCTTGTAGCCAGCTCCCTGGGAACAGAATGGTTCATCACCTCAGCAGCCTGAATCGCGACGCTCTGCTGCCCTTCGCTGCGCACGCGAACACCCAGACTGCGCAGCAGATGCTGCATGCTGCGGATATCCTCGATGTCGGGTAGGTTCTCCAAGAAACACTCTTCAGAGGTAAGCAGCGTCGCTGCCAGAATAGGCAGCGCCGCGTTCTTGGCACCCGCAATCGCGGTCTCCCCCTCGAGCCTGTGCCCGCCCTCAATTACTAGCGACATCCAATCACCTTGCGGCCTGTCTCTTTTCAATAATGCGCCATACATGATATAGCAAATGCCAGGCCTTGTCAAAGAAAACGCCATCCGGGCCGCCTGTTCAGGCTGTAGCGCGACTGTAGCCTGAGCAGGTGACC
>CAYZKS010000125.1:0-10008 GCA_964478725.1 uncultured Anaerolineales bacterium
GTCGACGTCGGCGTGCGAGTGCGCGTCGGGGTGTGGGTGGGCGGGACGGTGGTGCTGGTTGGCGTGGCGGGCAGGTGGTAATCTACGACCAGGCGCGGCATCCACTCGTTGTGGTCCTTGCTCTCGAAGACGCGCTCAAAGTAGGAGGTGTTGTCGGTCGGGCGGCGCAGGAAGACGCCAAAGTTCTGGCCCGGAGTGCTGTACCAGTACTGGGCCCAGGCGGTGACGTCCAGGGCCTTGTACTGGCCGCCAACGCCATCCATGGACCAGGCCACGCCGAAGCGCGGCTCGACGGTGGGAAAGTTGTTCCAGGTCACGCGGGATTCGGACCAGTCGCCGGTGACGCGCCAGGCCACCAGAGGCTGGGGTGAGGCGCCCGCGGCGTAGGTCAGGTACAGTTGCAGGGAGGCCGCGTCGATGACCGCGCCGGCGGGCAGGCGGGTCAGGTCGAAGCGCAGGATCAGCGCCTCTTCGATGGGGCCGTCAATGCTGATGTAGGCCAGCCGCAGGTAGTTCTCGGCGCCGTAGTTGGTGTTGGGGTACTGGCTGTGGACGTGCGCGTCGGCCACGGCGTGGAGGGTGGTGCTGGTGGCCGAAGCGGGAACGGCTGAAGCCGCCACTACCGGGGCGCGTTGGGTGCCGGGAGGAACGGCTGAAGCCATCACTACCATAGCGCGTGGCGTGGCCGGGGGAACGGCTGAAGCCGTCACTACCGCGGCGGAGAGGAACAGGGCGCACAGCAGCAGCGGCTGGAGCGCCAGCGTGCCGGCGAGATACCTCGGGCGTGGACGGAAAGCCATGTGAGCACCTCCCTACGCGCTGCGGGACGGCAGACTACGCCAGTCGCCGCGGCGCGGACAAATGGTCCGAGACGCCACGATGCACGGGGATGGCCGCGATGCCGAGCGAGGACGTCGCGCGGGGTGATTGTACCACAAAACTAAAGAACCTCCCGAAGGTTCTAAACCTTCGGGAGGTTGCCCTACGGGCTTGGTGGGCAGGCCGGAAGTGCAGTTGGCGGGGCCCGGGTAGAAGCGTCCGGGCTCCGCGACCTCGCCCAACAACGGCGAGATGCTCCGCGACCTCGCCCAACAACGGCGAGATGCTCCGCGAGGGAACTGTCAACCCCTCTCAGGCAGGCTACTTCTTGAAGTGAGGGATGGATTCGAGGTCGTAATCCTCGTTGCGCACCATGTCGAGAGACGGGAACTTGGCCACTTGCGCGCGGATGTGCTTGACCGGATGCTTGTCCCTGTCTCCCCACAGCACGACCACCTCATTGCCGAGCGCTGCAGCGTCCGCATTCAGAACGCCGAACGAGATGGTTTTTCTTTGGTACAGGGTGTAGGTGCGGCCCATGCTCGCCCCGACGGCCTTGCCCTGCTTGTCCACAACCTTGAGCTGGAAATTGCCGTGCTCTTCATCGCCTCTGGGGAAGGCCATGAACATGTATGGTTCGCCCTCATCGCGCAGGTAGGAAGCATACACATCCAGCACGTCCTCTGCATTCCAATTCAGGGTCACCGGTTTGCGCGGGTTGCCCGCGGCGATCTTCTTCAGCGCCTCTTTGCCGACAAACTCGTGCTCCCAGTCGATGGAATGCCCCCAACCCAGCTCGATCGGGTTGTAGTAGTAATCGTGGATGTTGTCCCCCAGCGTGCCGCGCATGTCGTTTGCTCTGGGTCAGGTGCGAGATGCGCTATTTCCGCTTGTCTTCGAACTCATGCACCAACGGCAACGCGATGGCGAAGACCAGCGCCAATCGGAAAGCGGACTCCCAGTCTACAACGCCGCGACCGTGCGCGACAAGGCTATACAAGAAACTGACGGCTGCACTGACGACAAGAACCAGCGCGAAATAGAGGATGAAGCCACGTAGCACGTTCTTGAGGTTCATGTCACGCGCTCCTTGCGTTCAGATGAGGGGCCCCAGCCACAACGGTCACCAGTCACGCGTCCCTATCCGCCGCTCCCGTGCATGCGCCAGTGTCGAGACGATGATCATTCCAGGCGCCCACGACTTACCCCAGCCGGGCAGGGCGGCCGCCTGCCGGATCCACGTCGCTACATCTTTGACCATTGACGCAGTTGCTCGACAGACACCGCGGCCCCACCGCAGACAATCACAAGTACGGACTGGAATGCTTTGATTTCTGCGACCTGTTCGTAGGCGGCTGCCAGTGCTGCTCCACACGCTGGTTCCACCACCATCCTGTGGTCAATGAGGAATCTCTCGCAGGCTGACACTGCCATCTTGTCAGAGACTACAACGCTAAGAATCGGATGTTGTTCTGACCACTTGAAGGCGCGTTCGCATACTTGTCGAGCGCCCAGTGAAGTCGCAATACTGGTGATGGCGGGCAATTCAATCCGACGTCCCGCTGCAAGCGATCTGGCAAATGCGTCCGCTCCATCGGTTCCGACTGCGATAACAGGAATATCTTGCCAGCCGTTTCTGTGCAATCCTTCCATCACGCCACACAATAACCCGCCGCCGCCTACTGAGAGTACCATGGCGTCAGGCTTCAAGTCTGCATGCGCGATCTCATCTATCATTGTGGCGTGACCTTGCCATAGAAGCGGGTCGTCAAATGGATGAAGAAAAGCGTCCGTCTTCTGTAGCATGGACACTGCCAGTGCATTTGCCTCTTGCCAAGAAGCGCCATGCACGATCACTTGCGCGCCTTCTTGCCGTATCAGTTTCTTGGCTCGTTCAGTGGTGGTTTCAGGAACTACGACCACCACGGGAATAGACAGATGGCGTCCTGCGTAGGCAGCTGCGATACCCGCATTCCCGCCGGATGAACAAATGAAGCGATTTGCGCCGCGCCGGGCGTATTCCTGACAGGCAAAGCCGATGCCTCGAAGCTTGAAGGAACCAGACGGTTGTAGCGCTTCAAGTTTCAACCAGACGGATCGTTCTGCTTGAATGCTCAGGGCTTGCGATTCAAAAAGCGGCGTCTCAATGTGTAGTGGCTTCATCTTTCTGCGATCATCCTATGAGTTTGCGGAACGTGCCCAGCGCCCCACGACAAGGCTCACCGGCAGCGGCGGAACGGGCGAGACTCGCTTGCCTTCTACCGCCATTTCCTGCAGAGTGCGTACCCTCAGCGGTGGAGCCGGTGTCAGGCCGCTGCAGCGTGGATTCAGCGATTATTCCGTGCTCAATTCTTTCTGAGCACCACCAGATCGCCCGATTCAGGGCCAAGATCTGTTGGCACAAACAGCAGGCCTTTATGGTAGTCCATGCTACTGATCTGTGGCAAGTGCGCCGCCAGCGGATCTCGTTCCGAAGGATCAGTTGGCTCTTCCTTGCCAACCTCACGATGACCGGCGATGGTCGAAATGACGCCACTCGCGCGCTCGATCATGCGCACAACATGGTTGAATCTGTCACCCACATAGATGTTGCCCTCCTCATCAAGCGAGAGGGAGATTGGTCCATCAAAGCGCGCCGTGGGATCGCCGCCGAAAGTCGCCATGCGGGCGGCCTTCCCATCCCCCGCGTAACCGGGAGTGCCATTGCCCGCGAGTGTGGTGACAACGCCCTCTCCCAGATCAATCATTCTCAAGGCAAAGTTCCGGCTGTCCAGCACGTAGATGTTGCCGTCTGGCCCCAGACGAATGTCGTAGATCCAGCCAAACCGCGCATCAGCGTAACGCGTCGCGCCGAGCTGGAACCCGGCACGACCGTCCCCGATGACTTGCACGGGCCGGCCATGCGGGTCGAACCTCCACACGCGACAGCCCGTGACCTCATTTACCCAGATGTGTCCCTGGGCGTCAACGACGCAGTTGCCCATGTCCGTCATGGCGATGGTCGACCCATCAACCAGCAGAGACGCTTTCATTGCAGCGGCGTCTACGCGGTAGAGGTGCGCATTCAAGTTGGATACGACCAGGGCGCCATCCGGAAGCGAATCGACGTACATTGGGAAACAGAGCTGCGCTTCGATATTGGGCACACCAGCCAGTACGGGTGTGGCGGATAGCGTCCAGAGAAGGGAGCCGTCCGGGCCGACTGCGCCCAAGAAGTGCTTTTGGTGCTCTACTGCGTAGTAGTGACCTGCTCGATCGTGGAACCCAAAGTGAGCAAGTCCGGCCTTGACGAACTCACCCGCTGCAAAGTGAACGACGCGTTCGATTCGCCAGTGGATCATGGGTGTGCATTCCTCTGGAACTTCACTGGGTGCCTTGTTCCCTAGTCGCCCCTTGGAGGGATCTCGGCGGCGTAGCGGCATCGAGATGCGCAGTCCCGCGTTCGTTGCCGGAAGTCGTTCGGCGAGCTCAGCCCTCAGCTCACCGCTTTCTTCACCAGCGCGGCGATGCGGGCCTCTTCGGCGGCGGTCAGCTCCTTCAGCGCAAAGGCGGTCGGCCACATGGCGCCTTCGTCCAGGTTGGCCGTGTCGTTGAAGCCCAGGGTCGAGTACCTGGTCTTGAACCTGTACGCACCCTGGAAGAAGCACACCACCTTGCCATCTTTGGCATAGGCGGGCATGCCGTACCACAGCTTCGGCGAGAGGGCCGGCGCGCTGGCCTTGATGATGGCGTGCAGCCGCTCGGCCATGCCGCGATCCGGTTCCGGCATCTCGGCGATCTTGGCCAGCACCTGGCTCTCCCCGTCCGCCTTGCCGCCGCGCGCGGCCTTGAGCTCCTGGAGGCGCTCCTTCATCGCGGCTCGTTCCTCGTCCGAGAATCCTTCCGGCTTGCGCTCTTGCGTGTCCTTTTTGGCGCTCATTGGAGCCTCCTCTGTCTGTTCGGATCAACTCGTGTCTATTTCAACTGGTCATTGCGGGCCTCGTGAAGTCCATGTCGAGAACCTGCGGGGGCTCGAAGGCGCTTATCCGGCTGACGAATCCCCCCGTGCCCAGCCTATCCACTTTCGTACTTCTAGCCAAAAAGCGCCCACGAACGCCAGACCTATCCCCAAGGCCCAATCTTGTGGCGGCAGTGCAACCGTGCGGGTGATCGTCTGGACAGCAGGCACGGCGGCAATTAGAACGAGGAATAGCATCACTCCGGCACCCCATGTACTCAGCACTCGATTCGAGAACAATCCCTGTCTGAATAGCGGCACCCTCGTGGAACGAGCATTCAACGCCATGCCCACGTGTCCAGCAAGCCAGGTGATAAACGCTATCGTGTGGGAGCGATCGGCGTCTCCAGATTGATACCATGTGAGGAGATATGCCGTTGAGATGGCTGCAAATAAGCCCATGGCTGAGGCAAAGATGGAATTGATCAGTGGGCGATTCAAAAAAGGCTGGTTGCGGTCCCTTGGGCCTTGTTGCATCGCGTCACCCTCGGTCTTTTCGCCCAAAAATCCTGCTGAAGCGGCTAAATCCATAATGAGTTCCATTAACAGGATTTGCACCGGTAAGAATGGCAGTGGCGCACCCAGCAGAGTTGGAAGAAGCACCGAACTGGTTAGCGCCACCTTGCAGGCAAGGTAATAACGCACACCCTTGGTGAGGTTGTCAAAAAGCGTCCGACCTTCCCTTACAGCATGAGGAACGCTGGCAAAATTATCGTCTGCGAGCACCATATCTGCGGCTGCGCGCGCAACATCGGTACCGGTAGCCCCCATAGCGATACCAATATCCGCTGATGAAAGTGCAGGAGCATCATTTATGCCATCGCCGGTCACAGCCACACAGCCTCCTTGTTTCTTTAGCGCTTGCACCAACCGAAGTTTATGTTCCGGAGAAACTCGGGCATAAAGGCTTACCTTTCGGACAGCATCCATCCATTGCTCATCAGAAAGCTGGTCAAGTTCAGGGCCTGTCATTAATGGTTCATTTTCATCGAGTCCGATTTGCCGAGCTACAGCCCTTGCGGTAAGAGGGTGGTCTCCAGTTATCATAATGGGTCTAATACCCGCTCTGCGACATTGGGAGATAGCCTCTGCCGCTTCGGGGCGCAAGGGGTCAAGCATCACACCCAGCCCAATGAAACTCAATTCTTGTTCTGCCAACTCTACGCTTGAAGGCCTTGCGGTGGTCATTTTCTTTGCAAAGGCTAAGACACGTGATCCGTCAGCCGCAAATCTGGATGCGGTTTGCATAATCTGGTCATGATTCGCTTGAGTGAGTGGCTCGTCAGACCCCTCTACGGACCAGGAATGACACTTTTCCAGAACAGATTCGGGGGCTCCTTTGACCCAAACTCCGTATCCATTCTTTTCGCGTGTGGTGACAGACATACGTTTACGGGTGCTGTCAAAACTGAATTCATCAAGCAGAGGATATATAGATCGAATCTTGTCCACATCCATACCGTTTTTCGCTGCTGCCCTTAGCAAGCCCACATCCAAGGGGTCGCCAAAAGCAGCTCCCTCATTCCAGGCAGCGTCACTGCACAACACCGCAACCTGCAATGCATCCTCCAGGCACGAGGCTGGCCAAACTTCGCGCAATGTCAGACGGTTCTCCGTGAGGGTGCCAGTCTTGTCCGTAGCTACAACCGAAAGTGCGCCGAGTGTCTCAACCGTTCGCTGTCTGCGGATGATGGTTTTCTGTCTGGACAGATTATAGGAGCCAAAAGCAAGGATAACTGCGATAATTACAGGCAATTCTTCGGGAACGCTAGCAAAAAACAAGGCCAAGGCCGTCAGAAACATATCGAATGGTCTTTGCTGCCCGATAATCCAACCGCCTAGCGGAAGGATCACACTAAATGTCAGCGCCACCCACACCATCCAACCGGCGATTTTTTTAAGCGCTTCTTGCAACTGGGTAGGCTCTTCCTTGTCTATTCCCGTCAACTCCGCCACTCGACCCAGTTCAGAATTCGGTCCAGTAGCGACGACCACTGCCAGACCACGTCCACGCAGGACAGTCGTTCCAGCCAGCACCATATTCGCCCTATCGGCAAGAGGTGTATCATCTGGCAGAATCACGTCAGCATCCTTGTCACTTCCGACGGCCTCGCCTGTGAGCGCCGATTCATCGATCAGAAGGCTGTGACTCTCAATCAACCTTGCGTCGGCGGCAATTCTTCGCCCTGCTTCCAGAACCAGGATATCCCCTGGAACGACCTCTTCCACAGGAACATCAACTGTTCGTCCTCCTCTTCGTACAATGGCATTGGGCTCGGCCAATCGCCTGAGCGCAGCGATAGCCTTTTCGGAACGTTGCTCATTGACGATCTCAATGGTCGCGATGACCAGAACAATGCCGAATACGATAACAGCATCTACGGCATTCCCGACCAGGAGATAGAGCACTCCCACGGCCAGTAGCATCAGCAGCATTGGGGCCCGTATGTGATCGGAATACATGCGCCACAAGGGGACGCGCTTTTCTTCTCGAGGCTTGTTCAGACCGTAGTGATCTAGTCGAATACGCGTCTGATTGTCGTCCAGCCCATCGAACTGCGATGTTTCCATCGTTTGCAGTACTTGGGCCGCCGACACATGGTGCCACAGAGTCTGATCCTTGCTCTTTGCAGGGTGAACAGAATGGTTTGCGTTCATCAAACTCTCCACTGATAGTCTTCGATGCGGGCTAACAATACGTATACGGAAAACATCCGCACACACAAGCGTTCCCAGCGGCCTGCCGCACCATCCTGCAATTCACCAGGCACGCTCTGGCCCTGCTCACTTGACTGGCAGAAGCAAGGCTGCCCAACGCTATGGCGCGCCAGCAGCGGCAGGACGGGCAAGACTCGCTTGCATTCTACCACCAGTTCCGGTAAACCCAGCGCGTACCCTCCGCGGCGTGGCCAGTGTCAGGCCGCTGCAGCGTGGATTCAGTGAGCCTTGCGTGCGGGGAACGTTCCCAGCTCAATGTACGAGTCTTCCCCGCGCGCCCAAGCTTGCAGGTTGGCCAGTCTCTCGCCGTTATCCCCATGCTCGGGGTGATCAAAAGCTGCTTGGAGCATGTCACAGGGAAGGTCCGAACACAAACCACAGTGCTCGATGCCCTTGCCAATCGAGCACTTGGCCACAGCGCATTCGCCCCAGAACATGCTGCCTTGGCAGATTTGGCATCCTGGGCAATGGGTTCTTTCCCTCCAGGTACAGGCCCCACAGTAGGCGCCACAGCGCCCCATAAAGTCTCGATTCATAGTTCGGCCTTCTCCAATGCCCGTTCCATATCCTTCACGCGATGATAGGCAGAATGACCTACGAGGTCTCCGGGCCAATCGGGTGCGCGCTCCCTGCCGCTAAACCATGCTTCAGGCGCCTCTTGCAGTGCGGCCAGAACATCCTTGTGAACCTGCCTGTGCCAGGCCAGGACTTGCTGTGGAGAGCGATCGCGCCAACGCAAGTAAACGAGACGGTTTCCCTGGGTTATGTTGAGCCCGCGTTCCTCAATGGGTATGCGCTGCCTCCTGGCGGAACGGGCCACGTCGGCCTTCCAATGCGTAATGTGAGCGAGCGCATCCTTGACTGTCCAGGGGTCTTTGGATTCGGGGCGGGGCACCAAGCGATTCCACTCTTCGTCCGTAAGGTTGGCAACGAGATGATCCAGCAGTTCAAACTCTTGGATGGTACGTCTGATGACTTCTTCACGGTTGTGACGCATGCTTGTGAAACCTCCTGTGCCTGTGCTGCCCATCTACCGAGCAGACGGAACTGTCCTGGCCTATGTGGCTCTGCTCCTATTGGGCGCTGGACCCGAAGACGGCGCGATGACAGCAGGTACGCTGCAAAAGCAGAGATCAGGATCAATAGCAGCCCCGTCAGCGCGCCAACGATGACGGTGTCCATGGAGCTTCTGACGTCAATCACGTATTGGGCCCACTGGCCGCTGCTCATGCCGCCAGAGCTCTCGGGACGCAGCGTTTGGCAGCTGGTGCGATGCTGGCCTGCGGCGTAGCGGGACGACGCCCCAGCGACGACAGCCAGGCAGCCAGCCAGGAAGAACGCATCACTGCAGGCAACCGGCGAGGTCCAGCGCCTGACGTAGCCGCTGACGCCGATCACGACGGAAACGATGCCGGTGAGCAGCAGGGCCTTCTCGCACATCTTGATGATCGTCTTGATCACCAATCGGTCCATGTGAGCCAACCTCTCCGCTGCGCCCAACGGTACTCTTCAGCCGCTCGCCAGGGCGGAATGGATAATCGGGTTGCGCGGCAAATGCGCGATGACCCCATTATGCGCTCGAAATCGCCTGGTGTGAAACGGGGCAGCCGGCCCATGGGAAGGCGCCGTCAGGATGGGGGTCCGCGACGGGCAAAGTGTGCCGAAGGGAGTGAGCGTGGGGCGCCTGATCGGCGCCTGACGTTGCGCTTCCAGCGGACGGCAGGGCGCCGTCCACTGGAAGCGGTTGTGGGTTGGCCGTTCTCACGCCGCGCGGTCTGGAGCGCTCGAGGGCGCTCCTGCGCGCATCAGGCCAGGTCGAAGCGGTCGAGGTTCATCACCTTGTTCCAGGCCGCCACAAAGTCGTGCACGAACTTGGCCGGGGAGTCCTGGCAGGCGTAGACTTCTGCCAGGGCGCGGAGCTGCGAGTTCGAGCCGAAGATCAGGTCCACGCGCGTGCCGGTCCACTTGAGCTTGCCCGTGGCGCGATCGTGACCCTCGAACAGCTCCCTGTCTTCGGAGGTTGGCTTCCAGACCGTGCTCATGTCGAGCAGGTTCACGAAAAAGTCGTTCGTCAGAGCGCCGGGGCGCTTGGTGAAGACGCCGTGCTTGGTTTGGCCGTAGTTGGCGCCCAGGACGCGCAGGCCGCCAACCAGCACCGTCATCTCAGGTGCGGTCAGGGTCAGCAATTGCGCCCGGTCCACCAGCAGCTCCTCGGCCGAGACCGAGAACTTTTTCTTGAGGTAGTTGCGGAAGCCATCGGCGACCGGCTCGAGCACGCCGAAGGAGGCCACGTCGGTCTGCTCCTGCGAGGCGTCCATGCGCCCCGGAGTAAAGGGAACCTTTGCCTTGTACCCGGCTTTGTTCGCCGCCTCTTCGACGCCCGCGCAACCGCCCAGCACGATCAGGTCGGCCAGCGATACCTTCTTGCCGCCAGACTGCGCGCTGTTGAACTCCTTCTGGATGCCCTCCAGGGC
>CAYZKS010000126.1:0-5064 GCA_964478725.1 uncultured Anaerolineales bacterium
TGCGGCTGTAGGGCGGCACGGAGAGTTCCAGGCTGCCCATGGCGAACGCCGGACGCTCAGGCAGGCTGGCATCGGCCTCGCCCTCGCTGTTCAGACGGCTGGCTGCCCCCACCAGGTCCACCTGCACCCACAGGTTGGGGATGTGCGCCTCGATGATGGGTACCCGCAGGGTATAGGTGGACTCGGCCATGTGGAAGCGCTCGGTGTAGAGCACGCCGCCGCGGCGCAGGGTGAGCAGCCCCTCCGCGGGTGCAAAGGGCGACTGCACCAGGATCTCGGCGGTGTCGCCGGGCTGGTACTCCTTGCGATCGGGGATCAGGGTGGCGTCTTCCTGCTGCACTTTCTCAGCGGATGGCTGCTTGCCGCCCGACACCCAACGCGTGAGCTGGGTCAGGTTCTTGCGGCCCTGGTCATCGGTGACGGTAGCGTCGATGCGGTAGGTGCCGCCCTCGGGGGTCTCAAAGCGCCCGCTCACGGGCTGGGACTGCGAGCCGAGCGTCAGGCGCTGCTCGTCGATTTCCACTTCGCTCCAGGTGCCCTTGTTCCATTGCCATTCCAGGCGCACGGCGCGCAGCTCGATGGGACGGTCGGCCACGGGCTTGCCATCCAGGTCGGTGACGATGGCGTCGAACAGGATGGGCTTGCCCTTTTCGTAAAAGGTCCGGGAGGTGCGCAGGCCCACGTACAACGCAGCGGGGTGCACCAGCACGTTGGAGGAAGCGGCCCAGGCCTGGCGGTTGACGTCCATGACGCTGGCCTCGGCGGTGACGCTGGTGGGTCGCGGTGGATCCACCACGCTAAAGTCAATGCGCAGGGTGTGGGCGCCCGCGGCGTCGGTGGTGCCCGTGAAGGACTGCACGCGCGTTTCGCCACCGCGTATCGAGTAGGCATCGTAGAAGCGCCACCACGGCGTCCAGATGCCAAAGTCAAAGTCGTCCCAGTTGGGTGGGCGGTACGTGCCCGGCTTCGAGGTCACCTGCCAGCTCACGTCGGCGTTGGGCAGCGCGCCGCCCGCGTAATAGTTGGCTTCGACCGTGGCGGTGGCGTGTCCATCGGCAAAGTGCGGGCCCTCGCTGACACGGGTGGAGACCTCGAACTCGGGACGGCGGAACTCTTGTACCTGGAAGGCGTGTAAAGACTCGGTCGCGGCTGCGTTGGCGCCGGACAAATTGAAGCGGATGGCGGCCCCGCCGAGATTCATGGTTTCCGGCAACTGGAAGGAGCCATCGAACCCGCCCAGGGCGTTGGTGGTGAGCCTGCCGCTCAGAATCTCGTTGGCGCGCGAGTCCGTCACGCGGTAGGAGAGCGAGCTGCCCGCCGCGGGCAGGTGGAAGACGTCGGCGCCTTCCTGCAGCCCCACGATGCGCACCCAACCCTTGAAGTGAACCTCCTCGCCAGGGCGGTACATGGCGCGGTCGTCGAACACGTACCAGCGGCACTCGTCCACGTTTTCGACGTGGCGCCAGTTGGAGCCCCACCAGTAGCTTTGCTCGGGCAGGAGCGCGCTGTCATCCCCCGCGGTGGCCACCAGGTAGCTGGGCTTTTCCCCGACCGTCGTCAACAGCGGCAGCCTGGTGAGGCCATCGCTGCCGGTCTTGGCGGTGGAACCGGAGGGCAGGACCGTGAGCTCGACGTTGGCAAGGGGCGAGCCGTCGCTCAGCGAGTTGGCCCAAGCCAGGATCTGGCTGCCGTCCACAAAGGCGTCCAGGGCGATGCGGGTGGCCTGCACCCAGACGCGGATGACCGGAGGCTCACTCCGGAACTGCCCTTCGATTGCGGGTGCCCGGCCCTCGATGACCAGGACCAGGTGGCCGCGACCGTTGGTCAGCCATTTGCTCAGATCAATGGGAGTCTCGACCAGCGTGTCGGCCGTGTTCTCGATGGGCACCTTCTGCGAGACCAGTTTGCGGCCGGGCGGGTCGCCCGGGTTGCGGGTGCTGCTGGCATTCTGCAGGTACTGCTGGTAGGCAGACCATTGCGCTGGTTCGAGGGCGTACACGCTCAGGTTGACCGAATCGTAGTTGATGCTAAAGATGGAGTAGGTGGGCTTGCTGGCCGGATCTAGCACCACGAAGGTATCGCCATAGGTGGCCAGGTACGGCTCCGCGGAGCCCACGTCGAAGCTGACGGTCTGGTCCTTGCCCAGCGTCTGGCCGAAGATGTCCTGGATGGCGGCCTTGAGCGTGACACGGTAGGTGGTGCGGCCCGCGGAGCGCCCCTCGATGATCAGCATCTGGCCATTGATGGAGGCCTTGCCGCCGGGCAGTTCGGGAGATATCTGCACCATGGCCGCATCGAAGACCTGCTCGTCCAGGGGGTTGGAGAACTCGACGACCCAGGGGGTCATGGGCGGGCAATGGCTGTTCCAGCCGCAGCGGCTCTCCACCACTCGCAGCGGTCCATAGGTCTGGAAGGAGAAGGGCTGCGCGCTCGTAGTGGTCAGCGGTCCTTCGGCAGAAGGCGTGCCCGGGCCGACGTCCACGTTGACGGTGCTGTCGTAGGGCAAGAGCTCGCTGGGCCGGAAGGCCAGCCAGCGACCCTCGATGCTGTTCTTGACCAGATTGCTGACGGTTTCGTCCTTGGCGACTTGGTCGGCCGTGGCCAGGACCAGCGCAAAGGACTGGCCGCCGGCGCGCAGCGAGATGGTCTTCAACACGGCCTGCGGGTCGATGGCCTGATCAAAGGAGACGAACAGCAGCGGGTTGCGCACCGCAGGTCCGCCGTTGGGGTAGAAAGACTGCAGGCTGGGAGGCGGCGTGGTGAAGGTGAAGGAGAGCTTCTCCGCCAGCTTGCCGTCCACGGCCGATGTCGTTCCGGCCGGAATCTCGACCTGGTACTTGGTGGCCATGGGGAAGCGCACGGTAGGCTCGAACACCAGGGTCTTGGTGCCCACCCAGCGCCAGGCGCCCTCGGGTTGGGGCGTGAGCTTGACGGGCACGTCCTTGGCGGCCAGGTCCTCGATGGCCGTGAGCGCGACCATGGCCTGGTCAAAGGTGACGCTGAGGAACGGCGCCAGGTCCACGTCGCCCTCGGGGCTGTAACGCAGCACGTGCAGAGGCCCGGCCTGCGGCTGCGTGCCCGGCTGGACGACCTGCTGCGGCGGGAAGGGCTGGTTCAGCGTCTGGCCGGGGCGCGGCGCGGGCAGCGTTTCCGGCGGCAGGCGAAAGGCCTGGACCTGCTCAGGGTCTTCGGGCATGGCCGGGAGCCGGTTCAGCACGGCCTGGGTCTGGTCCGTCGTGAGCGGTTCGGTGGCAGCCAACGGAACCGCTGCTTGCGCGACGGTCTCCTCAGATCCTGCGGAAAGGGCGAGGCGCATGCTAGTTTCACCTCCTGTGGCGACGGCGGCTAGCGGGCGGGCGTAGCTCAGCCCGCCTACGTCGGTCGCGCCGGTGCCCCCTGGTGTGGGGGTAGGGGTTTTGGACCTGGCGCAGGCCGGCAGCAGGCTGAGCAACAGTAACAGCGCCAGCGCCAGGCGCGCATAACGAGACAAAGCCTTCGGTCGCAGATTCAGACTGAGCATGGCTTCCTCCTCCAGAGTCGAGCAAGCCGCGGGCATGCACACGTGTCCCGCGCGCTACCATGTGGACGCGCGGCGCGGGCGGATTGTTCCTGACAGCGGACGGGCTGTCAACGGACGCGCAAACGGACAAACGGAAAGGGGCCGCGATTGAAGCACGTCACGACCGCATGCAAAGGACTGTGGGTGCAATTCCATGGTTCGATCAGACCTGCTTTCTCGGTGCACGCTCATCCGCATTGTACCCGGTCTCGGGCCGCCAATCAATCCAGCTTCCGCGCGGTGCGCAGCATGGCCTCCAGGCTGCGATCCACGTCCTCCTCTGTCGTGGCCCAGGAGGAGACGCTGATGCGCATGGCGGTATGGCCCTGCCAGAGCGTGCTGCCGCACCAGCAGGTGCCGTCGGCCTGGATGGCGGCGATGACGCGGCGGGTGCGCTCGGCGTCGCCAAACGCCACCACCACCTGGTTCAGCACCACGTCGTTGAGCACCTCGTAGCCCGCGGCTCGCAGGCCGCGCGCAAAACGCTGCGCGTGCCGGCAGCAGCGTTCGATCTGCTCGGCCAGTCCCTGGCGCCCCAGCGTGCGCAGCGCCGCCCACACCTCCACGCCGCGCGCACGGCGCGATAGCTCCGGGGTGTAGTGTGACGGCTCGCGCACGGCGCCCTCGATCAGGTACGATGCGCTCGTGGACATGGCCGCGCGCATTGCTTCGGCGTCGCGCACAAAGGCCAGCCCGCTGTCTTGCGGCACGTTGAGCCACTTGTGGGTGTCGGTAGCCCACGAGTCGGCCGCGGCAAAGCCGTTCCACAGTGCGGCGCGCTCAGGCGCTGCGGCGGCCCACATGCCAAAGGCGCCGTCCACGTGCACCCAGGCGCCCGTTTCCCCGGCCCTGGCGCAGATCTCGGTCGCCGGGTCAAAGGCCCCGCTGTTGACGTTGCCGGCCTGGATGCAGACGATGCAGGGCAGTTCGAGCCGCGGCAGAGCATCCGCGCGCATGCGTCCCTGACGGTCGGCGGGCACCTGCGCCAGACGGGCGCGCCCGAAGCCCAGCAGGCGCAGCGCCTTGATGATCGAGGCATGCACCTCCGCGCCCACCACCACGGTGACGATTGGCGCACCCTGCAGGCCCTGGGATTCCACGTCCCAGCCAACCTTCTTCAACACGGCGTGCCGCGCGGCGGCCAGCGCCGCCAAGTTGGCCATGGTGGCGCCGGTGACAAAGCTCCCGCCCGTGCCCGGCGGCAGGCCGAACAGGTCCACCAGCCACGCCAGCGCGATCTCCTCCAGGGCGGCGCCAACCGGCGAGGTAGTAGAGAATGTGACATTCTGGTCCCAGGCCGCCGCCAGCCAGTTGGCCGCGACGGTAACCGGCAGCGAGCCGCCGATCACAAAGCCAAAGAAGCGCCGGCCCGCCGTGGCCACGGTTGTCGGCGAGCCAACCTCATCCAGCAACCTCAGCACCTCAAGTGCATCGCCGGGCTGGTCGGGCAGTGCCCCGCCCAGCTCGGGCAGGCGCGCCAGGGCGGACGGCGTGGGCGCGACGCC
>CAYZKS010000126.1:5164-9964 GCA_964478725.1 uncultured Anaerolineales bacterium
TTCATTCGTGGCACCCGCGCACGACCGCCTCGCCACCACGTTCCCCAGCCTGCCTGGGCAGGCTTTGCGTATCAGGCCGCGAATTCATTCGTGGCAATCGTGGCCGCCGCCCGGCATCCATCCGTGGCGAGCGTCTAGAACATCGGTTCTCCGTGTGCTCCGTAGGGCGCCTGCTCTTCACGAACGCTGGGCTCAGGCTGACGCGTCTCGGTTGAGCCAACATCCCTTGGGCCTTCGTCGCCCTCAGTAACGTACTCCAACCACGCCACCGCCATAGTCTGCGCATGGTGTTCCTTCTGCCGTCGTACATACGCCTCGGCGTCGGCCCTCTGGCGCTGCCCAAGCGTCACAACGCCATAGCCGCGCTGCCAGGCAAAGTGGAGGTCCGGCCTCCGCTGGTTGAGCTCGTGGGAGCTGGCTCCCTTCACGAGCTTCACGAGCTCGGCCACGCAAACGTGTGGAGGAATCGCAACGATCATGTGCACATGGTCGCTGCAGCCATTGACAGCGTAGACAAACACGCCCAGCTCCCCCGCCTTGCGCAGCATGTAAGCGTACAGACCTGCTTCGACCTGCGGCGTGATGAGGGGCTCGCGATTCCTGGTCGTCCACACCAGGTGATAATACGTGCGCCAAAAGGGCATGTGCCTCCTCCCTATGCGGACCGCCGAATGAACCCGGGGTGCGCCACGGTGCACCCAATGAGTTCGGGATCCGCGAACGTGCACCGAATAAATTCGGCGCCTGATACGAGAAACCTGCTAAAGCAGGTTCCAACGCCTGTCAAGGCCGGATCACGTCGCCACGCTCCCCAGCCTGCCTGGGCAGGCTTTGCATGTCAGCCGCGAATTCATTCGTGGCCGCCATGTGTGGACGTTTCATTCCCGACCGTCGCAATCAAATCCCTCAGCGCCTCGGCCAGGCGCACAAGCTTTGCCACATCCGCCAGCTCCGGTCGGTCGCGCTCAGAATGCGTGATGGTGCCCAGGTACTGCATGGCCAGTCATGCTGTTCTTCCTGCCTGCTGCGCCGAGCGCGCGAGGTAGATGGAGGTGGCCGCCTGGTCGGCCAGGGTGAGGAGCAGGACGCGGTCCTCACGCGAGAAACCCACGCCGGAGAGGCGCGGCCCGAGCGCCAGCACTCCCAGGGGGCCAGTCTGTTTGGCCGCCGCCGGCAGGCTCAGCGGCACGGCCAGATCAAAGCCAAGCCCATCTTGTGGTGTAGCGCTGTGCCCACGCTGCAGGTTAGCCCAGGTCTGCAAGTCTGGAGACCAGCCCACTGCCAGGCGGTCAGGCAGGCTCTGCGATGCTCGCAGCTCGAGCTTGCCCTCAGCGACGACGCTGTAGACGGCGGCACGCGTCAAGTGCAGCAGGTCGGTCACACGGCGCACGAGCAGCTGCAGCAGCGCCGTTTCGTCGCTGGCGCCGCGCAGGTCGTGCGCAAATTCGGCGAACGCAAGCTGCAGATCCACTTTTTCGCGATAGAAGCGACGGTCCACAAGCCGCTGCGTACGCTGGCGCAGGGGAGAAAACAACACTGCCGACACGAGAGTGGAGGCCAGGGGAGCGAGCAACGGAGACCTGCCCACAGCGGCTTCGACCACATCGTTGGCGGCCTTGCTGGTGAAGAAAAAAAACCACGCCGAGGATGGCGACCACGATGGTGTAGACGATGGTGCGGTTGATCACCAGGTCAATGTCCCACAACCGGTAGCGCAGCACAGAAAGCCCGATGCACACGGGCACCAAAGCCTGCCCCAGCACGAGCGCTGCGTGCGAGACCACTATCTGCAACAGGGTGACATCGCTCGCCCGCCAGGTAAGCACCTGAAAGGCAGAGATGGCCCCCCAGGTCAGCGTGCCCAGGGCAAAGCCTAGAATGACCCACTTGGTCTGCTGTCTCTGAGATGGAGTTGAGACGCGCCGGTAGCGGTAGATCTGGGCAGCCAGTCCGGTGGCCAAGCCGAACACGAAAAAGGCCACGAGCCAGATGGGCGGCCAGTTGTACGGGTCCAGCGCCGGCACAACGACGCTGGCAATGGCCCACACGCTCCAAAGCAGGGCCAGCCAGCGGGTCCAGGGCGGAACAAAGCGCCCGTCCGGGAACAGATAGGCCAGAATGGGTACCGAGGCAGTAGACACGAGCTCCAGCCAGTTCACCAGCACAGCCCACGGCGTGGTGGCGTGCCACAGACGGCCGACGGCCAAGGTGGAGGTCGTGCCGTAGAGCACCAAAGCGGCCGAGATCGTGAGCACGAACCAGTCCCGCGAACGGCGCCAGAGGAGGACCACGCCCACGCTTACAAAGGCCAGCGCCATCCACACGTCTAGCGCGATCAGCAGCCACCACTGGCCATACATGGAGCCGATCCACTCGGCGACGCTGGACATGGCGGGCGCCACGGCGCCAAACGTCCAGGGCAGCATACCTGCCACGCCTGCGACCAAGACCGCCAGGGCCAGCAACGTCAGAATCAGCCAGACGGCGCGAGCGCCCCACAGCAATGGGCCGCTGAGCGTCGTAGACGGCGGAGCGGAAGCAGAATCGAGTGCGGTCATGCTGGCCTCCCGTTGAGACTCGACGTCTGCGCTCATCATGCCAACAAACGGACGAGTTGTCAAAGCAGCGACGAGCAAAGAGCCTGATGAACAGAAGAGCGAATGCCGTCCAGCAAGGCAAGACCTTTGGAGCCTGGCGAACAGGCCCCAAAGGCCTTGTGGCAATGCTATCTGCAGCAGAGACTTACGGTGTTGCGGCCAGAGCCGCAGCGGCGTCCAGCAGGCCTGCGCCGGTGGCGTTCGCACCCCAGCAGATGTTCTGGGCAGACCCGTCCGGCTGGTACACTTCGCGGCAACCGGGCGCCAGGTAGATGGCGCTGGCCGTGAGGATGCTCTCAGCCTGGCCGGGGGTCAACGCATTGTGCTTCTGGGCCATCAGCGCCACAGTGCCGGCCACGTGCGGGCTGGACATGGAGGTGCCACCCAGGAAGTAGTAGCTGAGCTGGCCGCTGTTGGTCTGGTACGGGCCCACTACCCAGGAGCCGGGAGCGGCAAGGTCCAGGTCCTGCCCCGCCAGTTGGCGGCTGGAGAAGTCGCTGATGTAGAACTGAGCCGGGTTGGTTGGCTCGGACACGTTCAGATTGTACCACCAGCTGCGGTTGCCCGGCGGATACCACTCGCCGATCCAGCCCGACGATGCCGCGGAGATCACCGGCGTATACGCGCCCGGATAGTCCATGCCCGAGTCACCCTCATTGCCCGCCGAGGCTACAACGATCACACCATTGGCGATGGCATAGTCCACGGCAGCCTTTTCTACCGGCTCCTGCACCGGCCCGCCCAGGGACATGTTGATGACCACTGGGTGGCCTGCCAGGGGACCCTTCTTCAGGTCGGTCACGTACACGATGCCGCGCGCCACTACCGAAGACCAACCCGAACCATTCTGGTTGAGCACCTTGACGGGGATAACCGTGGCCATGGGCGCCACGCCGTTGACCGACGTGCCGTTCAGGCTGTAGCCCAGAATGGTACTGGTCACATGCGTGCCATGGGAATCTTGATCATGCGTCCACTTGTTGGGTTGCTCCGATACCCAGCCAACCTCGCCGCCACCGCCGCCAAATGCCTTCGCGTACTCGACGGAGATACGCTCCTGCGGGAAGTACTGGCGCCAGGAGTCCAGCAGGCCCGTGTCCAGCACGGCCACGTACACGCCGCTGCCATCGTAGGGCACCTGGCGATTGTTGAACCCAAAGTCGGTGACATTGATGGCATCCAGGTCCCAGGTACTGAGACCATTGGAAAAGTCAATGACTGCCACTGTGTCCACCGGCGCTCCTTTGCGCTCCGCGTCGGGGCTGGCCGCCGCCACGAAAGGCAGCGCCCGGATAGCCGGCAACTTGTCGGCCTTGGCCTGCATGGTCACCACGTCAATCTCACAGACTACGTCGCGGACCTTGCCGTAGGCGCCGAGCTTGGCCAGGATGTGAGCGCTGACGTCGGTGTTCAGCAGGACGTTGACGCCAATGGTACCTTTGGCCGGAGCTGCGCTCACAGGCACCACCAACACCAGCAGCGTCACCAAAAGCACGAGGACTCTAAAGGACTTGCCTGCTCTACGGTTCACTTCTTGCCTCCTTGGAATTTGGTACAGATGTCGGGACCGGCTGATTGATCAGAAAGTGGCCCGATCGACCGCTACAACTCTATGGTCGGGCTGTAAGCCAATCATGTCTGCAAATGAGACGATTGTCAAATGCAGCGGCGGCGTGAATTGACGCACAGGCCCCAGCAAGGTATGATAGGAGCGTTCGTGTATCGTGCTGCACAAGGAGGTCGCATGGAGTCATTGTTCAAGTTCCTGGCAAGCAAGAATGGACGGATCGCACGTGTGGTGGTGGGAGTGCTGTTGATCGTATTCGGCGTTGTATACCCGCCCGAAAAACTGGGCTGGGTGCTGGTGGCGATCGGTCTGGTGCCGTTGGTTGCGGGTGCGCTGGACAAATGCGTGTTCGCGCCGTTGTTCAAACTACCCTTCGACGGCAAGGCGCTGCGCAAGGCGCTTGAGAAGTAGGCCCAGCCCGTTCTCAACGGCAGGACTGCGAAGGCTGGGCGCCGCAGAGATGCATGACCACTGGCTTGCACCTCCCCGGGCATGCAGAGGCCTCTCTCGAAACCGGCGCAATTCGTGATCGCTCCCTAGCCCGGGTTGCGCAGCGCAGACGGGCCGCGCGCGGCTTTCTTGCGCATGATGGAGACGATCTCCCTGTCCGCCCTGGCCATCATCTTGCACACGCTG
>CAYZKS010000127.1:0-3377 GCA_964478725.1 uncultured Anaerolineales bacterium
GGTCAGCCCGCTGTGCAGGTCGAGTTGCAACTGGATGTTCTCTCCGATTACGCGTTCCAGCATCTCGGCGAACCCACGGATCAGCTTGTTGAGGTCCACCTCACTCGGTTGCAGCATCTGCCGGCGGCTGAAGGCCAGGAGCTGATGAGTCAACCTCGCGGCCTTGCGGGCTGTGCTCTGTATGGTGGTGAGCTCCTTCTCCGGGAGGGCGGCGGTGTCCTGCTGCAACAGAGCAAGCTCCGCATTGCCCTGGATGACCGTCAGCAGGTTGTTGAACTCGTGTGCGACGCCTCCAGCCAGCAGGCCCACAGCTTCCATCTTCTGTGCTTGGCGGAGCTGCTCTTCCAACCTGGCTTTGTCCTCCTCCGCACGCTTGCGTTCGGTGACATCGCGCAGAATCAGCACCCAGTCACCAGCCTGCGGCCCAGCCTCCATGGCCTTGGAGACGATCTCAAAGGCCCGGTGTGATGCGCCTTTCGGCACTACCTCGTGGAAGCCTGTTTGCTCTGGCGGCGGACCCAACAACTCCTGAATGGAGCGTTCGCCCAGATTCGTCAACACTTCGCCGACACGGGCATCCGTCAGCAAGGCAAGGTACTGCTGTCCAACGGGGTTGGCCAGCATGACGCGCAGCCTCGCGTCCAGTAGCAGCACTCCCTCAGGCAGGCGTTCCAGCAGGCTTTCCTGCCGCTGCTGTTCCGCCGCCAAGATGGCGCGCAGACGCTGCACGGCCACGGAAGCCTGGTTTGCCAAGGTGGTCAGAAGGCGCTCATGATCGGCCGAGAAAGCTCCCTCTTCTTCGGCCAACACCAGCAGTAGCCCCAGTGTCGCCTGACTCTCCCCTGCGGCCAGAGGAACCTCCAGGCGTGACCTGCACCGAGCCACGGGCGCAGCTGCTCCGTCGGCCGGGGCGGACTCCAGCCATCTGATGTTTTCTCCCGTGTCCGGATTACCAACACAGTGTAACACTGCATACAGGCGACTTCGGATGTCACGACGAACCTGATCGCTCAGGGGTCGGGCTGGCTGCAAGAACACCTCGCAGCGATCGCCCACCGGCAGCGCACACGCCGCAACGTCAAAGGAAACAGCACGGTGCAGGTCACCGAGCAACATGCGGAAGAGCTCGGCCGAGTCCAGGGTGTAGCCGATTTTCTGGGAGATTTCGTAGAGGACTTGCAGATCGGAGGTGCGCTGACGCACGCGCTCCTCCAAGGTGATATTGAGTTCCTGCAGGGCCTGCTCCATGCGTTTGCGTTCAGCCAATTCGCGTTGCACAGCTTCGTACAGGCCCGCGTTTTCGATGGCGATGGCGGCCTGAATGGCAAAGTTCGAGAGCAGTT
The DNA here is from genome assembly GCA_964478725.1 of uncultured Anaerolineales bacterium. Classification (GTDB taxonomy): domain Bacteria; phylum Chloroflexota; class Anaerolineae; order UBA2200; family UBA2200; genus CAYZKS01. The sequence continues at coordinate 1,344 of CAYZKS010000127.1, forward strand.
GCAGGTCGTCTTCTGTGAAAGCTCCAGGGCTCTCCAAGTTACTCAGGGTAATCGTGCCGATGCATTTGCCCTTGACCACGAGCGGAATGCACATGGCAGACTGAATGTCCTGCATTTCTTGCGGCGCACTGCGCTTATTCCTACGATCCGCGCGCGTGTTGGCGATAATGATCGCTTTCTGGTGTGAGAAGGCCCAGCCGACATAGCCCTCGTCCACACTGAAGCTGGCCGCCTGCATGGCCTCGGAGCTGAACCCGCAGCCAGCTCTCATTACCAGCAGATTGCGGTCTTCATCCAGCAGGTGTAGAGCTCCTTTGTGCGCATGCGGGGTCGCCTGCACGGCCGAATCGATGATCACCTGCAGCGTCTTGTCCAATTCAAAAGCGCTGATGATGCTGGCCCGCACGCGGTTCAGCATCTCCGATTCCCTGAGCCGGCGCTGAGTCTCTTCGTACAGGCGGGCGTTGGCGATGGCCACTGCAGTCTGGTTGGCGAGCGTGGTGAGGGTGAGACGATCGTCCTGCGAGTAGCCCTGATCCGACAGCTTGCGGCCCAAGGCGAACAGGCCCGTTAGCTCATCCTTCGCCTTCAGAGGAATGAACACCTCTGCGCCGATGCGTTCGAGATCCTCCTTCTCTTTGCCCCACAGCGCCTTGAACTGTGGCAACAGCTCCATGTCGTGTCGGCTCAAGGACTCTGCACGATGAGACAGCCAATCCACAATCGGGTGATCAGGCCCCAAAGCGATATCCGTGCCGTGATCCAGCCCTTTCTGGGCTATCAGGCGGAACTCCCCGCTCTCCGCGTGCTTTATCAGGATGGCTGCCTTGTCCACGTGCAGGGTGGTCACGACTGCATCCAGAATCATGCCCGTCAGCTTGTCGAGATCGAGAACAGAGGCCACGGTGGCGCTGAGGCGCTGCAGCATCAGACTGGCGTCGTACTTTTCGCGGAAGAACAGACGATCCACCCACGATTGCAGTCTGTCGTGTAACGGTTGGACGGCCACTGCGGTCAAGGCTGCCAGACTGATCGTCAGCAGGACCTGTTCAGTGCTGAGCGTGCGAAAGACCGGAAGGGCAAAGAAGATGACCAGAAAATAGCCTGCTCCGATCAGGGCCGTGGGGATGAAGTAGAGCAAGCCCTTGCGAATGACCAGTTGGATGTCGAGAAGCTGGAAGCGCAGGATGGCGTAGGCGATGATAATGGCGTTGATCAGGTTGGCGATGACATCCAGCGGATACGGCTGCAGATTCGGATTGAAGTTGATAGCAATTCCCAGAAGGACTACCGCCAAGCCTACCAGGAGGTACTGGATGCGTCTGCGTTGCAGATCGGAGCGCGTCGTGCGGTACTCGCGTAAGAGGTTGTATACACCGTAGCCCAGGTACGAATAGTCGGGTATCGAGAGCCATATCATCATCGACCCGAAGGTGGGCACGAACAGCCCTGTACCCGCGTGGCGATGGATGTCCAAGAAGACGCCCTTTTGGTTCAGACCAAGCCCCAGCAGCAGGGTCACTGCCCATACTATGGGTCCCGCCGCTGCTATGGCGCGCGCGCCCTTGATGTGCAGCAGAGCCCGGGTAAAGATGAAGTAGAGGATGAACTGCCCTGAGACGACGCCAGCCACCAATCGATACCACAGGAGGGCCTGTGCCGGCGTGTCGCTGACAGACACCATGAAGTAGGCGCCCATCCAGACGACCATGCTGATCAGGTACAGCGTAAAAGTCTGGTTTGCGCGGTTGCCCTGCCAGCCTTCTCGCAGGACCAGGTAGATGAGCGCCAGATAACATACAATGGTCAGCGATATGAAGATGGAGTACCAGTGCATGTGTGAGCGCTCACCTCCCTGACAACAAGCGTCTACACCGATTCCATCAGCAATTGCAGCGCACGATCCGGGATGTTCATGTGCGGGGGCTTCAGATGTGCCAGATCCGCCCCTTCCTTCTGACGGGTCTCGTAGAAGTGTTTGTAGGCTCCAGCGGGCAGAAGCCGCACATCAAGCGGGTCCAATTGCCAGTTTCG
>CAYZKS010000127.1:3477-9765 GCA_964478725.1 uncultured Anaerolineales bacterium
ATCGTTGATGCGAGAGTAGAACATCATCTGAGGCAAGTCAACATTGAGCTCTTCGTCACGCGTGGCCACGATCTCGATGATGTCTCCCGTGCGATAGCGCACCATGGCGCCTCCGCGGAAACTCGTGACCACAAGCTCGTAGCGTTTGCCCTTCTGCACCTCATTCAGCAGGACCGTCTTCGTATGCTGGGACGAATCGGTCGCGCTTGTGCCAATCTGCTCCTCAGGCAGAAACTCCAAGAAATTCACGTCAGGGTAGAAAGTCATCCCCTGGACGTTCCACAACTGCAACGCTATGAAGCCCGCCTCGGTGCAGGCATAGTTCTCGATGGGCGCTCTCCCCCAGTACTGCTTGATGCGATCCTTGAACAAGCGCGTGTCCGTGCCCCCCAGTCCAATGCATTTTACATCCCAAAGGTCTTTTGGTAGTAATCGCGTTCTGCCGTCCAGAAGGCACCTGGCCAGCGCTCGCAGCAGCCTGCCTGCGACCAGTGGGTGCAGCAGATACGGAGAGGGCTTGACACTGCCGCTGCCCTGCACAAACTGGTCACCGACTCGCACCAGGACGCTGGCCAGGCCATTGAAGCAGTCAATCCCCGACTTGAGCGCCAGGCGAAAGCCCTCCATGATCCGCGCCTGGAAGTCCATCTTGACAGCTTCTTCCATGGGCGGCAGGTAGGTGAAGTTGAACTCCCTCTCCAGGGCCGTGATAGCGGCACCGGAGAGGTAGGGGAAGGGAGCCAGCGTGAAGAGCATGCTGTCATGCTCTTGGAGAACGAACTGGCCTCGCTTGGAGCACGAGGCAAGAGTCACGATCGCCATCGAGCAGTCGGCCAGCTTCTGCACCATGCCATCCGTGTAGGGTATCCATTTGTACTGGTACTCGCCCGAACGCCCAGAGGTGTGCAGCCACCAGAGCGGTTTGATGGGCAGGACGTCTTCGCGTTTCTCCAGAAGATAGGGCGCATAGTTTGCATAGTTTGTCAGCGGCACTACCTCTCGAAACTCCTGCACGCTCGCAGGAATCTCATCGCCCATGATCTTGCGGCCCAACTCGCACTTGCTGAGCAGGTCGATCTGCTCCATCAGCAGGCGCTTCTGGATCTCCATGAATTGCTCCATACTCAGATCGATGAATCCGCAGTACTTGTGCCAGATCTCTTCTCGACGGCCTTCGCGCAAAAGCTCCAGTGTGGTTGCCATCTTTCCCCCTCCATTTCGGTCCAAGTAGGATAGTTGACGCTATCAAGCAGGCTTGGCGGCCCTCCAGACCACGCCGCCCGGGAACAGCAGCCTCCGGCCATGCAGTTCGGCGAATAGCTCGACGTTCACAAACCCAAGCTCAGTGAACAGGGCTCGCCATTCATGCGTGGTGCGGACATTGGGAATAGCCGCAACCTCAGCGGAGGCGCGGACATTCCTATGCATAAGCCAATATCCGGCAGCAGCCAGGCGTACAAAGGCCCCCCCCAGTACAGAACGCCAAAAAGGAGGCGCGCTCACGTCTGCCATCACTAGGCGGCCGCCCGGCTTGAGCACCCGCTGAGCTTCGGATAGCAGACGGGGGACGTGCATATGGTGCGTGGCCAAGCCGCAGATGGCCAGGTCGAATGCGGCTGAATCAAAGGGGATGTCGGTGGCAGAGGCACAGATCAGCCTGACGCACTCGGACGCCCCCTGAGCTTTCAGGTTTGCTAAGCCATAGCGCAGCATCGTGGGTGTAATGTCCAGGCCGACGATCATGCGCCCGTTGGCGGCACGGGCAGCCATGCTCAGAGGAATCTGCGCAGTGCCTGTGGCCAAGTCGAGGATCAGTGCGTCGCTCTCAGGCGTCGCGGCCTCGAGCAGAAGCTGGATGAAGTCCTGATAGCCGACGCCCCAGAATGTTCTGAGCTCGCGGTCCACCGTTTCCACATAGCGTGGAGCCAGTTCTGTGAAGGCTTCAACGACCGTGTCGCTGCTGGAGGTCATGATTCGGTCCTCGCGGCGTGCGCGTGTTCTTGTTCGTCCTGGTCTCCCGTAACTGCAAAGCCCACACACACGCAGCCGCGCCATGGATCGAGCTGACCGGCGCTCCAACACAGAGGAGGATGAATTCAAAAGGCACCAGATGCTGCGCTTGGTGGAGCTCAGGGAGTAGTCTAGTTACATTCTGGTGATTGTCAAGTACGGGGTATGTACTATCAACTATGGGGTATGCGAAACTGACTGTGGGGCAGGCACTACTGCCGGGGACGGGCAGCGCGGCTTGCTTCCAGCAAGCGGGCATGAGCCAAGCGCCAGGCGGAGGAGTCGCGCGTCATCTTGGTGATACGAATGTCCGCGAAATGCGGCGCCAATTGGGCCAGGCCCTGTGGCAGCTGCTCCCAGCGCTCCTGCAGGATCAGGTCCTGCAAACGCTCGGCTGCCGGAAGAGCCCATTCCCATTCACGGCAGAAGCGGTCGGCCTTGACGTAGTAGTTGCGCTTCTCCCATGCCGCAACGCTTACGTCAACGGTCGCGGCAATCTCTCGCAGACAGAATACCAGCGTGGCCGCCATATCCTTGGCTTCTTGATCCAGGGTACGTTTGAGCATCAAGCGGCGCAGCATCTCGGCAATCGTGCGCCGCTCGTGGTTGCGCCGTTTGCCCGGCTCAGCAGTATTGATGACGCGACTCATATCCTTTTTCCTGGGCGGGATCGAACGGCGGGAGTATACCCAAGCCCGGACTCGTGGTCAAAAGAGCCAACTTGAGCAGCCGAGGGACTCAAGCCTGCGTGTGAGGCTCAGGGCCGCACCAACCCCTGCATGTCCACCGGCACCTTTGCGCTCAGATCGCGCATGGAATCGTACAGGATCTGCAGAATGTACTTGGCGTTGTGCGCACTGCTACCTGGGTCCTTTTCCACGAATTGGTAGTTGAAGGTCGCCTTCAAAAGACGCGGGGTGAATGCGTTGAACCGATTCCCAGCCTGAGCCTCTGCGGGATCAGTCTTGCCATCTGAGTTGGTGTCGAGAAAGAAGTACGGGTAGGCATCGGCGCTGTACACAATTGGCCGTCCGCATACAGCGATCGCATAATCCTGGATGGCGCGGTAGAGACGATCGTGCATCCCCGCAACCTCACCCGACATTGGCTCTTTGACGTTGGCATCCCCATCATAGTCCACGGTGTCCGTCACCGCCCGGATTTTCTCCACGTCCTCCGCCGTCACGACATTGGCATGGCAAGGGCTGCAGCGTTTCGGATCAATCTGCAGGCTGTGTGGATCGTGACACGCGATGCAGGTGTCGAGGTTCTTTGTGTGAGGGAAGCGTTCGACATAGGCCTGCCCGGGGTACTGGTATGCAACACGAGCTTCAGCCCCCATCTGGGTCGCCGCCGCCATGTGGTAGTGCACGTTCACAAAGCCCTGCTTGGGATCCACCACGTCTTCACCCTTGCCAGCAAGAACCTTGTCGACGCCCACCCCCGACTGGGTGCCCTGGTGGCACTGCATGCACACCGCCTCGCGTCCGAGGCCCTCGACCACGGAGCCCGATGCAAATCTCACGCTGGTCAAATCGTATGCCGTCTCGTTGTGGCAGGCCGTACAGAAAAGCACCGAGCCGACCCTAGCTTCTGCATCCACTGCGCCCGATGCAGAGCCATCTTCGCCCAGGAAATCCATAAAGCCGTAGACGCTGTGGCATTTGGCGCAGTTCTTGGGCACCGCCGCCGGGTCGGCCTCATCCCAGTACACGAAAGCTTCCGCCTTCCTGTCAGCATGCCCCGAAGCGGCCCACTGCCGGCTGATCGCGCGCGCATCCGCTGGCTTGTTCGCACGGATGGACACGAACACCAGGCTCAGCAGCGCCACAACAAACGCAGCAACCAACCAGGTCTTCCATCCTATGCTCTTCATCGGCCTCTGCTCCTCCCTCACGTGGGCTCTGGGCTTCGCCACGGCGGAGATCGCCCAAGGCGATCGGCTGGCAGTGATTTCTCGCTCATGCTCTCCAGAAAGGATCGGGGCGCTGTGGCCCTGGCTACTGCCCACGATTCTAGCGTGAAAACCAGAAACCTCCAAGCAACGGGTGAAGCAGCCGTTGACCAGTTCGGACCATCAGGCTATAATGTGCCCGGATTCCTGGCCTTCCGAGAGCCTGGTCCCCCAGCAACCTCACCCGATGCGGTCACTGAACAGACTGGCCGAGTTGCGAAAGGAGATCCGCGTGCTATGAGAATCTCGCTCAAGGCTGTTGCGTGGGTTGTGGTCTACTTCCTCATGGTCTTCGGCCCTCTGCTAGTTGTGCTGCTCACTCCCCGACCAGCCGGTCGCGAGTTCTGGCGCGAGGTCTCCGTGGCGCTCGCCTTTGTAGGATTAGCGCTCATGGGGCTTCAATTCGTCCCAACAGCGCGCTTGCCTCCCCTGGCGGACGTATTCCCCATGGACACCATCTACTACTTCCACCATCAGACTTCGCAGTTGGCATTGGTTCTGGTTGTTATCCATCCCATCATCCTGTTCTTCAACAACCCGTACACGCTGCAGCTTCTCAATCCGCTGACTGCGCCCCTGCGCGCAGTTGCGGGCGTGGCTTCTCTGGCAATTGCCTTGCTGCTCGTCGGTTCCTCGACCCAACGAAAGCAGATCAAACTCCAGTACGAGTCGTGGCGACTCATACATGACATCCTTTCCTTTGGCGCGGTGGGACTGGGTCTGCTACACATCTTCGGGGTGGGCTACTACTCCACTGGTCCAGTGGCTTATGTCATGTGGTCGGCTCTGGTTGTGCTATGGACTGGTTTGTTCATCTACGTTCGACTGCTGAAGCCGTGGATGATGCTGAGACGCCCCTACGAGTTGGTGAGTCTGACACCCGAACGTGGAGACTCATGGACTTTGACGGTCGAGCCCAAGGACCACGCGGGACTAACCTTCAAGCCCGGCCAATTCGCATGGCTGACCATTCAGAAGTCGCCCTTTGCCATCCGCCAGCATCCGTTCTCCTTCTCCTCCAGTGCCGAGCATCCCCAACGGCTTCAGTTCACCGTCAAGGAGCTAGGCGACTTTACACGGGTCATCAAGCACATCCCGCCGGGACAGGCAGTGTATCTCGACGGGCCCTATGGCACATTCAGCATAGATCGTCATGCAGCGCCAGGCTATGTGTTCGTAGCCGGAGGCGTTGGCATCACTCCACTTATGAGCCAACTGCGCACCATGGCGGACCGTCGGGACAGACGCCCGGCCTATTTGTTCTACGGCAACCCCACCTGGGAAAGCGTCACGTTTCGCGAAGACCTGGACGAGCTGCAGAAACGCATGAACTTGCAGGTGATACACGTTCTGGAGAAGCCAGCGGCGGACTGGCAGGGAGAGAAGGGCTTCATTACTGCTGATCTGTTGGATCGCCACCTGCCGCAGAACCGGCAGGAGCTGCAGTGCCTGATGTGCGGTCCGCTGCCCATGATCGTGGCAGTCGAACGCGCCCTGACCAAGGTTGGCATTCCGCTGTCGAGGGTTCATGCCGAGCGCTACGAGATGGCGTAGCTCTGCCAACTGATTGCCGGAGCGCTGGCATTGACAGCATGCTCCGCAGGCCGAGGAGATCTCGCATGAGTAGAATCTATGCGCATAGGCTGATCGCGGCAACGGTCATCATAACATTGATACTGGCCGTCTTGCTGGCCGTGCTACAAGCCAGATAACCACGGCACGATCTGACTGCCATGGTTCTGGGAAGCCCGCAGAGTGTGTTTTGCAGAGCGGGAGGGGTTGGGAGTGCTACCCAGACTGCGGCGGCATGGCCGGTTGCTGATCAGCCAGGGAGCCTGGTTCCAGCTAATCTCAACAGTACATACGGTGCCATTTGGCGTGCGGCGTATCCGGAAGTAGAATCAATGTGGGCATGCGGCTCCCGGCTGTGTGCGTCCGCAATTCTCTGATGCAAGGAGGGCACTGTGATAGATCGCATCATGCGCGTTATCAAGCTGGATTTCCCCGTCTTCAAGGAGATCGAATCAGATCCAAACGCCACCACTGAGGCAGCCATTGTCGTCATAGTCACGACGTTGTTGTCAGCAATCGGAACAGCCGCGGGTTCAGGCCGCTTCATCTCGGCCTTTATCGGCGAGATGCTCAGCGGCATTGTGGGCTGGGTTGCATGGGCCGCCGTGGCGTACTTTGTGGCCAAAGCCTTGTTCAGTGGTCACGGCACTCTGGAAGGCATGCTGCGGGTGTTGGGTTATGCCAATGCTCCCCGCCTACTGGGTATCCTCGGCATCATTCCGTGCGTCGGCTGGATAGGCACTCTGGCCGGC
>CAYZKS010000128.1:0-9761 GCA_964478725.1 uncultured Anaerolineales bacterium
TCCCAAAGCCACGGCCGGGAACAGCATTGGCCCAGCCCGGTGCGTTGTAGCCGGCGCAGTAGCCTGCGCCGCGCCCGGTCATGGGTCCCATACCTCTAGGCCCCGTTCCATCTCCTGCTGGCATCTCGTTCACCTCCTTTCCATAAGACTGCAACTGTCTCTCATCATCACCAACCGCGTCCTGGCCCACGACCCCGGCCTCGGCCGAAGCCCCGCCCCAGTCCACGGCGCGCAAGCCCCAAACCGTAGCCGTAGGCAGGGTTCGCCGGGACCGCGTAAGGCGGACGATAGGGACCGTAAGCGGCGGGGCGAATCCCGTACGGATTGCACCAGCCTCTTCCGCCCCCGGTCATCGGCCCCATCCCGGCCGGCCCGGTGCCATCAAGTCTTGGCATGTTCATCACCTCCCTTCCATTGTGTTCCATCAGATTGTCTGCGAACACATCGCGGCTGCCATAGGACCAGTAGTCCCGCCTGTTGCGTTGCCACCTGTACAGTTGCCAGCCAGGGCGTGCGCCCCAGCACATCCCAAACCTGAAGACAGGGTAGGGCCGCAGTACTGCAGGTGGCCGTATGGTAGGCCGAACAGCCGGAGAATCCAGGCGCACGGGCGTACCCTGCAGACCCACGTAGCCGCGGGCCGGCCGGCTCGACTCAGGCAACTCCAAGACGCAGTACCCCTCACCGCGACCGGTCATGGGCCCCGCACCCCGCGGTCCCGTTCCGTCGAATCGTGGCATGTCGCTTACCTCCTTCCACTGTCATCCCTACCATCATGGTGCTCGCCCTTGCCTTCCTGCATGTGTTGACCGTAGGCGCCGAGAAGATGGTCGATCATGCCACGCGTGTCCTGCAAGTCCTGCGTCCACAGTCCCAGAACCTCATCTCCTAGCGCGGTGAGACGGTAGACTCGCCGCGGAGGGCCTTGCGTCTGTTCTGCTTCCCAGGATGAGGCTATCCAGCCCCGCTCTTCCATATCGCGCAGTTCACGGTAGACGACGCTCGGGTCGATATCCGCCAGGCTGTACTGGCTTAGCTGCTCGACCAGGGTGTAGCCATGCGCCGGTCCGTAGTGCAGCAGCAGCAGCAACGTGGGCTCCAAGAAACGCACTGCCCGGCGGGAGGTACCCCTCCATTGCCACCCATGTCCTCGACCTCTTCCTCGCACTGCTTGCCTCCTCCGGATTCCCGGCTCTGCCTTGATGTTACGACCCGAGTATAGCACACTAAGTGCATTTTGTCAATAGTGAATTCGTCGCTATTCTCTATTAGCATTTACTAGTGTATTGTTGTTAGTTTGACAAAGACGATAATCTATGCTAATCTCTATATGCAGTATGCACATAGACTGACCGCAAGAGGAGTTGGCTTGATGCCTCATGGTCATCGTGGCTGGAGAGGGGCAGATGGCATAGAAGCGTGTCCCAGGCACATCCAGGGCTTCCTGGAGCCGTGTCTGCTGCTGCTCGTGCACTGCAAGGAAATCCACGGCTACGAGCTTGTGGAGGACCTTAGCCCTTTCGGGTTTGAACAGAATCCGGTGGGGGCGAGCACGATCTACCGTTTCTTGCGTGACCTGGAGGACCGCGGCCTGGTAAGTTCGCGTTGGGATACCAGCAGCGCCGGCCCGGCTCGACGCATGTACCGCACGACGTCACAAGGCGACCGTTACCTGGCTTCGTGGGTGGGCGACCTGCGCGAGACTGACCGGGTGCTGCACCACTTTCTCGATACCTACGACTTGCACATGCAAACGCATGCCAGCCGCGGACAGGCGGCAAGGGGCCGGTAAGCAGGCTGAATCCGGCGCCCGATACCTGATCTATCCGATGGCCGGCGCGTCGCAGTTCGAAATTCAAAAAGGGAGAGGTGTGAACAATGAAGATCGTAGTCTCTGCACAGGGTGATACACTGGATGCGCCCGCCAGCCCGGTCTTTGGCAGGTGTCCAATCTACATCTTTGTAGATACCGAAAGCATGCAGTTCGAGGCCGTACCCAACCCGGCGATGAACCAGGGCGGGGGGGCAGGCATCCAGGCCGCGCAGTTCGTGGTAGAGCGCGGTGCCCAAGCGGTGCTCAGTGGCAACCTGGGCCCGAATGCCTTCGAAGTTCTGCGAGCGGCTGGCATCCCCAGCTATCTGGTTCCGGAGGGTACCGTGCGCCAGGCAGTGGAAGCCTTCAAGGCTGGCGGGGCCCAGCCGATGGGAGGCGCCAACGTCGACGCGCACGCGGGAATGGGAGGCGCAGCAGGCATGGGTATGGGCCGTGGCATGGGTGGCGGCATGGGTATGGGCCGTGGCATGGGCGGCGGCATGGGCATGGGCCGTGGCATGGGCGGCGGCATGGGTATGGGCCGTGGCAGAGGCATGCGCGGTGGATTCCAGCCAGCGACACCCGCTGAGACGGCGCCAGGGCCCGCTCCCGAATCGGAGTTGGCGCAACTCCAGGAGACGCTCAAGAGCCTGCGCCAGCAGTTGGCCGAGACGATGGATAGGATCGAAAAGCTGGAGAAGGACAGGCGGTAGGCGATTTCGCCCGCCCGCAGAGTGAGCAAATGCAAGGAGAAGCAATCATGGTGAGAGGAACAGGCGGAGGACGAGGACAGGGCGGTGGGCGTGGCCAAGGCGCCGGACGCGGCCAGGGCCGGGGACCGGGACGCATGGGTGGCGGGAAAGCCGCCGGCCCGGGCGGGGACTGCGTTTGCCCCAATTGCGGGCACAAGGTTCCGCATCAGGTCGGGCAGCCCTGCTACCAGCTCAAGTGCCCAAATTGCGGCGCGACTATGACGCGCGAGTAGCTGCGCTACGACGCGCTTCTTGTTCTGGCCAATTCTGGAGAGAACTAACGACCTGGCGGACGCAGTGGCCGTCGGCATGCCCCTCTCTCTCGTCATCAATGGCGGGTTGGTGAGTTGATCCGACAGGAAATCCCTGGCTGGGGCGCTGTGGAGCTATGGCATCTGGTGCTTGACTTGAACGGCACCCTTGCTCTGGATGGAGTACCGATCCTTGGCGTGGCCGACCGTCTGGATGCCCTGTCGCCGCATTTGGCCATCCACCTGATGACGGCCGACACCCGCGGACAAGCCAGCCAGGTCAGCCAGCAGCTAGGAGTCCAGCTTGTGCGCATCGAGCCCAGGGACGAGGCAGACCAGAAGCGGGCGTTCGTGGAGCGGCTGGGAGCAAGGCAGGTGGCCGCCATCGGCAACGGAGCCAATGACGCTGGCATGCTCTCGGCGGCTGCCCTGGGAATCGCCGTTCTGGGGCAGGAAGGATTGGCCGCGGAGGCATTGCAGGCGGCCGACGTGATCGTCGTCAGCATCGAAGACGGCCTGGACCTGCTGCTGCACCCGCAGCGGCTGGTGGCCACTCTGCGCCGCTGATATCGGCTGCAGGCATGCCAAATACACACAGCAAACTGGAGGAATTCGTTACATGAGAATCGCTGTAGCCAGCGGCAAGGGCGGCACGGGCAAGACGACCGTGGCCACCAGCTTGGCGCTGGCCATCGCTGCGGATGGCCACAGCAAAACGCTTCAAGCTGGACACGAGGATGCCCTCAACCCGTTGTTCCTAGACTGCGATGTCGAGGAGCCCAACGCAGGGCTGTTCCTGCGCCCACTGCTTGACCAGCGCGAGGAGGTTGGCATCCTCATCCCTGAGGTGGACTATCAACGCTGCACCTTCTGCGGTCGTTGCGCCGAGGTGTGCGTCTGGCACGCCATTGCTGTAGTGGGTCGCAAAGTGCTCATCTTCCCCGAGCTGTGCCACGGCTGCGGCAGTTGCGGCCTCAACTGCCCCGAGACGGCCATCCGCGACGTGCTGCATGTCATGGGCACGCTTGAATCCGGGCGGGCTGGTCCCATTGCCTTTGGTCACGGCATCCTGAACGTGGGGGAGGCGATGGCCGTGCCCATCATCCGCCAACTAAAGGCCAAGCACAGTCTTGCTCCTGGCCAGGGCGTGACCATACTCGATGCGTCGCCCGGCACTTCCTGCCCGGTGGTAGAGACCATGCGCGGCGCCGATTTCGTCTTGTTGGTCACCGAACCTACGCCTTTTGGGTTGCACGACCTGCGCCTGACGGTCCAAGTGGCCCGCGACGAGCTGAGCCTGCCAGTGGGCGTTGTGATCAATCGGGACGGCGTGGGCGACGCGGGCGTAGAAGAATACTGCGCTGCCGAGGGCATCCCTATCCTGATGCGCATCCCCCTGGACCGGCGCATTGCCGAGGCCATCTCGACGGGCAAGGCCCTCGTGGAGGCCCTGCCCGAGTACGGGCCCCTCTTTCTGGACCTGTACGAGCGCATCGTGGAGCAGCTGGCATCCCGGCAGGAGGCGCGATGAAACAACTGGTGATCCTGAGCGGCAAGGGCGGCACCGGCAAGACCTCGGTGGCAGCAGCGCTGGCCCACCTCGCCTCGCAGGAAATGCGCATCGTCCTGGCCGACGCCGACGTGGATGCGGCCAACCTGGAGCTGGTTCTCAACCCCACCAAGGTCGAGGAACACCAGTTCATGGGCGGGCAGGTGGCCATCATTGACCCGCAGCGTTGCACGCTGTGCGGCCGCTGTCATGAGATCTGCCGCTTCGAGGCGATCATTCACGACTCGAGCGCTGAGGGTGTGGAAGCGTACCGGGTCGACCCCCTGGCCTGCGAGGGCTGCGCCGCCTGCGTCACGCAGTGCCCGGAGCAGGCCATTCACAGCGAAGAGCAGCAGGCCGGGCTGTGGTTCCGCTCCGACACGCGCTTTGGGCCGCTGTTCCATGCCCATCTTTTCGCGGCCCAGGAGAATTCGGGCAAGCTGGTCACCATGGTCAAGCAACAGGGCCGGCTGCTGGCGCTGGATGAGGGCCGCGAGCTGCTGATCGTGGATGGGCCGCCTGGCATCGGCTGCCCCGTCATCTCGGCCAATTCCGGGGCAGATCTGGCCTTGCTCGTAACCGAGCCCACCGTCTCAGGCATTCATGACCTGGAACGCATCCTGGGCACGGTCAACCACTTTGGCACTCCTGCGCTGGTGCTCATCAACAAGGCCGACGTGAATCCGGCCCACACCCACGGCATTGAAGCCTATTGCCGCAGCAAGGGCATTGCCCTGGTCGGCAAGCTGCCCTACGACACGGTCGTCACCGAAGCCATGGTTCACGGCCAGCCGGTGACTCAATACCAGCCGGAAGGGGCAATGGCCAGAGCGCTGCGTGAGGTATGGGAGCAGATGCGCAAGCGCCTGAACGGCGCCGGGTAGAGAGGGAAGCATGGAGCTGAAGCAAGCAATCGTCGAGCGGCTGCGCCAGGTGATCGACCCGGAGACAGGCGCCGATGTGGTGCGCATGCGCCTGATCGAAGAGCTGCAGGTGGATGCCGAGAGCGGAAGAGTGAGCTACAAGTTCCGGCCTTCCTCGCCCCTGTGCCCCTTGGCCGTGCACCTGGCGCTGAACATCCGCGATGCGGTGGCTCAGGTGCCGGGTGTGGCCGAACAGCAAATCGAGGTGGTGGGCTATGTGGGCGCGCAGGAGCTGAATGCCCTGCTGAGACAGTCGCGCTGACGGGAGGTGTACACATGTGCCAGGCTGTAGTGTACTTGGCTCAGAACGATCAGGAAAAGGAGATCATGCGGGATGTGACCCTGCTGGAGCCTCTGGAAGAGGGCGTGCGCCTGCATGCCTTCTTCGAGGACCCGGTGACGGTGCGGGCGCGGATTGGACGCATTGACTTTCTCAAACACACCGTCACCCTACTGCCCCTGGAGGGAGGATAGCATGACGAGCATAAGCGACCAGGACAAGCTGAGGGCGCTGCTGCCTCACTGGATCGAGCACAACGCGGAGCACGGGGCCGAGTTCCGCAACTGGGCAGACAGAGCCCGTGCGGCTGGCCTGAACGAGGTAGCCGAAGAGCTCGACATGGCTGCCAAGCAGCTAAGTTGGGTCAACGGCGCGCTCAGCGATGCCCTGCATAAGCTGCCCCTCTCGGCGTGAACACAGAAGAACTGCGTCCATGCTGCCGGATCAGTCTGGCCTTGCCCTGGTCAGGCTGCATCGAAGCGCGGGCGGGGCAAAGGAGGTGAGTGGATGTGATCCGCATCAACGCGGAGCTGTGTAACGGCTGTGGCGCCTGTGTAGACGTCTGCCCAACGGGCGCCCTCTACCTGGTCGAGGGCAAGGCGGTGCTGGACGAAAAGCTGTGCCGCGAGTGCGAAGTCTGTCTGGCAGCCTGTCCCAGCGCGGCCATCTCCGTCGCTGTGCAGCAAGAGCCTGTGGCGCAAGCAGCACGGCTGCCAGCCGTCCAGTCAGAGCCAGCGGTGATTCAGGTCCGTTCGCGACCAGCGCCGATGCCCGTGCGATCCAGGATACTACCTGCCGTAGGCGCTGCCCTGACCTGGGCCGGCCGTGAGATCCTGCCCCGGCTCGCGAACCTGTGGCTGGACCGCCAGACGACCCAGTCGGCTGATGACACGCGTGCCAGTGGAACTCAGACCTCTGGCGGAAGGGGCGGCGGGCGGCAGCACCGCCATCGGGGTCGGGGCAGCGGCGGATAAGGCTCGCCTCGCAGGAGTTCTGAGCATGCGTCTGGCCTTGATCATTGGCTTCAGCCTGGTGGGCAGTGTGGGGGCCATTGTTGTGGCGGCGTTGTTCCTGCTCTTTCCGGAAAAGACCCGCCGCATCCTTATCCCCTCCCTGATCAGCTATGCCACCGGCACGCTGCTGGGCGCGGCGTTCTTGGGTCTCATCCCGCGTGCGCTGGCCGACATCCCACCCTCTGCTGCGTTGAGCGGCGTGTTGCTCGGGATCGTGCTGTTCTTCATCCTGGAAAAGCTGGTCGTGTGGCGCCATTGCCACGATCAGCACTGCGAGGTCCATGGTACGGCTGGGCCGCTGCTGCTCATCGGCGATGCATTCCACAACTTCGTTGATGGGGTGATCATCGCCGCTACTTTTGTCGCCTCAGTATCGCTAGGCATCGCCACCTCTTTGAGCGTCATTGCCCACGAGATCCCCCAGGAGGTTGGCGATCTGGCCATCCTGCTCGAAAGCGGCTATCCGCGCAGGCGGGCGCTGATATACAACATGCTCTCGAGCCTGAGCACCCTGCCAGGGGCAGCGGTGGCGTACCTGGCTCTTCAGCAGATTCAGAGAGTCACTCCGTACATCATGAGTCTCTCGGCTGCCAGCTTTATCTACATTGCTGTCGCCGATCTCGTGCCCAGCCTACACCACTATTCTGAGCCCTGGTCGAGCGTACGGCAGTTGATCTTGATGCTGGTCGGGATTGCAACCATTGCACTGTTTCACCTGGGTGGCTGAGACGTTGGGTTGGGCGCTTCGAACTGCGCGCTCGCGCCCCTAGGGACGCGAGCGCTTCTTCCTGTCCGTCTTAGCCATCCCCCACGCCGGCAAGTACATCTCTTCCACATACTGCTTCACCATGCGCCGGGCGCTGAAGCGCGGCGCCACGCTCATCAGGGCGCGCTTCATCAACTGCACCCAGCCGTGTGGCACGCCGTCGTCGCCGCGTTCGTAGTACAACGGGATGACCTCTTCCTCCAGCAACCGGTACAGCTCCTGCGCATCGGCGTAACTGCGGTCTCCCGGCGGCTCGCCCGCGCCAAAGGCCCAGCCGTCATGCCCGTCGTAGCCCTCCAGCCACCACCCGTCCAGAACGGACAGGTTGGGCACGCCGTTGGCGCTGGCCTTGATGCCACTGGTCCCACTGGCCTCCAGCGGCGGTACGGGGTTGTTGAGCCACACGTCCACGCCCGCTACCATATAGCGCGCCAGGTGCTGGTCATAGCCCTCCACGAAAGCGATGCGGCCTGCGCAGTCGGGGTCCTGGGCCAGCCGGAAGACCCTCTGGATCAGGCGCTTGCCATCTGTGTCCGCCGGGTGCGCCTTGCCGGCATAGATGATCTGCAGCGGGTGATGTACGTCTGCAAGCAGGCGCTTCAGGCGCTGCTCGTCGAACAGGATCAGATCGGGACGCTTGTAGCCGGTGAAGCGCCGCGCAAACCCCAGCGTCAGCACGTCGCGCGAGAGCAGGGAGCCCAGCGCAATCATCTTGCCTGGAGCGGCGCGGTCTCGTTGCCAACGCACGCGCGCGCGGCTGTCAATCTCTGCCAGCAGCCCCGCCTTGCGGTCCATGTGCACCTTCCACAGCTCGTCGTCGGGAATGTGCTCCACGGCTTTCCAGGTTTCGGCCTGGTCCTGCTTCTCCAGCCAGCCCGGCCCGAGGTAGCGCGTCAGCCCGGCCTGCACGCGCAGCGGCTCGATCCAGGTGGGCAGGTGCACGCCGTTGGTGATGGCGTGGATGGGCACGTCTTTTTCCGGCTTGTCGGGCCATAGGAACGCCCACATCCGGCGCGCCACCTCGCCATGCTTCTGGCTGACGCCGTTGCTCATGCCCGCCATGCGCAGGGCGAACACGGTCAGGTTGAACCCGGCGCCAGAGTCGTGGGGGTTTGTGCCGAGTTGCAGGAAGGCGTCGCGCTCGATGCCTAGTTTGGCATAGTGCCTCGCAAAGTACTTTTCCATCAGGCCAAAGGGGAAGATGTCCGTGCCGGCCGCCACCGGCGTGTGTGTGGTGAAGATGGTGCTCTCGCGCACCTGCTGGGCGGCCTCCTGAAAGCTGGCGCCTGCCTTGACCAGAGGCTCGATGCGCTCCAGGATGGCCAGGGCGGGATGGCCCTCGTTCAGGTGCAGCGCCGCTGGCTCGATGCCCAGCGCGCGCAGCGTGCGTATGCCGCCCATGCCCAGCACGATCTCCTGCCGCAGGCGTGGCTCTTGCCCCGCGGCGTACAGCCGATTGGCGATGGACCTGTCCCAGGGCTGGTTGATCTCCAGGTTGGTGTCCATCAGGTACAGCGCAACGCGGCCCACCCCCACTTTCCACACTGCTACGTACACCGGAGGATCGAACAGCGGCATCTGCACCAACAGCGGCCTTCCGTTCTTGGCGCGCACTCGCGTGAGTGGGTCGTAGGTGCGGTCCAGGTCCTGCTCCACGTCCTGCTGCCAGCCGTCGTCGGTCAGGTGCTGCGTCACGTAGCCCTGCGAATAGATCAAGCCAACGCCCACAGCGGGCACGCCCAGATCGCTGCACTCCTTGAGGTGGTCCCCGGCCAGAATGCCCAGGCCCCCGGCGTAGGCGGGCAGTGAAGTGTGCAGGCCGAACTCGGCGCAGAAGTAAGCCAGCGGGCCCGGGGCGCGGCCATGCTCCGAGGCAAACCAGGTCAAAGAGCCCTGCGCCTCCGAATGCAGCTCGGCCATCACCGCGTCATAGTGAGCCAGGAATCTGGCGTTGCGCGCCGCCCGGGCAAAGACCTCCTGATCCAGATGCGCCAGCATCCACACCGGATTGTGGCCGCTCTCGTGCCACGCCCGCAGGTCCAACTTGCGGAAGAGCTGCCGCGCCTGCGGATGCCAGCTCCACCACAGGTTGCAGCACAGCTCGCCCAGGCCAGCGATGCGTTTCGGGAGTTTTGGATACTCGCAGTCTTGCCTCATGCTTGCCTCCGTCGGCGGTCTGCCAGCGCAGCAGGGGTCACGGCGCTGGCCGCAAATCACCAACGCATTCTAGCGCGCTTTGCGCCGTGAGGCAACCGCACGAGTAGAGCCTGTGGGGTCTTGTGTAGCATCGCGCGTTGCGGGCAGCGGTCGTGCGGGTGTAGCATCGCCCCTCGTGGGCATCCGGACGGGGACAAGCCCCGATACTACATGGGCAGCGGTCGTGCGGGTGTAGCATCGCCCACGTGGGCGTGCGG
>CAYZKS010000129.1:0-2989 GCA_964478725.1 uncultured Anaerolineales bacterium
TGCAGACCTACCTGGTGCAGCGCGCCAAGCCGCGCGCCTTCCGCCTGCGAACGCGCGGGGTGGCGGGTATCGAGACGCGCATGGTGGGGCGCGACGCCGAGCTGAAGCGCCTGCAGGACGCCTACCTGCTGGCCGCCGAGGATCACGAGCGCCAGATGGTCACCATCACGGGCGAAGCCGGGGTGGGCAAGAGCCGACTGCTGTACGAATTCTCCGATTGGATCGAGCTGCGGCCCGAGACCATCCGCATCTTCCAGGGCCGCGCCGGCCAGCAGGCGCAGAACCTGCCCTACGGCCTGCTGCGCGACCTCTTCGCCTTCCGCTTTCAGATTCTCGACTCGGACCCACCCGCCCTGGTGCGGGAGAAGATGGAGGCTGGCCTCGCGGAGGCCATGCGGCAGGACCCGGCCGTGCAAATGAAGGCCCACATCCTCGGCCAGCTCCTGGGCTTTGACTTTCGCGACAGCGCCCACGTCATCCCGGTCCTGGCCGATCCGGCGCAACTCACGGAGCGCGCCCTGCTCTACCTGACGCAGTTCTTCCAGGCCACGGCCGCCCTGCTGCCCACCCTGATCCTCTTGGAGGACCTGCACTGGGCCGACGGGCCATCCCTGGACGCCGTGCAGTACCTGGCGCAGCACAGCGCCGGCCAACGCCTGCTGATCGTGTGCGTGGCGCGGCCGGGCCTGTTCGAGCGCCGCCCGCACTGGGGCGAAGGGCAAGCCTTCCACCAACGGCTGTGGCTACAGCCTCTGTCCAAGCTCGATGCACGCCGCCTGGTCGCGGACATCCTGCAGAAGGCGCCCGAGGTGCCGACCGAGCTGCGCGACCTGGTGGTGAGCGGGGCCGAGGGCAACCCCTTTTACGTCGAAGAGCTGATCAAGATGCTCATCGAGGACGGCGTGGTGCTGCCGGGCGAGGACGAGTCCAGCCCGTGGCGTGTGGACGCGAGCCGCCTCGGGCAACTGCGCGTTCCGCCCACCCTGACCGGCGTGCTGCAGGCCCGCCTGGATGGGCTGGCGCTCGGCGAGCGCGCCACGCTGCAGTGGGCCTCCGTGGTCGGCCGCACCTTCTGGAGCGATGCCGTGCAGCGCATTGCCGAAGCGGCCCAGCCATCGCCTGACGAGGCCCACCCGCAGGCGGGCCTGGAGCAGGCCCTGGCTGCGTTGCGCGAGCGCGAGATGGTCTTCCGCCACGAGTCCTCTGCCTTTGCCAGCACGCAGGAGTACATCTTCAAGCACACGCTGCTGCACGAGGTGACGTACGACAGCGTGCTGAAGAAGGCGCGCCGCATCTACCACGGCATCGTGGCCGATTGGCTGATCGAGATCAGCCGCGAGCGCTCCGCCGAGTACGCGGGGCTGATCGCCGAGCACCTGGAGCGGGCGGGCCGGGCTCAGGAAGCTTTGCCGCACCTGCTGTGCGCCGGCGAGCTGGCCGCCGCGCGCTGCGCCAACGCCGAAGCGCTGGGCTACCTGACGCGCGCGCTGGCCCTGACGCCGGTGACGGAGCTGGCGCTGCGCTACGCCCTGCTGCACGAGCGCGAGCGGGTGTACGACCGCCAAGGCGCGCGCGAGGCTCAGCGCCAGGACCTGGAGGATCTGCAGACGCTGGCCGAGCGGTCGGGAGATGAGCGCCGCCGGGCTGAGGTGGCGCTGCGCCGGGCCAACCTGCTGGTGGACACGAACGACCCGCCGGCAGCCATCGCTCAGGCCCAGGCCGCCATCGCTTCGGCACAGGCTGCCCACGACCTGCACCTGGAAGCGGAGGGGCACTGGTTCTGGGGACGGGCCCTCTGGCGCCAAGGGGACTACCCCTCCGCCCAGGCCAAGCTGCAGCAGGCCCTGATCTTGGCCCGTGCGGCGGTCGCAAGCGCTGACTCCGCCGCGGAGCGCAGGACGTTGCAGCTCTTGGAGGCGAACGCGCTCCGCGCTCTGGGAGCCGCCGCAAAGGACAATGCCGTATCCGAGGCCTACTACCAGCAGTGCCTGCACATCTACCGCGCCATCGGCGATCACATAGGGGAGGCGCAGACGCTCAGCAACCTGGGCGCGCTCCGCGCCATGCGGGGCGAGTATGAGATGGCCCTGGCCTACTATGACCAGGCTCTCCAGACCGCCCGCGAGATTGGCGCCCGGCGCGTGCAGGCAGTCGTGTTGGTGAATCTGGGTTGCAGTTGGAACAGCTTAGGCGCATACGGTCGCGCCAGGGACTATCACCGGGAGTCGCTCGGCGTGGCGCGCGAGATCAATGCGCTCTTCCAGCAGGCCTACGCTACGGCGAACGTCGCGCTGGCCCTGCACAACCTCGGCGAGCACCAGAAAGCATACGAGTCCGCGCAGCAGGCGCAGCATCTGGCGCAAGAGGGTGGCTTCCGGCGCGAGGAGGCCTACGCCTGGATGAATTTGGGCCTTGCCCTGGAGGGGCTGCGGCGCTGGGACGAGGCCACCGATGCCTACCGCAAGGCGCTGGATCTGCGACGGGCCTTGGCCGCACCGCTCATGGCGCTTGAGCCTATGGCCGGGTTGGCGCGCGTTTGCCTGGCGCAGGGCAGCCTGGCCGAGGCCTCGGCCCTGGTCGAGCAGATGCTGCCCGACCTCGAGCGCGTGCTTCAGTCGGACCTGGACGAGCCGCTGCGCGTCCCCTGGACCTGCTACCAGGTGTTGCAGGCGTGCGGCGACGCGCGCGCCCGCGCGGTGCTGGAGGGCGCCCACCGCCTGCTACAGGCTCTTGCCGACCACATTCAGGACCAGGCGATGCGCCGCTCCTTCCTGGAGAACGTGCCCTGGCACCGCGAGATTGCGCGGGAGTACGCGGAAGCGGTCAGATCAACCACAGATGCACTCAGATAGACACAGATCGGACATCTGCTTTCCCTCATCTGTGTGCATCCGCGTTCGTCTGCGGTTCATCCGTGACTAGTCACCAACCACAGATACACGCAGATAAGGCACACCCACACTCCCCTCCTCCCCCATCTGTGTGCATC
>CAYZKS010000129.1:3089-9677 GCA_964478725.1 uncultured Anaerolineales bacterium
GTGGTTCCCAGCCGCCGCCTTGAGCACGCGCAAGGCGCGCAGCGTCACCCACTTGTTGGGCTGCTTCCTGAGGCCAAACTCCGCCCAGGTCTTGCCCGCATAGTCGTGCTCCAGCAGCCAACGCCCGTTCGCATCCTGCTTCTCACGGATCAGCGCCAGGGTGCGCGACAAACGGGGATCTGCTGCATACCCCAGCTTGGCCAGCGCCTCAGCCAGCTCGAGCAAATCGGCCACGTAGAACACCGGGAAACCAAAATCCCACCATTTCCTGCTCGGCTTTTGGTTCGCAATGGTCGGATAGGCGGCGTCGGCAGGCTCCACGCTGAACAGGAAATCCACCCCGCGCTGGATGGCGCGCGCGTGCAGAGGCGTGCGCCGCTCCACGGGCCAGCTTCCCAGCGCCAGCAGCACCTTCACGCATCCCCACGCGCAGGGCTGTCTGCCGTTGTAGCCGCAGGCAAAGCCCGGCCCGCACTTGGCGGCATAGTAGCGCAGCGGCGCCTGGCGCTCGCTCTGAGGCGCCACGCCCTCACCCGTGACGCTGCGCGCCATCCACTCCACAGCGCGTTCCAGACGCGCGTCCGCATAACCCAGATCGAGCAGGGCCCAGGTGAGGTTCCCCTGCAGGCAGTCTATCGTGCTGGAGGGGGTGCCAGACATGCCGAACTGGCCGCCCGGCGTCAGCGCGTGATCCAGCACATAGCCGCAGGCTCTGGCAACGCGTGCATCCTGCGCCACGGACGCCCCGAGCTCCGCCAACAGGATCACAGACCACACCGTTGAGCGGTAGTTTGGACTGTAGCCAGGGCCGGGCTTGACCCAGTAGCCAGCTCCGTTCATCTGGGCCAGCACGGCGGCGATGGGGCCTTGCTCGTGGGCGGCCTTGCGAGCGGCGCGCAGCTCCGCATCGCTCTCAGCGCGATCCAGCAGATCGCGCAGCGCCAGGTAGCGCACCCCGGGCGCCTCCCGCTCCAGCAACCAGGACAACGAGTCGCCTCTGAGTTGATCCTGCCAGGACATGGGCATCCTCCCTCCACGGCTGCATTCCGGCCACTATCATGCGCGCGGAAGGCATTTCTGTCAACAAGCTAGCCTTCGTTCACGGGCCCGCAGAGGACGCACGCGCGGCCCGCTGGGGGGGGTGAAACCCTGAGTCGGTTCCAGGCGTATACACCAAAGATACTACCACCCAATACTACCAATGGCTGATGACAGTCCGGTGGTTTGCCGCTATGATAGGTGTAGTTCTAGCGGGAGGTGTGAGATGGCAGCGAAGGCATATCCAATGATCGGGTTGACGCTGAGCGGCGGGGGAGCGCGCGGGCTGGCGCACATCGGCGTGCTCAAGGTGTTGCAGCGCGCGGACGTGCGTGTGGACTGCGTAACGGGTTCCAGCATGGGCGGCATCCTGGCGGCCGCGTACGCAGCCGGGTTCTCCCCGGCCGAGCTGGAGGCCGAGGCGCTGCACATGGCCTGCTGGCGCCGCCTCGTACCGCTGATTGATTTCTCACCGCCGCGCCGCGGCCTGCTGGCCGGGCGCAAGCTGCGCGCCTACCTCACCAAGTTCTTCCCGCCCGACCTGACCTTTGCCGACCTGCACCTGCCGCTGATCGTGGAGGGCGTAGACCTACGCACGGGTGAAGAAGTACCCCTGAGCGAGGGCCCGGTGCTCGACGCAGTCATGGCCACCTGCGCCTACCCCGGCGTGTTCCCGCCCGTGGAGTGGCAAGGGCGGCGCCTGGTGGACGGCGGCCTCCTGGACAACCTGCCGGTGGACTCGGCGCGCGCCCTGGGCGCCGACATCGTGATTGCCTCCGATACAGACGCGCTGGGCGACGAGGCGCAATTCGACTGCGCGGGGTCCTCCTCGCACGTGCCGGGCTTCCTGCAGACCGCTTGGGGCGCCATTTCCATCCTGACCATGGCGCGCGCCCGCGCCAAGCTGCAAACCGAGGCTCCGGACATCATGATTCATCCCAAGCTTGGGCCCGAGATCGGCATCTTCTCCAGCTTCACGCATGCCGCCGAGGTCATCGCCGTGGGTGAAAAGGCCGCCGAGCAGGCGCTGTCAAGGCTCTCGCGCCTGCGCGCCCGAGCCCTGCCCGAGGTCCCACCCCTGGCCGCGGCCATCGAGCTGGCCAACCTGCCGTGCGCCTTCCAGCAGATGGCGTAAAGAGGCAGACCTGGTTTCGAGATCAAACCTGGTTTCCCGTAGGTCCCCGGAACGAAGTGGAGGGGATGGTCTTGAAACCAGGTTTGTAGTTGTCGCAGACACGGCAGAAACCTGGCTTCACGAAAAGAAACCAGGTTTCCCAGATGGAAATTACGTCAAATACAAGCAGCAATTCATGAGAACTCGATCGATTATTGTCATCATGCTGGCGGCCATCCTGCTCAGCGCCTGCTACACCAGCCCGGGCAGCGTGCGTGGCTCGGGCAAGGTGGTCACGGAGCAGCGCCAGGTCAGCGGCATCTCCGGCGTGGCCTTGAGCACGAGCTGTGGGTGGCCGACAACTTGAAGGCCGTGCTCGGCAGCTCCGGCAACGTCCGGTACTACGGGGATCCGCGCATCACTGCGAGCGAGTCGATCTCGGGGCGCATGGTGGCGCTGGGCGCAAAGTAGCGCAGCAGCCTACTTGCCGCTGCCAAAGGCGTAGTGGATGGCCTTGGCCGGGCAGGCGTCCACGCAACTGCCGCACAGGATGCACTCGCCGTCCTCCATGCCGGCCCGGTTCACCATGGCGTTCACGTCCAGGCTCATGGGGCAGTCGCGCGTGCAGATCTGGCAGTTGGTGCACTTGGCGGCTTCGGCCACCAGCCGCAACGCCGGCCAGTTGACGCGGTTGCGAATCCAGCGCCCGATGAGCATGAACGGCGCCATCCAACAGATGGTGTGGCAGCTCGCACGCCGGCCGAAGAGCAGCGCCAGTCCCACGAACACGGCCACGACGATGTAGTAGATCACGTACCAGTAGGGCTGCGTCACGGTCAGGCCGCCTTCGATCTGGTACAGCGGGGCCACCCTGTGGAATCCGCCCGCGCTCATGGCCATGGCGGCGATGATCAGCAGCCAGGGCAGCCACACGCCCCACTTGATCCAGTTGAACTTGCCTCCGGGCGTGCGCCGGTTGTTGGCGGGCTGGGCGAGCTCTTGCAGAGCGCCGGCGGGACAGGCCCAGCCGCACCACAGCCTGCCCACGAACAGCGCGGCCACGAACATCAGGCCGAAGACGATGGCACTGCCGCTGAGCACACCATCCGACGCGCCCTGGATGATGAGCGCTGGTGAAAAGTAGTACAGGGTAATGGGGAAGAGCAGGGAGGAGACCAGCAGCAGGGCCTTGCGAACCCTCTGCCGCGCAGGTAGTTGCCTGATCTTGACCACGACGCACCTCCATGCGCTCTCGGGCTGCGGCCATTCTACCACAGCCTGCGCTTGTGCGGGAGAATCGCGCCGCCCGCTCGGCCTTGCGCGGCGGCCTTGGCGTGCGAACGAAGCACAAACCCAAGCCTGGCTTCTTCTGTTGAAACCAGGCTTGTAGTAGTCTCGAGAACGGTTCAGAAACCTGGTTTCCCGAAAAGAAACCAGGTTTCGGGACCTGCAGGACACCGCGCTCCGGTTCTGGACGACTGGCCGACTAGCAGACCTTTCGGCTCGTCGCCTACCTCGCCCTGCTCAACACTGGCAGGAACGCCCGTCGGCAATCTCGCAGCGCCACGTCCAGTGTCTGCGTCTCGCCGCCCGCCACGCTCACGCGCTGCGCTGCCGGGCAGCCGTCTGCCCGCGTGACCGTGATGGTGTAGGTGCCCGGCGCCACGGGCATGCGGAACGCGCCGTCCGCGCCGGTGACCGTGGTCGCGCCCACCACGATGGGCCAGTCGGAGAGCACCTGCACGCGCGCTGCGGCCACTGGCGCGCCGCTGACCAGCCGTGCGTGGCCCTGCACTGTCCCCTGCGCGAAACCGTGGATGCGCGCAATGCCATTCAGCGCCGCGTCACTGACGCACAGATTGCCGTGCACGTCAAAGGCCAGTCCCATGGCCTGCTCGAAGCCGTCGGCAAAAGCGCTCACCTGGCCCTGCGGCGTGATGCGCAACACGCGCTGCGCCGTGGCCACGAACACGCTGCCGTCCGCGCCCACCGCCAGGCCCGCCGCGTGCATGACCGAGGCGACCGTCGCGGTCTGCCCGTCCGGCGCGATGCGCGCGATGGTATCGCCGGTGTTAGGCACGGGGAAGGTCTCGTTCAGCGGCGCGCCATCGTCGCCCGTGACCGCGTAGAGCTGGCCGGCGGCGGCCAAGGCCAGCACCTGCGGGTATTCCAGCCCCGCGGCCACGCTGGACGTGACGCCATCGGCCTGCACGCGCGTGATGCGCCCGGCCTTGGTCTCGGACACCAGCCACGCCCCGCTGGCCTCGCGCGCCAGGCCGCAGGGCCAGTCCAGGTTCACCCAGGGGGCAGGCTTGGCGGCGCCCGGCAGCAGGCGCACGATGCGCCCCACGAAGCCGGGCGCGCCCTCGCCGGCGTACAGCGCACCGTCGGGCGCGTACCCCACGAACGGCACCGGCGGCGTGAACGAGACATAGTCAAAGTACCAGGACACCTGCGCCTGCGGGCTGACGCGCGCCATCATGCCGCCGTCGTCGTTGGCCACGGCCAGGTCGCCATCGGGCGCAAAGGCCATGCCCATGGGCGTTACCAGCCCGTTGCCGGGCACCACCTGGCGCACTGCTCCAGCCGCGTTCACCGCCAGCACAGCGCCCTGACGGAGCTGGCCGCCCACCACTTCGCGCGTTGCCGGCAGCCATTCCAGCCCCGAAAGGCCGTTCAGCGGGATGTTCGCCTGCAGCGAGACCCGACCGTCTGGGGCGATGCGGTAGACCCGCCCGCCGGAGCTGCGCGCGCCAGTGGAGACGTAGACGTTGCCGCTGTCGTCCAGCGCCAATCCTCCCGGCGATACGCCACGCTCGGGTATCTGTGCCAACAGGGTCAGGGCGTAGGTCCGGAGTGAGAGCTCGAACACGCGGCCGTCAGCCGCCGCTGCCAGAAAGCGTCCGTCGGGCATAGTGCGCAGAGCGCTGATGGACGGCAGACCGTCGGCCAGTTGGGTGACCGCGCCGCCTGGTGTGATGCGCAGCAGAGTGCTCGTGCCTGCGCAGCGGTCGCGGGCCAGGTACAGGTTGCCGTCAGGTCCGAGCCCAAGACCGCTGTCACACGCGGTGCGCAGCTCTGGCGACTGCGCCACGCTGGACTTGCTGGCGCCGTCGGGCGTGACGCGATAGATCACCCCCTGCGGATGGCCGTACAGGTAGATGTTACCCGCCGCGTCCACGTCGCCCAAGTAGGCCGACACCCCGCCCACCGCCGGCGTGATCACGCCACTGGGACTCAGACGGAACAACTGCTGCGAGCGCACCGCCAGCACCCACAGGTCGCCGTCCGGAGCGCGCATGATCTCCTGCGGCATATTGAACGCCCCTGGCGCCACGAACCATTCCGCCGTGTAGCCCAGCTCCAGCGCCCGCGGTCCGGACGGACGCTCGCCCTCGGAAAAGCGCACGTCGCCCAGGTTGAGGCTTTGTGTGACCACCAGCCCGTAGCGCACGGTGTGGCCCTCGCCGCCCAAGCCGAAGAACAGGTCGTAAATCCCGGCAGGCACGTGCACCTGGAATGTCCCGTCGCTGTCCGAAGTGCCAAAGCCCAGCGCGCAGCCGTACTCGACGCTGCCCGTGAGGTCCTGGATGTGGCCGCCCGCGCCGTGCACCGGCTGTCCCTGCGCGTCCACCAGCCGGCCGTGCAGCGTCAGGCCCGTCGCCAGGCGCAGGTCCACGTTGGCGGCCGTCTGGCCCGCCGTCACGCTCACCCGGGTGGCCTGGGCGATCTGGCCCCAGGATGCGACGTCGCGGTAGGCCGCAGGCAGGTAGGGGCGTGCGTCGTGGGGGCAATTCACGAACACGGCATAGCTGCCGGGCGGCACCTGCAGGTGGTAGAAACCGTCCTCGGCGGTGGTGATCCAGAACGCGCCGGACGCGCAGTCAAGAATGGAGTCGTAGTCGCCCGCCCCCACCGCCACCCGGCCGATGCCGCGGCCCGCCGCGTCCGTCACGCGTCCCTCAATGGCTCCATCCTGGAGGTTCGCTAGCCTCGCCGCTGCTTGGCGAGGTAGTTCCTCCGCAAGGCGGTCCCAGGTTCGTAGTTCCGCCGTCAGGCGGTCCCAGGTTCGTAGTCCCGCCGTCAGGCGGTCTGGGCCTGGCAGTGCCTCAGACCCCCTCACGGGGGAACTACCAACACCTCTCCCAGCGCCTCCCCCTGGCAACGGCGCTGCCAGGGCCAGCGCCAGCGCCGCCAACAGGCACAGCATCCTGCCGGAGCACTTGGACATGCGAACACCTCCCTGCGCACGATCCGCCATCGCGGGAACGAGCCAGGCCCTCGACACCCTATCCGCTCCCCGAGAACGGCCGCAAGATCACCGGCAGATAGATGCGCCCTCCGGCGCTGGCCGTAGGCGTAGCGCATTGGTAGCCGCAGCCCCGCGGGCAGTAGTCGGGGCAATACAGCACCTCCCCAGGCTGGCAGAGGGGCGG
>CAYZKS010000130.1:0-9663 GCA_964478725.1 uncultured Anaerolineales bacterium
GGGCCGTAGACCTGGCCGTTGATCCACAGGAAGATGCCGCTGTCGGCGTCGCCGAAGACCTGCCCGTGCCGGTAGTTGCGGTGGTAGACCTGGATGTCAGAGTTGGAGCCGACGTGGATGGTGAGCGGGTCGCCGGGGATGGTCAGACGCGTAGGTGGCAGGGCTGCAGCCTGCCCGTGCTGGCCCTTGCCGGGCGCGATGGGGGCCGGCGCCACGGCGGCGCGGCCTGGCTGCGCGCGGGTGGCCGCGAGGGCCAGGGCAGCCAGGGCCGCCAGCATGGGAACGAGCAGGCGGGATACGAACGGAAATGGACGCGATTGGGTCAATGCACGGCTCCTTGAGGTGCCTACCTATCAAACAAGACTGCGCTACCCACCCGCAGCATACGGGTGTGCACCGGTTTGATGGGTCCGCCAGGAGCCGGCTTCCCAGACCGTGACAGGGATTGAGTCGTATCTCGCCGGTCAGATTCCAATTCCAAGCCGCGAACCCACCCCGTACGCAGTACTCTCGAGGGGACTCGAGAGCCAAGCGCGATTCCGTAGCTGCCGCGGGCGACATGAGTAGGTGGGGACGCCGGTCTGGTAGCCTCTATGCGCATGGTGTAGAGGTACTGTCGAATCAACAGCAGAGCGGAGGGATCAACGTTGCTCCGCAATCATCGCAGCAGGCGGTCATAGTCGGCATGCGAGCCAATCCAGAACCACACGATGGAACCCGGCTTTTCCACGCCCAACGCCCGGTAGCGCATACCGATGCGCAGCGACCACAGTGACCTTGTCCTGCCAATCTTCTTGAAGTGCAGCGACGGGTCATGCGGATCGACCTTGAGCAACTCCAGGTTCTTGTCCGCGAGCTGCTGCACTTCCTTGGGCAACTGCGCGTAGAGCTCCCAAAAGCGAGACAGAGCCCGATGCTTTATAGGGGATTGCTTGACCCTGCCAGGTACTCCGCATCCACCTCAGCCAGCACCGAGTCCAACCGGCCGGCTTTCAGGTCGTCCTCAATCTGCTTGTCCCATATCTGCTCGCGGTACTGGTCAAACCAGGCCGTGAACTGAGCCAGATCCCTAGCTGTCAGTTGCCTGATGGCAATCTGAATCTCTTTGACGGTCATGCGCCCAATCCCGCCCCCTTCCTGAGGAGCCAATCGCTGCTGGCGAGTACTAGCCGACGCAGCAGACGAGTGTTTCATGGACATGATGCCCCCAACCCACCGCACTTGTCAAGCCTCCGAAATCCTATGCATCAACTGCGAAGCGTCTCGTCGCTGTGTGACGAGGCTGCGAAGCGTCTCGTCGCTGTGTGACGAGGCTGCGAAGCGTCTCGTCGCTGTGTGACGAGGCTGCGAAGCGCCCTTCTTCCACAGGCGCGGCATCCGGATTCCGGACCTACTGGCTCAGCGTGTAACTCCTGACCACCACCGGCAGGTACAGCCGCGGCCGGTAGGGCGCGGTCGGCGTGGGGGTATTCAGGCCGCCGGCAAGCTCCAGGGAATAGGCCACGTCGCAGCCATGCACGTTGTCGAAGACCTGCTGCACACTGGCAAAGTACGTGCCCGTGGAGGGGCAGGCCCACTCGATGCGGCTGGCGGGCGCGTCCAGCGGGTCGTCGTCGTTCTCGGCCAGCAACGTGTGCCCGTCCGTGCCGTAAAGGCGTAGCAGGGTGTCGTTGCCGGGGCCCGTCAAGCCAAAGGTGCGCAGCCAGTACACCCATCCGGCCTTGGCGTTGAAGCGCACATAGTCCACGTCCCCAGATGGCTCCGAGATGTGCCATTGCGGCAGGTCGTTCAGGGCCAGCCAGGAAGCCTGGGCAGGCGTGTCGTCCGGCTCATAGCGATCGCGGCAGGGCGTGGCCGTGGGTGTGATCGTGGGCGTCAAGGTGCGCGTGCTCGTGGCCGTGTGCGTGGGCTCGGCGGTCTGGGTGGCAGTGGCTGTGGTGGTAGGAGTGGCCGAGGGCGATGCCGTCCTGGTCGCGGTGGCGCTGGCAGTCGGCGTAGCCGAGGCCGGCGCCGTGCCCGTTGGCGTCGCCGTGGGTGTGGGCGACGACGTACGGGTTGGGGTGGGCGTGGCGCTTTGGGTCGGCGTCATGGTCGGAGTGGGTGGCTGTGCGGCGCCGCCGGTGCAACGCTGGCCATAGATGTCGTAGGAGCCGTTGCGAAAGTCCTGCCAAACCAGCAGGAACTCGCCGGTGTCGGTGTTCTGGGCGATCTGCACCTGGCTTTGCACCTCAGGCGCTGTGGCCACGGCAAAGCGGCTCTGCGGGCTGAAGCTGGCCGAGACCTGGCCGGCGTAGATGTCATAGTCCGTGCTCTCGTACAGCTCCCACCAGGCGACCATGTACTCGTTGCGCACGCGGTCATACGCCAGCGCCGGAGCGATGGCATATGCCGTGCCGTCACTCACCAGGAAGTCGCTGCCGTAGGCCCAGCCGGTCGAGTCCAGGCGCAGGCCGTAGATGCTGTACCCGGAGCGCGTGTCGCCCCACACCAGCAAGAACTGGTGGTCCTGTTCGTTCATGGCCAGGTCGCAGCGACCCTTGTTGCCAGGTGCGAGCGAGATGGAATAGTTGGTGCTGTTCAGGCCTCCCGAGCCATACAGCCGCTGCCCGTAGATGTCCACCCTGCCCGCGGTACGAAAATCCTGCCACACCACGATGTACTGATCGCCCAGCCGGTCGTACACCACGTGCGGGACGTGCTCGTCAGCGTTGCTGTTGGATAGCAAATAGTTCGAGCCCAGCAGCGCGCCCGCGCGCGACAGGCGCTGGGCGTAGATGTTCCACGAGCCGTTGGTGAAGGCGTGCCAGACCACCAGGTACTCGCCGGCAGTCTCGCCGTAGGCCACGCGCGCCAGGCCTTCATTGATGGCGTTGGTGCCGTTGGAGACGAACACGGCGCTGCCCAGCTTCGAGCCTGTGGTGGAGATGCGCTGGGCGTAGATGTCGTAGCCCGTGCCGGCGGAGTGGATCTCCTGCCAGACCACCAGGTACTCGTCGCTGCCAGGCAGGTGCAGGACGCAGGGATCGGCGTTGAGCAGGCCCGCCCCCGACACCACCACCTCCGAAGAGAGCAGATCGCCTGCGGGGGAGACAAAGCGCGCGTAGATGTTATAGTTCGAGCCGCTGCGGTAGTCCTGCCAGGCCACCAGGTACACGTCGTGATCGGCATCGTAAGCCAGGGCGGGCGATTCCTGCCCTTTGCGCCCGGCGCAGGGCACGATCAGCGTGCCTTGCAGCGTGCCATCGCTGCGCGCACGTTGGGCCATGACGTCGGGCTGCGTGCCGGCAAAGTTGTCGTTCCACACCAGCATGAAATCGCTCGAACCATTGCGGTTGGCGATGGCGGGCTGGCCACGGGTGTTGTGGGACTGGCGCACGGCAAAGTTGGAGCCGAGCGCGCCATTGGAGGCGACCCTCCTGGCGTAGACCTGGTACTGGCCTGCGCCGCTGATGTCGTACTCATAGGCCGCCAGGAAGCTGGAGTCGTTAGCCTGCGCGGCTACGGCGGGGTTCAGGTCGTGGTAGGCGCCGGTGAAGACCGCCAAGGCGCTGCCGTTGGCGGCCCCGTTGCGTCCCAGGCGCTGCCCATAGATGTCCCAGGTGCTGCCGCTGCGCCCATCCTGCCACACCACGAGGTACTGGTCCGCCAGGGGATTGTAGGCAGGGCGTGGAACGCGCTGGTTGCCCGAAGCTGCGCAGATAGAGAAGTTGCCGCCGGCGCTCTGCAGCTCCTTGGTGAGCCGGTAGCCGCGGATGTCCCAGTAGGTGCCGGTGCGGTACTCGGCCCACACCACCAGGAAGTGCTGGTCCTCGGCGTTGTAGCACACGTCGGGCTCGGTGGCCACCCCGTTGTCGGGGCTGAGAAGCAACACCGGAGTAAACGCCAGGCCGGCGCTGTCGTAGCCCTTGACCAGGATGAAGGAGACGCTGTCGCTGGTCTGGGCCACCCAGGTGATGGCGCAGCGGCCACCGCCGCAGGCCACGCTGGCCGCGAACTGCGGAGCGTCCGGGGCGCTGACCGCAATCTCGCTGCCGAGCAGCACGCCCGCCGGCGAAACGCGCCGCGCGCGGATCTGGAACTGCCCTGAGCTGGCGTCGGTCCAGGTGACCCAGTACTGGTCGTTGCTGGCGTCGTAGGCCACGGTAGGCGCCAGTTGGTCGCCGGCCGATTCGCAAACGCCAAAGATGGGGCCCGGCAGTGCTCCAGACCCCGTCAGCTTGCGCGCGTAGATGTTGTTACCGCTGGCGCGCACAAAGGCCTGCCACACCACCAGGTACTCATCGCGGCCCGTGTCGTGCGCCAGCTCGGGGTTCATGATCTGCTCCTGGCCAGTGACGACGTCCGGAAAGTTCGCGATGGGAAAGTTGCTGCCGATCAGATCCCCTGCGGCCGCCGGCAGGCCAGCTTCAGGCAGGCTCTCGCTGTCTGCTGGCTGCGCCGGCCAGCGCTCGGCGATGGAATGCAGCGCGGCAGCGCGATCGGGCGTATCCAGCGCAGGGATGGGATAGGGGGAGCGAGAGAAGGCGCCTGAGACAATGCTCGGGCCCGAGTGTGCGTCGGCCAGCCCCAGTGACGGCTGCAGGAGCAGGACAACCACGAGGAACGCGGCAGAAAGCAAACGGCGCATGAGTGACCCCCTTACTCCGCCTGCCAGTACACGCTCCCGCCTTCATCCCAGCGCCGCAGGCGTGGCAACACCGCTTGGGGCGGCGGAGTGGAAGGAGTAGTGAAGCGCCACCACACCGAGCTCGGCCCAATGCCGTAGGCGCTGCGTGTGGAGACCGACCACTCGTAGAGCGTGTTGGCCTCCAGTCCCCAGGGCTGCACCTGCGTGCCCGTGGTGGGATGGACGAACATCGAGCTGGGCGCGCTGGCCTTACGCCAGATAGGGCGGTACTGCACGGCCGCGGGCACGGCCGACCAGGTGAGGGTCACCGGCCAGGAGACGAGCACAGTGCCGCTGACGGGCGCGGTCAGCGCGGGCGCGGGCGGCAGGCTTCCGCCGGAGGCGGTGGTGAAGGCCCATACCTCGGACCAGGGCGCTATGGCCTGGCCGCACTTGAGTCTCACGCGCCAGTAGAATTTGACCCCGGCCTCCAAGTTCAAATTCAGGTCGTGCATGTTGGCGCCCGCACGCACAGGTCCGCTGGCCGAGTAACGCAGGGGACTGAAGGCCGGATCGCGCGCGATCTGCAGTTCATACCCGTCCGCGTTCCACTGCACGCCGGTGTCGAAGCCGAGGACGGGCACGAGGGTATCAAGCAGCGCGCCGTTGGCGGGCGCAAGCAAGGTCGGAGCATTGGCGCACGCAGGCGGAGTGGTAGTCACGGTCACGGTGGGCGTGGGCTGAGGAGCGGAGCCTGCCAGTAAGTAATCCTCGGTCTCGCCGTAGGCATAGCCGCCTTGCGGCCCGCTGCCGTCTTCGTTGCCGGCCGGGGCGGCCACGTTGCTCAGGGTCATGCGCAGCCACATGCTCTTCTCGGGGTAAGGGTTGTAGGCCGTAAACGCGGTCGTGGTGAAGGTGTAGATACCCGGGGCCAACAGGGGCAGCGCCTGATTGCGCACCGCCCATTCTGACGCGCTTCCACTGTGGCACTGCTGTGCACCGCCCCAGCGCCCGTTGTGGTCCCAGTCGGCCCAGACGTTCAGAAACACCTCGCCGGGGGCGCCCGCACGAGCGGTGACGTTGAAGCTCAGGCTGACCGACGCGCAGTGAGTAAGCACGCCGGTGGGCAGCAGGCCGTCGTCCGCGCCGTCGCGGTCCGCGCGGTCAGCGACAGGATCGATGTTGTTGAGCCCATCGGCATCCGCTCCGCTGTCGGCTTCGTTCTCGGCCGTGACGCGGCTGCCCAGGCAGAACAGCACGGAAGCGTTGCGGTGCAGCGGGCCGTAAGGCGGCGAGCCGGCGACCACAACCGACGGGAACTGCGCGGGCACGCCGGGGTAGGCGGTCATGGCCTTGTCACGCGAGTTGCTGCTGTCGGGCGCGTCGCCCACGTCGGGCGCAGCCGCCGATGACCAATTGCGCATGACCCCGGGCAGGTACACGCGCGCCACCACCTGGCGGATGGCGGGCGCCGCCCAGACGCGGGCAAACAGCGAGAACAGGATCAGGATGAGGATGGCGAGGAACCACGAACGGGAACGCATGGCAGCCTCCTTCGCCAACCGTGCCAGAGCTTTCCGTAGCCCTGACAAGCTCAGGAAAACCCGTCGGCCGGTTGAGCCCTTGATTAGGACGGTGTAGCTTCAATCATACTTTGCTGCAACCCCGGTGTCAAACGGCTACCGTGCGGTCAGCTCCCGCTGCGCATGCGACGACCGGCCTGCACTTTGACTGCGCGTACTCGGTGGCTCATCCTCCCCTTGACACAATCGCTGCTCGGTGTTCAACCCGCGCGCCGCTTCATGATCACCGGCAGGTACACCCGGCCGCCCACCCACAGGCGCACGGATTGCTCGACCACGCGCTCATCGCTGTCCCTGGCCGTCAGCGTGATGCTGTGCCAGCCCTGGCTCAGGGAGTCAACCACGATCTCAGCGCCGCTGCCCAGCGCGCCATCCCGATCCGAGCTCCAGGTGTAGGCCGCGTCGCCCAGGGGCCCGTCCTCGGCATCGTAGCCCGTAGCTCGCAGGAAGACCGGATCGCCGGGCGCAACGGCGGCGCCATCCTCGGGTGAGACGATGAAAGCCACCGGCGCGCGTTCCGGCACGGAGAAGGCGTTGCTGATTGCCTCTCCCGTCTGCAGGCCGTCGCTCACCAGCAGGCGCAGCCGCGCCTGGGAGGTCCCGGGCCAGAAGGAGGTATCCAGATCAATGCGCTGGGTGAGGTTGCCCGAGGCTACGCCCTCCCAGGTCTGGCCGTTGTCGCTGCTCAGCATCAGCGTGAACGTCAGGTCATCGCCGTCGGCGTCGCTGGCCGTCCACGAACACGCCAGCCTGTTGCCAGCGACGTTGCCCACCGGGTTGAAGGAGACGGAGGGCGCGTGGGCGCTGAGGGTTTCGGAGTCCAAGGCCTGCCCCGCGCGGCTCACCAGCATGCGCGTCGTGGCCGGGTTCCAGGGGATGAGCACGGCGAAGGGCAGCGTCTGTTCTGCGTGGTTGCTCAGCGCGGGGCCAAACCCCACCTGCTCCAGCACCTGGCCGCTTGCCCCCAGGAGCTGCAGCACATAGTCCCCATCGGGGCTGATGCGCGCCTGCGGGTCCAGGTACGCTCCGTCCAGGCGCAGCGTGGACACCAGCGTGGCGCTCATCCCGTCAGCAGCCGCAAGGCCCATAGCCAGCAGGTACTCGGTGCCAGCCAGCGTGTTCGTCTGGCGGTAGGCGTCCTCCGAGCGCATGCCCGCCCCGCGGCACAGGGCGCCGCGCAGCTTTTCGTAGGTGTACATCGAGATCCACTGTTTGTCACAGTAGCTCATCACATCGGTCCACTCGGCGCCAGGCAGCACGTCTGGAGGGGACTGGCGCATGGTCAGTCCCCAGTAGTCATCCACCGTACCCAAACTGATCTGGTTCAGGGGGTAGGGATAGGCGTCCTCGTAGGGCCCAGGTTCATCTGAGCAGTGCACGTGGTTTAGGCCAAAGCAGTGGCCCATCTCGTGCGCGGCAGTCAGTTCCCTCCAGCCGTCGAGGTTCACCCAGCACAGGCGCCAGTTGTTGCCCTTGCCACCGTGCTCTTTGGGCGCCTGCGGGCGCACCATGCCCATGATTACGGTATTGGGCCCCGGGTCGGGGTCCAACATGTCCACCCACCACAGGCCGACGAACACGAGGTCTTCGTTATTCCAGTCCACCGCGTACTTGGCCGGATGCAACCAAATCTTGGAGACCGGGTACATGTGCTGAGCCAGCATTTCGATGCCGTAATAGTCCGCATAGCTCGGCCCCGTGCCATTCAAGGCCCCGCTCCCGCCGTCCAGCACCTGCACGGCCTGGATGTGCAGCGGTGGCGACGCCTCGATTTCCAGGGTGGCGATGCCCTGGTTGTCGGCCAGGAAGGGGTCGTTGGCCCCTTGCGGGGTCACGCTGGCGATGAGCTTCAGCCTGCCCGGCCGCTCCAGCCAGGCCTTGGGCAGGAAGCAGTGCAGCGTGCTACCCACGTCCTTGCGCTGGTCCAAGCGGCTCATCACCGAAGTGCTGGTGACCTGGACCAGCGGATAGCTGGGCGGGGATAGGGGCACGCCATCCAGCCAGGCCTGCACGTCACCCAGCGCCGTCCACGGTACGGGACCGCCCGTGACGTACACCCGCAGGTAGGTGGGCTTGCCCGCCAGCAGGTGGATGGTGTTGTTCAAGTCCTGCAGCCCCTGGGTTGCCTCCAGCGCATCCACGCTCAGGTCGACCGCCCGCCGGGTCGGCGTGCGCGTAGGCGTGCGCGTGGGCGTGTGCGTGCGCGTGGCCGTGGGCGTCGCTGTCGGAGGCGGCTGGAGATGCACGCTGATGCCATAGTCGGGGTTGCTGCCTCCTGGCGTGACGGCCTCGACCATCAGATTGAGGCCCTCATTGTCCGGGCACACGTATTCGATGCGGTTCAAGCCCAGCGCGGGGTTGGTGCAGCGCAAGGCAGCCTCCGGCCACTCCTCGTACAGGCACATGCGCAGCGCGCCTTGGCCCGCATCGTGGATGAGCTCGGCTACCAGGGTGTCGCCCTGCTTGGGCTCCAGACCGAACCAGTCCTGCTCGCCGGGCGGGCAGATGCTCAGGCCCTGCTCCAGGCGGGGGGAGGTGGGGCGCCCCAGATTCGATCCGGAGGAGCCCCAGAAATCGTTGTCCTCAAACCGGTCGCGCGTGCAGTCGTAGACGCTGGCGGCGATGTGGTAGGGAACAGTGCGGGACGAGCTCATCCAGCGACCCGAGACCTCCGCATACCACGTGCCGGACACCGTTGCCGTATGGCGAATGCGCATGATGTCATCCGTCACTGAATTGGGCGCCGCGACCACCGCGCACTGCGGGTTGTACAGCTTGACTTGGTAGTTGCGTCCAGCCGTGTTGAGCGCGATGTCCATGGTCTGGCCCACGCGTACGGAGGGGATGCGCCAAAAGTCATGATCCAGGTCCGTGCAGATGTAGCTCCAGAAGCCGGACCAGGTGAGGTCCCAGGCGGGCTTGCCCGGGCCGCGCTCGTCGTTGGGCTCAAAGTCGTCGTCGCAGCCCGGGTACGGCCGGGTGGCCGTGGGCGTGGGCGTGAGCGTCGGCAGCGGCTGCCCGCTGAGCGTGACCAGCAGGTTGTACGGGTTCACCAAGTTGCCCTGCGAGCCAGACACGCGCACGTAGAACGCTCCGGTCTGGTCAGCGACGATCTCCAGCTCCTCTTCCGTCGTGCCCGTGTGATTCGATCGCCCCTTGCTCGCCTCGGAGGGATTGAAGAGCTCCAGGTCCGCGTTGTAGCTCATGTGGTACAGGTGGGCGCGGATGGTCTGGCCATTCTCGGCGTAGAACTGGAAGGTATCCAGGTCGTTCGCCGGGCAGATGTAGGAAAGCAGCTCCTGGCCGGGCTCGATGAAGGCGGCCTGCTCAAAGCTATCGTTGGGCTCGTGCTCCGTGGGGCAGGTGGGCTGCGTGGCCGACGGCGCCGCGGTGAGGGTGGCAGTGGGGGTGCTCGTACGCGGCATGGGCGACATGGTGGGCGATGCGGTAGACGTGCGGGTCGGCGTGTGGGTG
>CAYZKS010000131.1:0-9589 GCA_964478725.1 uncultured Anaerolineales bacterium
AGTACACGGCGGTGGGGGATGCCATCAACCTGGCGGCGCGCATGGAGCAGAACGCGCCGGTGGGTGGGATTCTGATCACACACGACACCTACCGCCACGTGCGCGGGGTGTTCGACGTCGAGCCGCAGCCGCCGCTGATGGTGAAGGGCAAGGCCGAGCCGGTGCAGACCTACTTGGTGCAGCGTGCCAAGCCGCGGGCATTCCGCCTGGAGACGCGCGGGGTGGAGGGCGTGGAGACGCGCACGGTCGGGCGGGAGGCGGAGCTGCAACTGCTGCAGAACGCCTACCTGGACGCGGTGGAGGGCGGTGAGACGCGCGTGGCCATCGTGTCGGGCGATGCGGGTGTGGGCAAGTCTCGGCTGCTGTACGAGTTCTTGAATTGGGCCGAGCTGCGCCCGGAGCGCTTCTGGCTGTTCAAGGGGCGTGCGGTTGCAGAGACGCGCGGGGTTCCGTACGCGGTGCTGCGGGACTTGTTCGCCAACCGCTTTGAGATCCTGGAGAGCGACAGCGCGGTCACGGTCCTGAGCAAGTTCCGGGCGGGCATGACGGGATACTTGAAACAAGACCGGGCCGACCTGGTGGGGCACCTGGCGGGTTTTGACCTGCGCGCGGCGGGCAGCCAGGCGGTGACGAACTTGCTGGGAGACGCCTCGTTTGCACAGCTTGCCACGGCGTACCTGCTGAACTACATTCGCGCCATGACGGCGCAACAGCCCATGCTGATGCTGCTGGAGGACCTTCACTGGGCGGACGACAGTTCGTTGAACTTGATCGACCACATCGTAACCGAGATCCCGGCAGCGCGCCTGCTCTTGGTGTGCTTGGCGCGGCCGGCGCTGTTCGAGCGGCGGCCGAACTGGGGGGAGGGGCGCGATGCCTACGTGCACCTGGCGCTCAAGCCGCTGTCGCGGCGGCAGAGCCGCGCCTTGGTGGCCGAGGTGCTGAAAAATGTCGAGAGCGTCCCCGACGACCTGAGCGACCTGATCACGGATGGCGCGGAGGGCAACCCCTTCTACGTGGAAGAGCTGATCAAGATGCTGATCGAAGAAGGGGTGATCGTCACCAGTGAGGAGCCGTGGCGCGTGGAGCTGCCGCGCCTGAAGGGCTTGCACGTGCCGCCCACCCTGACCGGCGTCTTGCAGGCGCGGCTGGACGGCCTGCCGCGCGAGGCGCGCGACGTCTTGCAGCGTGCGTCAGTGGTGGGGCGCGTGTTCTGGGACGGAGCGGTGGCGGCGCAGTCCCCCGAGGAGGGGCGTGCGCCCGACGCTTCGCAGGTGGCGCCACTGTTGGAGGTGGTGCGGGAGCGCGAGCTGGTGTTTCGACGCGAGCGCTCGTCGTTCTCCGGGGCGCAGGAATACGTCTTCAAGCACCTGATCCTGCACGACGTGACCTACGAAACGGTGCTGCTGAAGCTGCGGCGCACCTACCACAAGCAGGTGGCGCAGTGGCTGGAGGAGAACGCGGGCGAGCGCGTGGGGGAGTATGCCGGCTTGATCGCGGATCACTATGAGCGCGCGGGCGAGGCAATGCTGGCCGCACCGTGGCTGGAGCGCGTGGCCGGGGACGCCTGGCTCACAGGCAGCCTGCGCGAGGCTGTCGCCGCCTGCGAGCGCGCCCTGGCGCTCCTGCCACAGGGGGAGAAGCGCATACGGGCCAGGCTGTTGAAGGCCCTGGGCAACGCGCAGGATGACCTGGGCAACTTTGCCGCGGCGCGGGAGAACCTGAGCGCCGCAGCGGACCTGGCGCGTGAGGCTGGCGACCTCGGAACGGCTTCGGAGGCGCTCAGCGGCCTTGCCTTCCTGGCCTACCAGGAGGGAGCCTTCGGCGGAATACAGTCTCTTGCCAGCGAGGCGCTGGCTCTGGCGCGTGCGGCGGGCGACCGGGCGGCGGAGGCACGCGCTTTGCTGCGCCTGCACCTGGCGGCCCTGCTGCAGCACGACATGGCGCTGAATCTCAGCTACTTACAGGACAGCCTAGCGCTCTACCGTCAGATCGGGGACCAACGCCAGGTATCCGCCTGCATCTCTAACCTGGGCGAGGCAGCTCGCCTGGAAGGCGACTTGGCCTCGGCGGCTCGCTATTCCCAGCAGAGCCTCGCGATCAAACGCGAGATCGGCGATCGCAAAGGGGCGGCCCTCGTTCTGTTCAACCTGGGAGAGGTCGCAGCGGCGATGAATGAGCAAGCAGCCGCGAGCCGCTACCATCAGGAGGCCCTCAGCATCGCCGAGGAGATCGGGTCTCGGGCCATCGCCACCATCTTCATGGCCGGCCTGGGCCACGACGCGGCCGCGACGGGCGACGCGGGGTCAGCTGGGCGCTATTTTGAACGGGCGCTTTCGGGAGCCACGGCCGTCGGCAGCCTCAGCTTTCAACTCTACGCGTTGGTGGGCTTTGCTCGCCTCAGGGCGATGTCCGGAGACAACGTACGCGCGGCTGAATGGCTGGGGCTGGCGCTGGCCCACCCGTCCCGCGAAATGGACGTACAACAGAGAGCCGGTGCGCTGCTGGCAACCCTGCGCGAGGCCCTTCCTGCGCAGGAGCTGGAAGCGGCCCTGGCGCGCGGGGAAGCGCTGCAATTGCAGGCCGTGGTGGATGAGCTGATGGCGGCTGGGGACGCCGCCAACGAATGCGCATGACGGAAAGTAGCGGTGGTGACGGCATGCCCAGCCTGCGCAGCAAGCTCTTCAGACCCTTTGTGCGGCGCGTGATCGCGCAGGTGGAGCGGTATTCGTCGCTTGAGGAGATGCGCGCTACCATGCAGCGCTCGCTCAAGTGGCGCATCCTGCCGCGCGGCGTGCACGTGCAGCCCGTGCTGGCGGGCGGCGTGAACGCCGAGTGGATTGCCCCGGCGCAGCCGCGCTCCGCGGGCGTGCTGCTGTACCTGCACGGCGGCGCCTGGACTCTGGGCTGGTCCGCAGTCCACCGCTGGCTGGTGGGCAACCTGGCCAAGGCCACAGGCATGCGCAGCCTGGCGCTGGACTACCGCCTGGCGCCCGAGCACCCCTACCCGGCCGCGCTCGAGGACTGCCTGGCCGCCTACCGTTGGCTGCTGAGCAACGGCACCCTGCCACAACACATCCTGATTGCTGGCGACTCGGCGGGCGGCAACCTCAGCCTGACCACCATGCTGGCCCTGCGCGAGGCAGGCGAGCCCTTGCCCGCCGCGGCCGCTTGCCTGTCCCCGCCGTGCGACCTGGCAGGCGCAGGCGCACCCGCCCCTGCGGAGAGCGACTGCGGCCTGCCGATCGGATGGGGGCAACAACAGATCCGGATGTACCTGGGCGCGACCGACCCGCGCTTGCCGTTGGTCTCGCCCTACTACGCCGATTTGCACGGCCTGCCGCCGCTGCTGATACAGGTGGGCGAAGAGGAGTTTCTTTGCAGGGATGCCACGCGCTTTGCTGCCAAGGCGCGCGCGGCCGGGGTGGACGTGACGTTGCAGGTCTATGCGCGCATGTGGCACGTCTGGCACATCCTGACGCCGTTTCTGCCCGAGGCGCGTCAGGCGGTGAGGGCCATCGCCGCGTTTGCGTGGCAGCACGTCGCTCCTGAGCAGGGCTGAAGGGGCCGCCCGCGGGACCTGCGCCCGACGCAGCGGCAGGAATGGCCGTAGCCTGGCGGCTCGCCGAGCTCCTGGCCCACAGGGGCGGGACCAGGCGGTCCCGCCCGGAGACTGCAATCGCTATGGCTAGTAAATGGCGTCGATGCCCAGCACGTCGCCGGAAGCCAGGGTATCCTTCTTCAGCTCACCCTTGGCGCCGTAGCCGTACATGGTCAGGTCTTTGTCTGCCGCGTCGTACAGGTCGTCCAGCCCCACCCAGTGGCCGATCTCGTGGGTGAGGATGTTCTGCACGTCGTAGCAGCAGAAATCCCCGCACACGGCATCCGGGTTGGACACGCTGGTGAAGCGCCACGCGAGTTTGGAGCTTAGGATGGTGTCGACCTCTACGACGTGACCTGTCTCTGGGTCGTACCAGGTGTAGGCCACGGCGATGGCCTGGCCGTACCTCACATTCCCCCAGGCAACAATGTTCTGGCCATCGTACTTGGCGGCTTTGAGCGTGGTCGGTGTGCCCTGGATGAAATCCACCTTCCCCTTGCTTGCCGCTTCCCACGCTTGGAACGCATTGGAGATGGCCGTCTCGGCATTCACTACGCCGGCGGGAATGGAGCTGGGGTTCACGTGATAGACAGTATCGCCCGCCAGATGCCAGCCAGTGAGGCCATAGTTGGTGGGGTCAGTGGTGGTGGGATTGCAGCTCGGCGGCTGGGGCTTGCCCCGTCTCTGCGACCCGGTGCGTTGTGCTCGCCAATCCTCTTGCCTGTTCGCTGGAGTGCGAGTCGCAATCTAGCGCTACCATCTCCAAATCCCGGCACCCGTGGTATGATGCATGCGGGAGGCCGGACGCCATGATCTGCCCGCAGTGGCGACGTCTTCATCGCCCGCTTCTGGCTGCACCTGCCCATCGTGCTGAAGAAGGCGGGAGGATAGACATGCGGGACCTGGATGCCCGCATCTCCTCAACTACCCTGTGCCTGCGGCCTCGGGCGCGGCATAGCGCACCAGCAAGACCGGGCAGGGGCTTTGGCGCGCCACCTTGTCGGCTACACTGCCAAAGCTGCAGCGTGCCAGACCTCCCTGACCGTGGGCGCTCATCACAATCAGGTCGATTCGCTCACTATCAGCCACCTGGAGGATGTCTTCGGCGGGCGACCGGTCGCGCGTCAGGACGCGCACCTCAATCCCTTGCTGGTGGATTTCCTGCTGCCGGGTATCGAGGTACTCTTGGGCCTCTTTGAGGGCTTGGGCGCGGGCTTCTCTTACCCGTCCCATGGTTACTTCCAGGTGCGACGTCGGCAGGGTGGGTATGGGAATGTCCAGGACATGTAGCAGGAGGATCTCGCCCCCGAACTTGCGGGCCAGTGTTGTGGCCAACGGTATGGCCCGTTCGGCCAGGCGTGAACCATCCAGGGGAACAAGAATGCGCCTGAACTCAGTCATGCTTGCACCTCCCTTGGGAGTCCGCTCCTGTGCGATCTCTTTCCATCGTACTCCATGGGGAAAGGTCGGCCTTGAGCGCTCAAGGCCATTGGCCTTTCCCTTTCACTCGCCCGGAGTATAGAGGGTCCACATGCGGGCCAACTCGTCTTCCTCGCAGCGAATCTCCGTATGCTGGGTCGTAACCCCATCCTTGACAACGCTCACACCCGCTTTGTCGGTTACATAACCCACATAGGCAAACGGCGTGCCCGATTGCTCCAAAGCCCGGCTCACACGCTCCACGCACTCAGGAGGGACGGTCACGGCCAACGTGCCCGACGAGATCATCTTCAGCGGATCGAATCGAAACGCTTGGGCGAAGCGCGAGACAATCGGGGGGATGGGCAGACGGCCAAAATCCACCTCAATGCCGACGTGCGATAGATGCGC
Organism: uncultured Anaerolineales bacterium; assembly: GCA_964478725.1. GTDB lineage: Bacteria > Chloroflexota > Anaerolineae > UBA2200 > UBA2200 > CAYZKS01. Next base: position 5,432 of record CAYZKS010000131.1, read on the forward strand.
GATCTCCAGCAGCGTCTCCAGAATGCCGCCGCGGGTCACGTCGTGCATGGCCGTCACGCCATTGTCTGCCAACAGCAGCGCCTCCGGCATCACGCTGACCTGCGCCATCATGCGGCGGCCCTCTTCCAGCTCCTTCTCACTCAGGCCCAGTTCGCGCGCCGCGCGTGCAAAGTCCTGCGCCAGAATGGCGGTTCCCTCCAGCGCGATGCCCTTGGTGACCAGCACCTGGTCGCCCACCTGGGCTCCGCCAGTGCGCACCGGCTTGCGGCCCGAGGCGGTTCCCAGCGCCGTCACGGCCACGAGCGGCCGTGAAAGCGCGGCCGAATACCCGGTGTGCCCTCCGATAATGCAGGCGCCAACCTCCTGGGCCGCACGCCCGGCATCGCGCATGATGCCTTCCAGCAATTGCTCGTCCTGCATGTGGGGCACCAGCACCAGGAGCAGAATCCAGCGCGGCGCTACGCCAGATGCGGCGATATCGTTGCAGGCCACGTGCACGGCCAGCCAGCCGATATCCCCGATGGCCCCGACGATGGGGTCCAGGTGCGAGGCCAGGATGTCACCTCCGACCCTGGTGAGCGCCACATCTTCGCCGAACGCGGCGCCAAGGATGACGTCGGGGTCCTCGCAATGGGCAAAGGGAAAGACCCGCTCTCGCAACACGTCCAGTGAGAACTTGGACACGCTGTGCCTCCTAGCTCTGTGGGTGGGATGAAAGGGAGCTTGCCTTCGCTAGCCGCGTGGCGGTGCCCTGCGCTCGCCCTGGCCTTGACGCTGCTATGGATTCCTGGTCCTAGCTATGCTTGCCAAGCCGTCTGAGGAAGAATCTGTGACCTCCGTATTCCGTCTCCACAAGCTCGTCCTGCGCCAGGAGTTGCTGCACCACCGGCCACCCCGCTCCAGCCCGAGCCAGATATTCGCTCACGGCGTCCTCGCGCATCGGATGCACCGCGGTGATGCTCAGCAGGTCTCCCTCCACGTTGCCCGTGAAAGCAAAGGCGTTGCCTTCGTAGCCGATCAGGTACTCCACCTGCGCCACGTTCTGCGCAAGGATATTATACGCCCGGTTGATGGCTTGCTCGTCAGGCGCCTGCGCCCACGACTCGGCCGGAGGGCGAGTCGGTATCGCCACGTAGGCGCGTGCGGGCCGCAGACGGGCTAGAAAGCCGCCCAACGCCTGCAGTTGCGACTCGCCATCGTTCACGCCGGCGACGAGCATGCTCTCGGTGACCAGTTCTCCGCGGTAGGCTGCGGCAAATGCCATCGCCCCCTCCAAAATGCGCGCCAGGTCCAGGCTGCCGTGCGGGCGGTCGATGCGCCTCCAGACCGCCTCCTCAACGGCATCCACCTTCAGCGAGACCCAGTCCGCGCCCAGCAGCTCCTCCCTGACGTCCTGCCGCCAGATCAAGGAAGCGTTGCTGATCACGGCGATGGGCAGGTTCAAGCGTTTCAGGAGCTCGATCTCCTGGCCCAGGTGGATGTCCAACGTCGGTTCGCCATCCGGCACGAAGGTGAGATAGTCAATGCCTTCCCCCGCTTCCTTGGTCTTTGCGACCTTTTCCTGCACTGCGCTCAGGATTTCATCCGGCTTGTAGAACTCGCGACGTTGCACGCGCATCTGGATGGTTCGCCCCAACTGGCAATAGGCGCAGGCATAGCTGCAGATCTTGGGCGGGATGTTGTTGATCCCCAGACTGCGCCCCAGGCGCCTGGAAGGAACCGGTCCGAACGCGATCATGGGTTTGCCCCCCTCGGCAAGGTTGTGCCAGCCATGGGCGCAGATAGGGCGTCCGTCAGCAGGCCCTTGAGGCGGTCAAGGCTGATGGGGCAGAATTCGACCTCGAGGCCCATCCAGTCGAACAACTCCAGGATCTCCTCAGGATGCTGCGCCATGTACTCGTCGGCAATCCCAAGGCTGTCCAGTACGATGATCTTGTCGTAGAAGCCGGGAAAATTGGCGTTAGCATCCGCCGCATCCCAGCCCAGGTACTGCTGGTAGATGGCTTTCCAGTTCTTCAGCCAGCCCAGGGTGAACCACAAGATCTTTTCCTGTCTTCCACCGCTGATGCGCTGCCGCTCCTCCAGCCCGGCCAGCATGTCGTAGCCATAGTCGCCCTGAACTCTCACGATCTCCGCACCCGCTTCCTGCAAGATGGAATCCACGCGCTTGAGCGGCTCATCCGTGCTGACGTGACACTTTTTCCCATACGCGACCAAGATCTTGTGGTCAGGACAGGTCTCTCTGGCTTTCTTCAGCTTCCTGAGCAGGTGAGCTTCCAGTCTGTCCGGCACGGCATGCAGGCCCGGCGGTGTGAACAAGATGCGACGCGGGTTTAGAAAGCCGCTCCGGATCAGGTGGGACATCTCGGGGTGTAGTATCCCACAGGATATCATACAGCGATCTGCAAAATCGGGGTGGGGCATTTCAGACATCGGACGCCTCAGCTTTCTGGTGTAGATGTAGTGTCTCCCGAGAAAGCGCCAGGAGTGGCAAACGCAGGCAGACATCAATGCCGATGGCAGCGAGAAACACGTATTGTGGGCCGACGTGCTCCCAGATCAGCCCAGCCGCGGTGGGAGCGGGAATGCTTAACAGACCGCGAAACAGGCCGACGACGCCAATCCAACGCCCCATCTGTTCCTGCGGCACGATCTCGGCCGCCATCGAGGAGGCAAGCGCCATACCGATACTGTTGAAACCAAAGAAAACGCCGTACATCAAGAGGCACAGTGACCCGCCCGCGCCTGCCGCAGGCGCCAAGATCAAGAAGAGGTTGGCGGCGTAGGTTAGTGGGGCAATGGCAAACAGCAGCTTCTTGCGGCCGTGCCGGTCGGCCAGCCGGCCCAGTGGGATCGATGCCAGCATCGGCACCAGCATGCTGGTCATGGCGATGCCGCTGATGATGAACTCATTCGCTCCCTTGAACTCATACGCGTACACCGGCATGAAGGGCTGCCCTATCGTCCAGGGTAGTTCCATCAGCCCCATGATCAACATCAGGCGCGCCACGGCGGGACCCTGCTTGAAAATCTGCAAGAAACCCGAAAGGATGCCTAGCCCGTCGCTGCGCTCGTTGCGGGCAGAAGCGGCGGACAACTGCGTCAGCAGAAGCGCCAGTATGCCTGCAAAGATGAGTCCCTGGATGGCAAAGAGCGGGCGCAGCCCCTCCACGCGGATGCCACCAAAGCGAGAGATGATCCAGGCCGCCAGCAGGGGGGCGGCGATGGACACTGGCGCGGCCAGCGTGCGGCAGAGGCCACGCCCGGTAGCCCGTCCCTCGTTGGGCAGCTCGGCGGCGCAGGTGACCGTGCAGGAGGTGCAGGTGATGCGTACACCCAGGTAGTAGATGATCACGGCTGCGTAGAGCCAGGTCCAATTGGGGGCCGCGAATTGAAGCCAGCCGGCCGCTATCAGCATCGCGGTGCCAAGGACGAACACCTTCTTCGGGCTATGATAGTCAATGAACCAACCCGCGGACAGCGATGCAAGGGCGCCCACGGTATTGCCAACGCTGTGCAGCGACCCCAGCTGCACCGGGTTGGCCCCTAGCAAGGTGGCATACAGAGAACTGTATTGCGTCGTCAGACCGGTCGCCAACCCGTGCAGTGTCCGGCGCACCAACATGACCTTGAAGTCATGGGTTTGACGTTGCGCAAGATGTAGGCCGCGCTGGACAAGTCGCTGCAAGTACATCCGATGCTCCTGCGTGGTCTCTGGCTATGTGTGGACGATTCCCTTCACATGCCAGTTGGATTTGTTACGCGGGCGATGAGCCGCCTATTCTACCATGGCATCTGGCGTTCCACTAGCACGGATTCACCAGCTCGGTGCGGGAACGCGCACTCCTGCTCAGTTTGAGCCCCGGGACGGATGCTGCGCCATGTGGGCCAGCCATCCGCCCCGGGGCTCCAGCAGGTGTCTCTACCTACTCTTCCTTCCCCAGCTCCTCAATGCGCTGGCCAATGGCTTCTAGCTGTTGCTTCAGCCATTCAGCCTGCTGCCGGAGGAACTCGGTCTCCTGCTCGCGGGTTGGTTCCGCGGCATAGGGCCCGTAGCCCCAGGCCGGCGGCGCTCCCCAGGCCGGCCCGTAACCGAAGCGGGCCCAGCCCGGCACGCCGGTGGCATAGTACCAGTAGCGGTGGCGCCAACCACCGCCC
>CAYZKS010000132.1:0-6289 GCA_964478725.1 uncultured Anaerolineales bacterium
GTCCTATGCTGCGCCGCCGGAACACGGCTTTGCTGTGAGCCTGGCGCGAGCGGCCCGCGGCCGAGCACTCAGTTTCGACTCCCGCCCGCCATTGGGGAGTCGCATGCACATGAGCGATCACCTGCAATTCCCATTGCGCGCGCTGGGGATTGCTCCCAGCCATGAGCCACCCCATCTGAGGCTCACCCTGGCAGATCAGCAAGCTGCAGAGCAATGGCGCCATGCGCACGACCTCACATCGCAGCGCGCCGCAGCGATTCACCCGGGCAGTGGCAGCAAGGCCAAGAATTGGCCGCCAGCACATTTTGCAGAGGTGGCTCGCCATCTGGTTGAGCGCCACCAACTGCGCATCGTTCTAGTTGAGGGGCCTGCCGACGAATCCGCGGTGACCGCGTGGCGAAGCTGCTTTGGCGACGACCAATACGTGTTGGCGCAGCGCCTCCCTCTGCCGCTGCTAGCGGGTGTTCTGGCCCGGTGCGCCCTGTTTGTGGGTAACGACTCCGGGGTGAGCCATCTGGCGGCGGCCGTGGGTACCCCAACAGTCGCGGTCTTCGGCACCACCGACCCCGAGGTGTGGGCTCCGCGCGGCAAGCGCGTGCGCACAGTGCAGGCTCCCGCAGCGTGTGCTGCTTGCAGCCCGGCCATGGGTCGCAGCTGCGTTGACGCGGTCGGCTTGGATGCCGCTCCGGTTGCAGACGTGTTACAGCAAGTTGACAAACTCTGCACAAACGGGTAAAAGTAGGCGGGTTCTGACCGGATACTGATGGAAAGGCGGTATGCCAAGCGTGAAGGATCGAATGCGGCAACAGATTGCGAATGAGCTAAGAGCCGAGCGCCGGCTCTCCCCGGAAGATGTGGAGGGCATGATTGAGTCAGGGGAACCGGAGGCGGCAGCTCATCGTATCCTCTTCTACGCTTCTCCCATGGATTTCGCACCTGCACTGAGTGCTGTGCGCCAGAGGCTCGTGACTCGCTTCGCCGGAGCAAGCGACAAGCACAAAGGGGCCTGCATCGCCTTCCTCAGCGAGCTGGTAGTAAGCCTGCAGTCGTTGCTGGTGAACTGGAATCTCACCAATGCGAGCCTGCATGGGGAGCGCATTCTGCAATCGGGGATCTGCAAGGCGGAGGCCTTGGCCTGCTTGCAGGCCATAGATGAATGCGAAGCTGCCGCGCCACATGTGGCGCGTGCCATCTTGGTCCAGTGGCGTAAGGAAGCCAGGGCACGCTTCGTCGCTCAAGGATCGAAGCAGCCGGACGTCGACACAGAGCAGCTCATGGGGCGTTCGATCGGCGCATACTTGCGCAACCTGGTCAGGTCTGTTGAGTCCAGTCATCTACGCCGTGTCGCGGAGATGCGCGTGTCAGGCTCGACGCAGACCGAGCTGGGAAACGACTATGCAGCTTTTCTCAAGTACACCATGTACCTGGGCGCATCGTTTGTGACGACCAATCCGGTGCTGGTGGATGTTGCCTGGACGGCCAATCCTGAGTACTGGGACCCGGTAATGGTGCAGATCGTGTCGGAGAATCCTCAAGCCGAAGGCGAGGAGCTGGCGCGCCTGGCCACCTTGGAGGTGGTGTGGGCCAATATGCGCCTCCTGCGCCCCGTCTTCCTGCTGACGAACGGCGATATGGGCTGTGTGAGCCTGCAGGTTAACCCCAAGCGACATGGTGAGGCCGAAGCCATGATCGCCGACGCGCAGAACATCTATGCAGCGTTGACCGAAAGGCTCGGTGGGAACGTGCCCAACGTGGTCTTCAAGCTGCCGGGAACTCTGGCTGGCCTGGCGGCGTGTCGAGCCTTGACCAAGCAGGGCATTGGAGTGAACATCACAGTCAATTTTGGCTTGTTCCAGTTGCTGCGCTTCGCTGAGGTTATCCAGGAGGGACAAGCCATCTTCTCGGTGCTCTCGGAAATGAACGGGCGCCTGGCGTACCCCGTCCGAGACGAGCTACTGGCCAAGCTGCCGGATCTGAAGGCACAGGGCATCGAGGAAGCGGATGCGCGGGAGGCTGCCGCTTGGTCAGGCGTAGCGGTCTTGAAAAAGCTCCAGCGCCTGATGCGAGTGAAGGGGTACGACATCGGCCGGATTCGCCCGCTAGTGGCATCGCTGCGCATCTACCGAGAGGGCGCGGGATACGACAGGCTGCCTAGCGCGTACCCTGACATTACCGAAACGCTCGGCGTCCCTATCCTGACCGTATTTCCTGATGTACGACATGCCTTCGATCTGGAACCCTGTATGGAGCTGCGCGGTACAAGCGTGGATGAGCCGGTGCCCGAGCGCGTGCTGAGCGTCTTATCCCACAGCGAAATCTTCCGCCAGGCGTACTATGTGGCGTATAGGAAGTGGGTCGAAGCAGAAGACGAGCGCTTCCGGCCTCACGTCCCACTTGCTTTGGAGGATGTTGACGCTGTAGCGCAGTGGGAGCCCGTGCGGGCGACACTGGGGCAATTCGCTCAGAGCTACGATCACTTCCTGAGCAGGTTATTGAGCTTGCGGTAGGAATCAGAGACCCGCTTCACAGGCTCCTGGTCAAGATAGCCAGCCAGAACACGCTTTGATCTCGGGCAGACCAAGAACGAGGCCTCTGTTCCTTGACATATATGCAGGACTGCGCTAGAATCTGGCCAGATGCCGGTGCTCGGCTGCACTCGCGGAGCGAAAGGTGGTTCGCAGATGACTCACGAAGGTGTGCGTTGCCCGAGGTGCGATGCAGCGTTGCCTCTGCTCTCTGCTATCAGGCATTGTCGCTGTAGCTACTGTGGATCCAAGTTCGCGGTGGATTGGGCTGACCAGGATACACCTATCCTGACGCGTTTTGAGGACATCCTGGCCGTGGGTGGCGGAGGTGACGTGGCATTGGCTGGCGACAAGACCGAGGCGCTTGAAGCAGCCGCGATGGACGCTGACCACCAAGTTGAACAACAGCAGGAACAGCTTCGGCGGGTGCAGTCGGCCTATCGCAGCGAGGTCCAGGCTTTTGAAGAAGCCATCCAGGCTCCGCAAGCCCGGACCTTGGCTTCGGGGCTGCTGGCAGCGGTGATGTGGTTCCTGGTGGCCTTTGTTTTGGAAGGCCTGCCCTGGTACCTGGGCCTGGTTGCAGCGGTGCTATTGTCTTTTCTTGCTCGCGAGATGCACCGTGGCTGGCAAGGGACTGAGCAGCGTATGCACGTCCGGTTAGGCGAGTTGAGTCAAATGATTGAGCAAGTGCAGGCCAGTGTAGCGGAGGCGCAAGCACGCCGGGAGGACGTCTATCTAGAGCGGGAGCTGTGGCGTGCCAAGGCCTCGAACCAGCGGGTGTTGCCTGTCCCGTAGACCCACGCAGCACTGCGTGCCTCGGGACGGCGAGGCGAATTCGTCCCTTGCCCATCCCCAGAATCCCCCCGCGGTATCGCGTATACCAGTATGCGCTACTAGCCGAACACTCTGCACGCGCCGCGGACCCGACCAGGACTTGGCAGAATCGCGTAAGGTATAATACGCATCGTCATGGTACACGTGTGGAGGTTTGTGCATGGAGCAAGACGCGGCGGTCGTTTTGGCAGAGACCGTCATTACGCCTGAGCAAGAGAAACGCGGCCCGCGGGGACGCGTCAAGGTCTTCAGCCATTGGTGCAAGGGCTGTGGGCTATGCATAGCTTTCTGCCCACGCCAGGTGTTTGAGCCGGGCAAAGATGGCCAGCCTGTGGTGGCCCATCCGGAACGTTGTACGGCATGTGATTGGTGTCGCTTTCACTGTCCTGACCTGGCGATCACGGTGACCCACCTTGATGAAGCTGATGCAGGAGAGCCACATTGAGCGTGCGGTTGATGCAGGGCAACGAAGCTTGTGCCGAGGGTGCTCTGGCGGCTGGATGCCGCTTCTTCTCGGGCTACCCGATCACGCCCTCGTCTGAGATCGCCGAGATCCTATCGCGCCGCTTGCCAGCGTTGGGTGGCGTGTTCATGGAGATGGAGGACGAGATCGCTGGCATCGCCGCGGCGATTGGCGCCTCCGTGGGGGGCATGAAATCCTTGACGGCGACCTCAGGCCCCGGTTTCTCGCTCATGCAGGAGAACATCGGGTATGCGGCCATGACCGAGATCCCGTGCGTCATAGTGAACGTGCAGCGTACCGGGCCCAGTACTGGCCTGCCGACCTCACCAGCCCAAGGCGATGTAATGCAATCACGCTGGGGCACGCATGGCGACCACCCCATCATTGTGCTGTGCCCTTCATCCGTTGCGGAGACTTTCCACCTGACCGTGACGGCTTTCAACTTCTCTGAGAAGTACCGCACGCCGGTCGTGCTGCTCATGGACGAAGTTGTGGCACACATGCGCGAGCGCTTCGAACCGCCCGCTCCAGAAGCAGTTGAGATCGTGCATCGCATGGGAACAGACGTTCCGCCGGACTGGTACTATCCGTATGACGAAACCCCCACGGACGTGCCTCCGCTGGTCAGTTTCGGTCAGGGCTTCCGCTATCACGTCACAGGGTTGATGCACGACAGGGCTGGCTTTCCGACCGAGCGTCGCGACGAGATCAACGCCTGGCTCAAGCGCGTGTTCGGCAAGATCAACCATCATGTCAGCGACATTTGCCTGTATGCCGAGGACGGAACGCAGGATGCTAATACACTGGTGATTGCCTATGGCAGCACGGCCCGATCGGCGCAGCACGCGGTCAAGCTGGCGCGCGCCCGCCGCCGCAAGGTGGGCCTGCTTAAGATGTTGACGCTGTGGCCGTTTGCAGAAAGCGTGGTCGAGGATCTGGCGGAAGGCGTGCGCAGTGTGGTTGTGCCGGAGATGAACCTCGGGCAACTGGCGCTGGAAGTGGAGCGCATCGTGGGACGCAAGAAAGTGCTGCGCGTGAACCGCGCAGATGGTGAGATGGTGACGCCGCAGCAGATTCTACAGGCGATCGAGGAGAGGCAGGCATGAAGACTGCCGACCAAGACGAAACCAGGATCTACGACTATCTGCGTCACAAGAAAAAGTTCCCCAACGTCTGGTGTGCTGGTTGTGGCATTGGGATCGTGATGCACGCGATTGTGCGCGCGGTGGACCGGCTGGGCCTATCCAAGGACGAAGTGGCCATGATCTCAGGCATTGGCTGCACGGGACGTATGCCGGTCTACGTCGATTTCAATACCATGCATACCACGCACGGGCGAGCGCTGGCCTTTGCCACTGGCCTGAAGATGGCGCGCCCGGACATGCATGTTATCGTGGTGATGGGGGACGGCGATGCACTGGCGATCGGGGGCAATCACTTCATCCACGCTGCGCGACGCAACATCAACCTGACGACCATCGTTGTGAACAACCACATCTATGGCATGACGGGCGGTCAGCACTCGCCCACCACGCCCACGCACAGGCTGGCCAGCACCACGCCCTACGGCAATGTGGAGCAGCCCTTTCCCATCTGTGACCTGGCCAAGGCAGCGGGAGCGGCGTTTGTGGCGCGCAGCACCGTCTTTCACGCTACCGAGCTGGACCGCTTCATCGAATCGGCCATCGTGAAACGCGGGTTTGCCCTGGTGGAAGCGGTGAGCTACTGCCACACCACCTATGGCCGGATGAACAAGCTGGGAACGGCAGTGGACATGATGCGCGCCCTGAAGGAGCGCAGCGTGCCCGCCGAAGCTGCTGCGAAGCTGAGCGCAGACGAGCTGCAGGACAAGATCGTGCGTGGGGTGCTGTTGGACCGCGAATGCCCAGAGTACACGCAGCTCTACGCCGAGGTGGTCAAGAAGGCCCAGGCGGCTGCAGCGCGAGCGTGATGGAGGAACGACGAGCATGCGGTATGAATTGCAGTTGGCAGGCGAAGGCGGGCAGGGCCTGATTCTGGCTGGCATCATCCTGGCTGAGGCTGCCGCCATCTATGAAGGCAGAAACGCGGCGCAGACGCAATCCTACGGTCCCGAGGCGCGCGGTGGCGCAAGCAAGTCCGAAGTAGTGATATCGGATGAGGAAATTGACTACCCCAAAGTGGTGGAGGCCGACCTGCTCCTGGCCATGAACCAAGAAGCTTGCGACAAGTACTACTACCAGCTGAAAAAGGACGGCATGCTGGTCGTGGACTCGATCAACGTAGAGCGCGTTCCTTCCACCCGCGCCCACCGAATTCCGATCACGCGCATTGCAGAGGAGGCCACGGGTAAGCGCATTACTGCCAACGTGGTGGCGCTGGGTGTGATTGTGGGCCTCACCGGCGTGGTATCGCGGGCGGCGATCGAAAAAGCCGTGACCGCACGCGCACCCAAGGGCACCGAGGAGTTGAACCTGAAGGCCCTGCA
>CAYZKS010000132.1:6389-9578 GCA_964478725.1 uncultured Anaerolineales bacterium
CATCGAGTGCCTGTTGTACTTGAGCAAGACGCGCAGCGCGCAGGAAGCCGCTCTGAGTTCCTGTCCCGAATGCTTCGAGCAGCATCGCCCTGGCCTGCCGCCGCACGAGCTGCTGGCATTGGAGTTTGGGTACGCTCAGACCACGGCCAGCGAGGCCATGAACGACCGGCACACGCTCGTGAATTTCTACCTCGTGCTCACGGGCGTCGTCCTATCGGCAGTGATGGCCCTGGTGGCGGCGGATCGGCAGTGGCCGCTTCCATTCGGTCTGCCGGTAGTCGGCATGGGGCTGCTGTGGTTGCTGGACGTCGTGGGCTGGCTGTACCTGTTACAGCTCATCCGCCTGCGTCAGGCGTGGCGTGGCAGCGTGCTGGCCATGAACCAGATCAAAGAGTTCTACCTGCACAATGCGGCCCACTTTGAGGCTGCTGCGCTGAGCAAGGCTCTGCGATGGCAGCCGAATACCGTGCCGGCGGCGGCGAAACTCTGGACCATACACTTCTTCTACGCCATGCTGATCTCGCTGCTGAATAGCGTCGTGTACGCGGGTGGCGGTGTGCTGTGTGGTCTGGCGCTGGGAGTGGGCGGCGAGCAATGGCCCTGGCTGCTGCTTGCGCTGTCTGCGCTCTCGATCACGTTCTTTGCCTTCAGTCTGTACGTCTACCAACTCTTCCTGAGCGAGCGGGCTTGAACGGAGGTGACGCCGTGCGTGTGGAGGTCAGCAGCCGCCGCAGGCTGTACGAAGGCTTCTTCCAATTGGAGCAGGCCAGGTTGCGCTTTGAGCGCTTTGATGGCAGCATGAGCCGAGAGGTGGAGCGGCTGGTGTTCGAGCGCGGGGACTCGGTCGCGGTCCTGCTGTTCAACGCCAGACGACGCACGGTCACGCTCGTCGAACAGTTCCGCTATCCGGTCTACCTGCGCGAGGGCCAGAACTGCCGCCTGTTGGAGGTGGTGGCGGGCACGATGGAGCATGGCGACGCTCCAGAGGACGTGGCGCGTGCGGAGCTGCTGGAAGAGGCGGGCTACTCTGTGGGACGCCTGGAACACGTCACCACGTTCTATGCCAGCCCGGGCGCGGGCACCGAGCGCATCCATCTCTACCTGGCGCACGTGAACAGCAAGGCTCGTGTCGGCGCTGGAGGCGGACTGCCGGACCATGGCGAAGACGTGCGCGTGGTGGAGATGCCGCTCGAGGAAGCCCTCGGCCTGGTGCGCAGCGGCGTGATCCGCGACGCCAAGACCATCATCGCGCTGAAGCACCTGGGCGCGAAGGCGAATGCCTGAGGGGCCCGGTTGAGCGCCATTCCCTTTGTGCAGGATGATGTGGTGAGGCGTATTCTGGACCTGCTGCGCCAGGAGCACACGGCTGCCTACGTGACCGGCGGCTACGTGCGCGACTGGCTGCTGGGCCGGGCGAGCAAGGACATCGACCTGAGCGTGTCAGCGCCCGCCATCCCGCTGGCGCGCCGCATCGCCGATCGCACCGGCGGAGCGTTCTATGTCCTGGATGACGACCTGGACGCAGCCCGCGTCCTCTACAGGTCCCCCGATGCCCTGGAGGTGGATTTCGCCCGCCTGCGCGCTCCGGACATCGAGGCCGACCTCGGCGAGCGGGACTTTAGTGTGAATGCCATGGCTGTGGACGTGCGAGCGTGCTACGACCAGTATCCCGAGGTGCTGGACCCACTCGGGGGGCGCGACGACCTGGCCACGCGGACCTTGCGCGCCACCAGCGAGCATGCCTTCCGGTCTGACCCTGTGCGGCTGCTGCGTGCTGTGCGCCTGGCCGCCAGCGTGGGTCTGCGCATCGAACCAGATACCCAGTCCTGGATGCGGCGCGACGCAGCGTTGATCTCTCGTACCAGTGCGGAGCGCATTCGCCAGGAACTTGTGCTCATCGTGGCTGCGGACGGAGCAGCAGGCCACCTGCGCTCGCTTGATGATTTCGGCCTGCTGGAGCCGATTCTGCCGGAAGTCACCGCACTGAAGGGCATCACACAGTCCCAGCCGCATGTCCACGACGTCTACGAGCACACGCTGGAGACCCTGAACCAGGTGGAGCGCCTGAGCGCAGAACGCGGCTCGCAGCTCAATGCGCTGGAGCGGGAGTACCTTGGCGCGTTCTCGACGCAGTTGGACGCGCACGGGGCAGTCATCACGTCAGAAAGGCGCTCGCGGCGCATCCTTCTGAGATTCGCTGCATTGTTGCACGACGTGGGCAAGCCCGCAGTACGTAGCGTGGAGCCCAGCGGGCGCATTCGCTTCTTTGAACACGAGCGGAACGGGGCCGGGGTCGCGGCGGGCGTGATGACTCGGCTGCGCTTCTCGGCCCAAGAGGCTGACCGCATTGGCGTGATTGTGGTTAACCACATGCGACCGGGGTTGCTGGCCAGGGATCACTCGGCTACGCGCAAGGCTGTCTATCGCTTCTTCCGAGACTGCGGCGACGCGGGCCTGGACGTGCTGCAGCTTTCGCTGGCGGATCACCTGGCGACGCGCGGATCGCGTCTTGTCGTCGGGCACTACCGCGATCACCTCGAAGTGGTGAAGCTGATGCTCGAAGCGTACTTCTATCAGATGGAGCAGGTAATCTCTCCGCCGCCGCTGGTTAGCGGTCGAGACGTGATGCAGCTACTGGGGATCCCACCCGGCCCGCGCGTAGGCGAGCTGCTCGAGGCCGTACGCGAGGCACAAGCCGAGGGCACGCTGTGCACGGCCGAAGATGCCCACGAGTTCCTGCGCAACTGCTTAGCGCGTCCGTAGACCTTGTTCGCGTCCTCAGCCTGCTCTGCCCTCAGGTTGCCTTTTGCCCAGCTCGCAGAATCTCGATCCACTCCGGCGTACGCGCGTCACGAACGCTGTCACCACGGGGTAGGTAGGGTTTGAGGTCCAGCACGGGACTGCCATCGAGCGCATCCAGCCCTCGAATGGTAAGCACGTTGCCTTGCCGCGACAGCAACTCCACCACCTGCAATCCAATGGGATTGGGACGGAGAGGCGTGCGGGTAGCGAACAGACCCACGGCAGGCACGTCCCGCCGGTTCTCTGGATGCACCTTGAGCTCGACTGCTCCTTGTATGCGGTCGAGCCAGAAGAGCACGATCAGGTGCGAGAACTCTTCCAGACCCTCCAGAGCCGGAGTCCATCGTTCATCTACGACGATGTGCTGGACGGCCTTCTCCCAGGCAT
>CAYZKS010000133.1:0-9481 GCA_964478725.1 uncultured Anaerolineales bacterium
GGACTTCGGAAGTCAAAGCCTGGTGCGCCTTCGGGCCTGGGACATTAGTTCGACTGTCGGATGAACTCCAACACAATCTCTGCGCAGGCAACCATGTCGGAAAGTGCGATGTGTTCCTCCAGTGTGTGCACGCAGGTCATGCCTGTGCTCAGATTCACGACCTGCTTCCCCAACGCATTCAGGATGTTGACGTCGCTGCCACCGCCACTCGGCACAAGGCGGGGCTCGACGCCCAGCTTGCGACACGCAGCCATGAGGCGGGCAACCGTCGTATCAGACTCTGTCAGGTGGTAGCCCCTATAGGCACGCTGCACATCAATATCCACGCTCCCGGACTGGCGAGTGGCGGCCGACCGCAGGGCCTCCACCATCTTCGCCGTCTGAGCCTCCAGCTTGTCCTCTTGTCTGCTGCGGGCCTCGCCGCGCAATTCCACGCGATCCGGCACGATGTTGGTGGCGCGACCGCCCTGGATCGTGCCGATGTTGGCCGTGGTCTCCTCATCTATGCGCCCGAGCGGCATGGCAGCCACAGCCTGGGCAGCGATCACGATCGCATTGATGCCGTTCTCGGGTTCGGCTCCGGCGTGGGCAGCCTTGCCATGCACAACCGCAGAAAGCACGTTGTGCGACGGGGCGCTGACAACAATGCTCCCCGGCGCATCCCCGGTGTCAAACGAAACGCCGATCCTGGCCTGGAGGCCGGTGGCATCCAGGGCCTTGATCCCGAACAGCCCCGTCTCCTCCTGAACGCTGATCACGACCTCCAGAGGTGGCGAGTCGACAGGCTCCTCCTTTAGCACACGCAGAATCTCGAGGATCACCGCGATTCCCGACTTGTCGTCGGCACCCAGAATGGTGGTGCCGTCGCTGTACACCACGCCATCGCGAATCACAGGCTTGATGCCCTTTCCCGGCATCACCGTGTCCATGTGAGCCATCAGAAGCAGCGGCTCTCCCTTGCCCTGTCGCCTGGCCACGATGTTGTGCAGCGCGTCGGTCTGGACGTCGAGGCCGAGATGGCGTAGGCGTGCTACCAGCTCCTCTGAGATCTTTGCTTCGTCACCCGAAGGGCTGTCGATGCGCACCAAGTCCAGAAATGTCTCAAGCAAACGCGTTGAATTGGTCATTGCTGTCATTCATTGCTCCTTCAGACGGCTCTCGAGGCAAGGACAGCGTGAGGCTATTGTCCTGCCGGGCTCAGATGCCTGGCAATTGCACGCCACACAGCCCGTCCTGAAAACGGGGTGGAGAGAGCGCTCGCCTCCACCCCGTTAGAGGCCTGGGCCGTGAGCTATCTAGCCCGCCAAATGACGGGCATATAGAGGCGGAACACGCTTGGCCGTGTCGGCGTAGGCGTAGGCGGCTTGGTCGCATAGGACACGATCAACACTGGATAGGTTCGAGTATCCGCATGACGCGTGCTGGTGAACCTGTAGGTTGCGGATGTATCCTCTGAGCTTTCGAGAAGCAGCCCGTGATTGGCAGAGCGCTGATCTACCCATTGCTGAACCGCGCTTCGTACGTTGAACTGCCACCAGCCACTGCCGTGCAGGATCTCCCGGTCGTTGGGTGGATCGAGTCTATCGCGCGGGTCCTGGCAACCAGGCGCAGCCCAGGCCTGGGTCTGCGTGGCGGTCAGCCAGGTGACCGCATCGGCTTGCCAAGGGCGGAGAACGAGATGAGACGTCACCTCGAGCGGGGTGACGGAGCTCTCAGCACGGGCATACATCTGCAGGTAGGCTTCCACAACCACGATATCAGATGGCAGAGCAGACAAATCGAAGCCAACCAGGGCAGACGTGTTGTTCCTCGGTCGCACCAGCAAGAGAGGATCAGCACTATAGTTGGCCTCAGGCAAGGCCGCGTCAATGTAGGTGTCTCTGCAGCCGGCATAGCCGTCAGCAGCTTGTTGGAAGGTCACGACAGTCGTCGCCGCAAGCGTTTGCGGTGGTATGGGGGTAGGCGGCTCACAATCGGCAGTGTACAATACGCGCAAACGTGGGTGCAGCTCCGCCGAGGGGTGCACGTTCGAAACGAATCGGTAGACCTCACCCCCGCGCGGATCCGAGCTGCTCAGGATCACACCATGGTTCGTCTCTGTCTGCAACGTCCAGTTCTGAACCAGATTGGTGACATTGAACTTGTACCAGCCAGGGCCTGACAGCCATTCCCTATCCGCGGGGATCAGTTCTGCGTCTTCGGGTCCAAGAGCGCCGGACGACTGCCAGGGGGTGGTGGCGTCTGCGTTGTTCCAAGTAGCCTCGCATTCCACCCACGGTCTGGACAACCCCTGTACGGCCACTTCCAACGGCCCAACGCCACTGGATTCACTGGCGTATACCTCGAGGTAGGCCTCAATCACCATGACATACGACGGTATGCTCTGCACGTCGAAACGCACCAAAGCCGACCTGGAAGGAATACCGCTGACGAGCAGAAGCTGCTCAGTACAGAGATTGACATCTGGCCGGTAGTATTCGATGCCTGTGTCCGTACCGCCGTAATAGTCGTTCATTCCGTGCTGCAGGATCACCTCCTCCACTGACGCTGCACGTTTGGTGCTATTCAGCGGCAGTCCGGCGCCTGCCGCCGCCACTGTAAGGACGAGTAGCACCAACACTGTAAGTGATGCAATGGCGATGTTCTTGAAACGTGTGCGCATGAGGGCTCCTCCTTGTCAAGTGCTGTTCCAGTATATCGCCTTGCTGGTGTGGTTTCTTGACATTTCAGTGACTTTACGGGCCTTTGGCGGATTCGTCCCCTTGTGCTATAATAGCGCCCGCATTCAACATCCCAGAATGGAGAGGTCGCATAGTTCGGTCTAGTGCGCGCGACTCGAAATCGCGTGGGCAGACATGCCCCGTGGGTTCAAATCCCACCCTCTCCGCCAGGCCCTATCGGCGCTCCTGCAAGCTGGAGCGCTTTGTCTGAGACTCGCAGGGAGCGGAATGACCAAGATTCTGGTTGCCTACGCCAGCGCCGCGGGTTGCACGCGTGGCGTCGCCGAGGCCATCGGCAGGGAGCTGGACGCCCAAGGCTGCAGTGTAGATGTGCTACCAGCCAACCAGGTCCGTGAGGTAGATAGCTACGATGCCGTCGTTGTGGGAAGCGGCATCCATGCCGGTTCCTGGTATGGCGAGGCCCTCCGATTCATCTCCCGCAACGTCAAGCCCTTGTCTAGCAAGCCCGTAGCTTACTTTGTAACCTGTGCCACCTTGCGCGGAGGCATGCTCAGGCACCGCCAGACTGCACAGGGATACGTGGAGCGAATCACACACAGGTATCCAAAGATCCGCCCCATTGCCACGGGGCTCTTTGCCGGTGCGGTGGACTACCAGCGCATCGGAGCGATTCAACGCAAGATCCTGCAATGGGCCAGGGTCGACGAAGGCGATGGACGCAACTGGGACGAGATAAGGGCCTGGGCTGCGGAGTTGCACGACAGCCTCTTCCAGGCGTTTTCGAAAGGAGAATGAACATGACATCCAACGCAGCTCCCCACGGAGAGGAACGCAGGGTCCAGCCATCAGCTGCTGCCACGGTGGATGGCGCACCCATCGCCTACGTGATCGTGCTGGCCGCTGTGGTCGCAGCGCTCTCTTTCGTGCCGATACCCATTTCGGCGGTCCTGGGATTTGGCGGCACTTTCCCGCTCAGCCAGGCGGTCTACCCCTTGGTGGGGTTCATCCTCGGTCCGTGGGCGGGGGCGCTCGCCGCAGGCATTGGACGCGTCATCGGCATACTTGTAGCCCCTCACACCGCCAGCACTGGACTGCTATCTACTGTCGTAGCCATCGTGACAGCTTGGGCCGGCGGTGTCCTGGTACAGAAGAAAGGCAGCCTGTGGGTGTGGCCGCCCGTCGTGTGGGCGCTGGCCTTTGTGGCCTACGTGGGGCGCGGACTGACTGTAGACGTTAGCCTGGGCCTGGCCCTCGCAAGCACGCTCGTGAACTGGTTGTCGATTCTGCTGTGGCTGTCCCCCCTCCGCGCCCTGGTCAGAGGCTGGATAGCGGATCAGAGCCCGGCTAGACTCGCCATTGGCCTGGCCCTGGGAAGCTGGATCGTGAACACCGGTAGTTTCCTGGTAGCCAACGCCATGTTCTACAACCTGCTTTCCCAGTGGCCTGCCATCCAGTGGAAAGCGCTGATCGGCGTGTCGCCAGTGGAGCATGTGTTCCGCGCAGTCGTGGGCACGGTCGTCGGCTTGGGCGTCATCCTTGGTCTGCGCGCAATCGGTCTGGTCAAGCCGGCCAAGGCGGGGTACTAGCTCAGGCGCCGTGCTGTCACCAGACACAATCGCGCCCGGCGTCGAGCCATAGCTCCCCCGCCACATGGCGATAGAAGGCACAAGCATGATCGGGCCAGAGTTCATCGTCCGCGTAGAGGACTTGTCCTACCAGTACCCCCGTTCTGCCAGCCCCGTGCTGCGTGACATCAACCTGCACATACGCAAGGGCGAGTTTCTAGGCATCGTTGGGCCGACGGGCGCAGGCAAGACCACTCTCTGCCTGGCCCTCAACGGCATCGTGCCCCAGATCCACGGCGGACGGTTCTTCGGCCGGGTGACTTTGGCGGGCCTGGACACCGTCGAAACCCCCATTCACCGACTGGCTCAACACGTGGCAATGGTCTTCCAAGATCCAGAAACGCAGCTCGTCACCAATTCGGTGGAAGATGAAGTTGCCTTTCCCCTGGAAAACCTCAGCATACCACGCGAGGAAATCATGCGTCGCATCCCGTGGGCGCTGCGCGCCGTGCGGCTGGACGGCAAGCAGGCCAAGCACCCAAGCGAGCTTTCGGGTGGGGAGAAGCAGCGTCTGGCCATTGCCGCGGCCCTCGCCGTGCAACCAGAAGTGTTAGTGCTTGACGAGCCCACCTCCCAGCTCGATCCTCAGGGAAGCCATGAAGTGTTCGCGACCGTGCACGAGCTCAACTCTCGCCTGGGTATCACCGTGGTTTTGGCCAGCCACGCCAGCGAGGAACTGGCGGAGCATGCAGACCGGCTGGTCCTGCTGGCCCGGGGCGAATTGGTCGCAACCGATACTCCGGCACGCTTGTTCTCTCAGGCTCAATGGATGGAACAGAACGCACTGCGTCCGCCCCAGGTCGTCACCTTCTTCCAGGTGCTGGGCAAGCGAGGTGTCCGGGTGCCAACCGTGCCGGTCACGCTGGCCGAGGCCATCCACACGTACGCTGCGCTACGGCCGGCCATCGAGGTAAGACCCCCGCTTAGCCCTCCCGGGTCTGAGAAGACTCTGCCCGACGGCGTGGGATCGTTTGAAGGTGGAGTCAGTTCGCGCGAAAGACCCGTCGCTCTATCCCTGCAGGATGTGGCATACGCATACCCTGACGGCACGCGGGCGCTGCAGGGGGTGTCGCTGAGTGTGCAGCGTGGCGAGTACGCGATCATCATCGGGCAGAACGGCGCAGGCAAGACCACGCTAGTCAAGCAGTGCCTGCACCTGCTGGAGCCAGCGGCAGGAACCGTGATGCTCAACGGGCAGGACGTTTGCCGCCTGCAGGTCAGCGAGATCGCACAACGTGTCGGCTTTGTCTCACAGAACCCGGATAACCAGATCTTCACCTCCAGCGTCGAAGCTGAGGTGGCATTCGCCTTGCGCCACCTGGGCATTCCCAAGGGCGAGTCGCAGGCGCGGGTGGAGGAGAGTCTGTTACTGATGGGCCTGACGCTGTGGCGCAAGAGCCATCCTTTGTCGCTGTCCAAAGGGGACCGAGCGCGCGTCGTGACAGCGGCAGTGCTGGCAATGCGACCTGACATCCTGATCTTCGATGAGCCTACCACGGGCCAGGACTATGCAGGCGCACGCCGCATCCTCGGAGTAAGCCAAGCGCTGCATCGCAGTGGCAAGACTGTGCTAGTAGTCACTCACCATCTCCACCTGATGCCGGGCTACGCTGAACGCGCCGTGATCATGGGCAAAGGGCTGATTCTGCTGGACGCCCCCCTGCGCGTGGCCTATCACGCCGACGAAGTACTGCGTAGCACACACCTGCTGGCGCCACAGATCATCCGGCTAGCTCAGCATATGCAGGCCATCGAGCAAATGCAATTGCCAATCATGACACCTGAAGAGCTCGCCGCCTGCATACGCCCCAGGCCGCAGAGTCCCAGACATCCGCCACCAGGAGCAGCCGCCCCGCCAGTAGCGACTGGAGGACGGCCATGACATGGCGTAGGATTGGTTCCGTGACCGATTCGCCTCTGGCGCGTCTGGACTTCCGTGCCAAGCTGACGCTGCTGTTCGTGGCTACGAGCCTGGCCTTCTTGTGGGAAAGCCCGCTCCTCACAGGGTGCCTGGCTTTGCTGATTCTGATACTTAACCTGTTGGCGCACGTGCGCGCCTCATACCTCAGTCGCGGGCTGCTCTTCTTGCTGCCCTTCTTTGCGCTCCTGCTGATCACGCATGGCTTCTGGAACACCTCGGTCGGTCACACGGCCATCTGGACTGCGCCGAGGGAGTGGCCGCTGGTTGGCGGCTCGCTCAGGCTCACGCGCGAAGGCCTGGCATACGGCGTCATGGTCATTTTCCGCACCCTCACGCTGATCTGGGTGACTCCGCTGACTATCTTCACCACAGATCTGAACGCCCTCACGATCGGTCTGGTGCAGCTGCGCCTGCCTTACCAGATCGCGTTCACATTCTCCGCCACCCTGCGCTTCGTACCTCTGCTATTCGAGGAGATACAATCCATCACACAGGCGCAGCGACTGCGGGGCCTGGCCCTGGAGAGGATGGGGCTGTGGCAGCGCTTGGTGGTCTATTCCCGCCTGGCCGTGCCCCTCATCTTGGGAGCCATGGTGCGGTCCCAACAGATCGAGGTCGCCCTGGCAGCCAAGGCCTTCTCCGGCAGCCCAGAGCGCACGTATCTGCACCAGAGCAGATTACGCGTGTCAGATTATGTCATAATTGCACTGTGCTTGGCATTGTTGGCCGGGGCGCTGTGGTTGCGTGTAACGAGGGGGATTGGGCGGTTCGCCTAGCCGGGCTTCACAAACTCTCCGATCAGCGTCTTGCCGGCCAAGTCCTCTGCAGTCATGCTCTGCGCGCGCTCCAGCGTCACGCAGCTCTGTTTGAACCAGCGCAGCATCTCGATGGGCGAAGGCTGCGCATTGCGCCGGCCGTACTGGGTCGGGCAAGAACTCAGCGCCTCGATGAACGAGAAGCCAGTATGCTGCAGCGCACGCTGGATAGCCGCGATGAGCGGACGTACATGCCATACGGAGTAACGCGCCACGTAAGTTGCGCCCGCAGCGGCCACTAGACGAGCGAGGTCGAAGCTTGGCTCCGGGTTGCCGGCAGGGGTGGTGGCGGTATGGGCACCAAACGGAGTGGTGGGAGTCACCTGCCCACCCGTCATGCCATAGATCTGGTTGTTGGCGCAGATCACCGCCAGATTGATATTGCGCCGCGCAGCATGGATGAGGTGATTGCCACCGATCGAGGCGATATCACCGTCGCCGCCGACCACCACCACATGCAGCCTGGGGTTGGCCAGCTTGACGCCCGTAGCATACGCGACGGGACGACCGTGTGTCACGTGCAAGGTGTCAGTGTCAAAGTGAGGACTGGGTATCCAGCCGGCGCAGCCAATGCCCGAGACGAACAGCATCTGGGAGAAGTCCAGTCCCAGCTGGTCCACGGCGCGCAGGATGGCGCCCAGCAGAATGCCATGGCCGCAGCCAGGGCAAAATGGGGTGGGGAACGACTTGGCGCGCACGTATCTGCGGATCGATTCGGTGCTACCTGGCTTCACGCAGGTGCCTCCTTCTGCACGGACCGCCAGACATCCGTGGCGGAGAGGACCTCTCCGTCCGTGCGGTTGCACCCTACCGCGTGTGGGGCAAGGCGCTGCACTTCGCGCAGCATCTGGCCGCGATTCATCTCGGCCACAACAATGTGGCTGGCCTTTGAGGTCAGACGAAGCACGGTTTGTTCGGGGAAGGGCCACAGGGTTGTCAAGCATAGCAGCCCAGCCTTGATGCCCGACCCTCGTGCCATCTTCACCGCACGCAACGCGCTGCGCGCACTGAAACCGTAGGAGACCACCAGCACATCCAAGCGCTCGTCGTCACAGTAGTGGGCATGCGTGCGCTCAATCTCGGCGCGGTGGTTCAGGATCTTGCTGGCCAAACGCTCTACGAGCCTGGATTGCGCTTGAGGGCTGACGGTCTTGCGATAGCCCCAGGCGTCATGTGTCGAGCCAGTAACCAGCAAGCGTGCGCCCTCCCCAAAGGCGGGCATGGGCGGCACATCCGCGTCTCCAAACGGCGGGCGCCCCTGGTCCTTGATACGCCGGTAGATGGGCGTGGTATCAGGGACCACCAGGCTCTCGCGCAAGTGGCCTACGCCCTCCTCAGTCAGCAGCATCACTGGCACGCGGAAGCGATCCGCCAGGTTGAACGCGCGAATGGTCTCCTCGTAGGCCTCCTGCACGGACCATGGGGAGATAGCGATGATCTCATAGTCCCCGTGCGCTCCCCAACGCGCCTGCATCACATCACCCTGTGCCGGGCGAGTGGCCTGCCCCGTTCCCGGCCCCGCCCGCTGCACGTCCACGACCACGCAGGGCGTCTCTGTGATGATGGCGTAGCCAATGTTCTCCAACATGAGGCTGACGCCAGGGCCTGACGTAGCAGTCATGGCGCGCGCGCCAGCCCAGGACGCCCCGATGACGGAGCCAATCGAGGCAATCTCGTCTTCCATCTGCATGAAGACGCGGCTGGGTAGTTGGGCAAAGCGCTGACAGACGCGTTCCATGATCTCGCTCGCGGGAGTGATAGGGTAGCCCGCGTAGTAGCTGCAGCCCGCCGCAATCGCTCCCTCGGCGCAAGCCTCATCGCCCTGCATGAAGTAGCGCCCCGGCTTGAGCACGCTGGGCGCCGTCGTCCATGCGCTATCCCTTGAAAGATCCTGTTCGTCTCGCATGCCGCTCCCCGCGCCCTCTACTTTGAACAGACTCCCGGCCGCTTGCTGGGCACTGCGGAGGCCATCATGCATCCTCTTCGACCAGCGCGATAGCCAGATCAGGACACAAGAACTCGCATTGTTGGCAAGCCGTACAATCCTCAGGCCTGGCGACGGTCACGGGGTGGAATCCGCGCAGGTAGCTGCCTTCGTCCACTTCGAGCACCTGGCGCGGGCACACCGCCACACAGATGTGGCAACCCTTGCACCAGTCCGCGTTCAATACGATCTTGCTTGGCATATGCTTGCACGCTTTCCACACAGTCACCTGGCAACCGTGGGGATTGTACTTCGGCGTGCAGCCAAAAGCAAAACATTCTTGAGTTCTTGGCTGAGCGCAGCTGTGCGCTGTGCGCATGCGCAATGCAGCCGAGTACCCAAGGGCCTACCTCGGTGTCCAGGCTGGGTTGAGGCAGACTGCGCAGCAACGCTGTGCCGACACGCTTTGACAGGCGCTGCCGCTCTGCAGTACAATATACAGGAGTGACACAATC
>CAYZKS010000134.1:0-9374 GCA_964478725.1 uncultured Anaerolineales bacterium
CGCGTGGCCGGGGTAAACCCACTCGGGGCGCAGGGCCTGGGCGCGGCGCAGGCTGGAGGGCAGCTGCGACCAATCGCAGGCATACAGGCGCTGCACGTGCGGGCGGCCGTTGCTGGAGAGCAGGTCGCCCGCGAAAAGCAGCTTGCCCTGCACCCACAGGCAGGCCGAGCCGGGCGTGTGGCCGGGCGTGTGCACCACGCGCGCGTCCAGCCCCCAGGCCCGCAGGTCGCCGCCATCGTCCAGCAGCACGTCGGCGGTCGCGGGCTCCACCCAGCGCTGGTCGTATCCCGCCTCCAGCAGCCAGCGCCCCACGTGGCCCCAACTGCGGGCAGACAGCACCGGCGTCTCGCCGCGCGCCATGAACTCGGCGTCGGCGCGATGGATGGCGATGGGCGCGCCGGTCTCCCGCTTCAGTGCCGCCGCGCCGCCATAATGGTCCAGGTGCGCGTGCGTGATGAATATCCCGCGCAGATCGGCGCGACCCAGGGCCTGCATGCGCTGCAGGATGGCGCGCTGCATGCGCGGCCAGCCCGCGTCCACCAGCACCAGGCCGCTCTCGCTCTCAATTAGGTAGGCGCACACTCCCGCGATAAGAACAGTATGCACTTTTGTCGGCATCTGCTTTCTCCGATTGACTTTCCCCGTGTTTCCTGGCATGATGGGCCGCTGTCTTGGTCCGGCTGTGCCCGCCGGGACGGAGCCTTAGGAGTCTGGAAGCATGCCCGATTCTTTCGCACTGGACGCGGCGCTGGCCCTCGAGGCTAACTCGCAGGCGCACATGATTGCCTGCGCCCAGGCCACTGGCGGCCAGGTGCTGCGCGAAAGCGACGCCACACTGACGCTGCTGCCCTACGCGCACTGGGCCAACGGCGTCTTTTCGCCGCGTTTTGCGCCCGAGGACGCCGAGCAGCGCCTGGAACAAGTCCTGGCGACGTTTCGCGCCAGGCGCTTGCCCATGAAGCTGCGCCTGGGTCCATCCACGCGGCCCGCCAACCTGGCGGACCTGCTCGACCGGCGCGGATTTGCGCACCCCTGGAGCATGCCGTACATGGCCTGCCTGCTGGCGGACATCAGGCTGCCGTCGAACCTCTCACCGCCCGCAGGCCTGCTCATCGGGCCGGTCCAGGACTATGACTCTGTGCTGTCACGGTACCACTCCTTCCTGGGCACGCTTTCCGAGCCACGCAGGCAGAGACTGCTGGCTGAGTATCGCAACCTGGCTCAACGCAAGCCCAGGGACCACTGGATGTTCATCGCCGAACTGCAGGGGCGCACCGTAGCGAGCGCTCTGCTGTTCTTCCACCAGGAAAGCGCCAGCGGCGGCTTCTTCGTGGTGGACAAGGCACTGCGCCGCCAGGGGATCGGGGCAGCCATGATGCAGAGCATGCGCGCCTTCTGCCTGGACATGGGAGCGCGCCTGGCTGTGATGGGCGTCAGCGGGCAGGGCACGCACTTTTATCCCCAGTTCGGCTTCCGGCCCATCGGGCGCTATGCCATCTACAACTACTCGGCCAGTCTGCTGCGGCGGGATCAGCAGCGCGCGGCGGCTAGCGCCTCCTGATCGCCAGCGGCAAGTACACGCACCCCGTCACAGCCACATTGCCATCGCCTACTTGGCCCGGGGCTTCGCATCCCACCTCCAGGTGCAGGAAATCCAGCGTGCACAAGTCCACCTCGGACAGGTCCAGGCCGCTGCGGCCCAGGCCGATGGCCTCGAAGCGCAGGCGCGCCAGGGTTCCGTCGCCGCTCACGCCCTGTAGGCCCCCTCCGCCGAACAGCACGCTGCCGGCCGATTCGTCCACGGCGGGCCCCAGCGCTATCGCGTCGTGCTCTCCGTCGCCCTGCAAGAAACCGCCCAGCTCGGCAGCTTCGAATTGCAGCACGCGCGGATCGAAACCAAGCGCGAACTGGAAGCCATACAGCTCCCTGGCGCCCGTCACCTTGACCTCGATGCTGAAGCTGTCACCTTGGTGTGTGACGAGCGTGGCAGGCTCCACGAACACGACGGCCGCGGCGTTGCCGCTTGCACTCACAAACGGGGACGCTTCAGCGCTCTTTGCGCCTGCGCCGGAGGGAGCAGCGCACGCCGGGCAGCGCTGGCCAAAGTCTCCCGCGGCTGCCTGCACGTCTTCCCAACCAAAGTTTCCGTCGCCGTTAATGTCGCACCGCCGGCACAGTCCCAGCCAGCGGCACACGTCCCCGCATAGCCAGCGCCCGGCCACGGTGAGCACGTCCGCCACATCCACGCGGCAATCGCAGCTCCGCCACACATCGGAGCGCAGGCACCCCGATGCGATGCAGGCGCCTTCGCTGGATGAGGGGATGGTCTGCCCTGCCGCGTCCTTGAGCGTGACGCTGCGCCACTCGATGCGCGTGGGGAAGCTGCCCGCAGTGCGCGTCATGGCCAGCGTGAGGAACGCGCCCTGGCCGCTGTTCCCTCCGCCGCCAGTCTTGCGGCCATTGCAGGTCACACAGCCTGGCGACTGGGAGCACCCCAGGGAAAAGCCCTGCGTCAGGCCGGCGGTGACGACCTGCCCTACCTGCAGCGCCGCGGGATCAAAGCACAGCGTGAAGCCGATCTCCGCCAGGCTCGAGACGTTGCTCATCGAGCCGTTTAGCTCGAATCCTCCCGGGCAATCGTAGCAGTTCGCCACGCCCTTGACCTCCGGGCTCAGGCGCACCACCACGTTGTCCGCCGCGACCGGGGCGAGTTCCGTATCCGGCACGGACGCCTGGTTCCCTGCTGCGCTG
Organism: uncultured Anaerolineales bacterium; assembly: GCA_964478725.1. Lineage (GTDB taxonomy): Bacteria > Chloroflexota > Anaerolineae > UBA2200 > UBA2200 > CAYZKS01. The sequence goes on from CAYZKS010000134.1 coordinate 2,752, forward strand.
CGGCCAGCCGCGTTGCCCGCCCACAGTAGCATGATCGTGCCTGCCATGGCCGCCAAGACCCCCCACCAGCGCCTGTTCATGTCTCTCCTTTCGGCCGTTGCCCACGGCGACAAGCCAGCCCCTTACACTCCATCACGAAGCCGCTCGCTGCGCCCTCCCGGACTCTCAGCATCGAAAACGCTACGCCCGAGTCACCAGCCCAGCGCCGCCTCGGGCCCAGCCGCCTTGGGCAGCAACGGCAGATAGAGGCTGTACGGCGGCTGCGCCACTTCAAAATCGGCCGTCGCGCACAGCCTGAGCACGTCGTCAAGTCGCAAGTCCACGATGTACCACTCTACGCGGTACGTCCCCGTCGGCAGAGGGCCCACAGATGCAAAGTGGCAAAAGGGCGTTAGCACCGTCAGGCAGCCGGTCCCGGGCGGGACGCTGCACACCGAGATCACGCGGATGGTCCCGTCCTGCAGCTCATGGCACGAGTACACGGGCACGCAGCTATCCGACCACACCGCGGCGCACAGCACCCGTATGTGGTCGCCCGGTCTGGGCGAGGCCGGCATGGTGGCGATCACTGCGTCGTAGCACCACAGGCAGCGCGCGTTGGCCTGCGCAGGCTCGGGTCGGTCCGCGCGCGTGACGCGGGCAGGGCCAGGCGTGCAGGCCAGTCCCACCATAAGGCATAGCGTCATCATGCTCCGTGCCAGTTTCATCTCGCAACCTCCCGGCCTTGGGTGTCACCAAGGTCCCATATTCAATGACGGCATCTGCCGTCAATGAATACGGCACGCCGATACCTGCCTGAAAAGCCGCTGGTTCACTCGTAGCCAGCGACCTCAGTCATGCGTCACCGTTCGCCCTGCGGTCTGTGCCGACGGGGTCCTCCTGGCTCGTCTGCGCATCCTGCGCCGCGTCGGAGATGTCGACGTCTCTCGTCGAGGCCGCACCGTGGCAAGGTGACCGCTGAAGCCTATGGTATTCTTGCTTCGGTTTCCACCATCACCACGTCCGGCGTGTCCCAGCCTTTCTCGCGCGCCATCTCAATGAACAGGCGGCGAAAGATCACCATGGCTTGCACGCGCGCGCCGCTCAGGCCGGAAGAGCCTGATGCCGCAGCGAAGGCGTAGTGTGAGACGTCGGTGGCGCCCGCAGCGATGCGGTTGTCGCTGTGGATGAAACATTGCTTCCAGTAGTGCACTACTGGCCACTCGCCAGTCAGCGCGTCGCGCAGCACCTTGGCAAAGCCCCTGCCAGGGCGCCCGGCATAGTCATTGGGCGCGCTGCCCGCGCCGCCCCATTCTGGCGCCACGGGACCGCTCACCTGCGCCAGCTCGCGGCCCTCGGCGTCTGTGGCCTGCACGATCAGCAGCATGTGACGACCCGGATAGTCGGTCGGCACGTGGTGCCCGCCAAACACGTTGGTGATGGCCACGTCCGCCAGCAGCGTCGTGCCGCTCACCTCCGCCGTGACCGTCATGGCCAGGGTGGACTGCAACAACGCCTCGCTGCCCGCTCCGGGCATGGTGTGCGCGTGGATGGTGAGCGGGTCGCGCTCCACGCCGCCCGCCCCCGGAGCCACGTTGGTCATCACGCCGTCGGAGGGCATGTGGCAGGCCTGGCATTCGATGCCTTCGGCCGCGTAGGCGCTCTGCTTCCATTCCTTGAACGACTGGTAGATGGGCGTGCCCCAGAAGCTGAACTGGTGGCACGGCGCGCAGTACTGGCTTTTCTCCACGAGCGGCAGGTAGGTATCTTCCTCCGGCACGTTGTCGTCGTCAAAGCTGCCGAAGAAGAGCTGGTAGCGCTCCGTGCCCGGGAATGGGCGCCGCACGTCCATGGAGATCACGCCTGGCGCGTTGTTGTAGGGTAGACCAGTGGCGGGATTGAGATAGACGTCCGCGACCTTGTGGCAAAAATCGCAGTGCACGCCAAATAGGTCGGCGCCGCTCATCTGGTTCATGTCGCACGTGAACGGCGCGTCGATGGCCGCGCCGGGGGCGTGGCAGGTGGCGCAGTTGCCCGCCGTGCCGGGAAAGTCCTGCGCGTAGCCGGGCGCCACGCCCGGGTTGCCGGCCGTGTCTGTGCCGTTGTACATGCTCAGGAAGCGGGGGTTGGTCGTGGAGCGCGCGTGCGCGTCGTTGGCGATCCAGATGTCATACACACCGCGCTTGCAGCTCGCGCAGTTGCCGTCACTGTGGTTGTCGCTGATGGGCAGCAGCCACTCATAGTCGGGGTTGTCGTCCGTTTGGTAGGGGTGCAGCGTCAGGCGCACGTCGCTGGCAGGCGGGACCACGCCCTCGGTTTTGGCGCAGTATGAGCCTTCGCTCCAGGCGCTGACCGTCACCGTCACGCCCTCAGCCAATCCGCCCAGTGCGAACGTGCCGTCCGCCGCCGTGATGGTCAAGTTCTGGGTGGCCTGGACGCGCACCCTGGCCCCCGCAGCCGGGCTGCCGTCGGCATTGAGCACGAGTCCGCTGACCGTGCTGCTACCCTGTGCGGTCACGCTGGCGCGCAGGGCCCAGGCGCACAGCAAGGCCAGGACAAGGCATCCCGCCAGTGCGAGCTGGCTGCGTCTGGGCTTGGTGGCGCGCCTCGACGTCAAGCGTGAGGTGCCAACTCTCTGCGCATCCGATCGCGATGACTCGTCACACATGCTCACCTCCGAGAGCGCACGAAACGCCGTCGGGTGCGCTCATCCCGTGCTGCGAACGGATCGGACCCAGCGTTGTCTCCCACGTCGGCCTGAGCAGTAGCTTCGGAGGACGCCGTGAGGCTGGCCTCTGCGAATTCTATGGCTTCCTCGGCATAGAACCGGTAGGCCTCGGCTGCCAAGGCATCACGCTCACGTTCATTCCTCTGGGCGGGTACTTTCCGCGGCGATCGCGCTGCCCTGCCCGTTCGCACCGTCCCGCGCCCGTCCGGTGGATTCATAACGCCTATCTCCTCACCATCACCGGCAGCCACAGCCACGGCCGCGCGTCGCTGCCCACAAAGACCTCCTCGCCGATCAGCGTCACGGTGTTGCCGCGCACCTCTGCGCCGCCTGTGGCCAGCAGGTTGATGGCCACCTCGTCCGCCAAGCCCTCCCACAGCCCTTCATGTGCTGTCAGGCTGAGCATGGAGAACTGAGCGTTGAGCGCCCGGGCGTCGTAAGTGACGGCGAACGCGCCGCTCGCGTTGGGCGTGACGCTGCCCTGGCCCATCACCACGCCCTTGTCGTGGATGGTGAAACGCACCGCCGTGGTTCCGGCCGGCGCCACGCCGCGGATGGTGATGGGTTGCACGCGGTCATGCGCTCCAGGCATGCCCGTACTCCACGCCAGGAAGCCAGCGCCCGGCGCTAGGATGGGCAGCCGCGCGCCTCCGCGCGGCACGACGTAGAACTCGTAACGGCCGCTGGTGCCCAGCACTGTGCCCGTGTTGTGGCTGCGCGGCGTCACGCCGTTGCCCACGTAGGGCCGGTCGTGCAGCACCGCCACGTCCACTGTCCAGCGCCCGGGCTGCTCGGCGACGAAATCAAAGCTCGGGTCGTACAGCCAGCCGATCTTGTTCGCATGCCAGGTGCGCGCGTGCACGACGCCGCTGGGCGCCGTGATGGTCACGGCCACACGGCTGTCGAGCGGCGGGCCGACGTGCCCGCTGAAGGCGATCACGTCGCCCACCTCCAGCACGTCGCCCGGCCGCACGCCCTTGGGCAGGAACAGCATGTCGACGTCCTGCCCCCGCAGCGTGAGGATGGGGCCACCGTTGATGCTGGCGCCGGTGGCGTCCTGGAAGGGTGGCGTGACCCGCGCCCCCTGGCCGTCCCCGCGCGGCAGGAGCACCCACAGCGAGCTGTAGATGGCGTACTCGTACAGGCCGCGCGAGGGCACGCGCAGCACGGCCCCGCCAAACTCCCACTTCAGGTCGCCGGCATGGTCCCCATCGGCGGGTTCGCCGATCTGGTAGCCGTAGGTGTCATCGAAGCGCCAGTACGCCGTGCCCATGTTGTCCTCGGAGATCAGCTCGCGCACGTGCACGTCGGGGCGCTCGGAGCTGGCATACCAGTAGCCCCACTGGTCAATGCTCTCGGGCCGGCTGGCAGGGTCCTTGCCGCTGGACGTGGTGATGAACAGCGGAGCTTCGCCCACGTCCAGGCGCTTGTTCAGCCCGCTCAGAGAGGTATCCGAGGGTGGCCAGCGGAAACTGCTCGTAGCCCGCGGGTAGGCGGCGCGCAGTTGGTTGTTGATGACCTGGCGCGAGGCAGTCAGGTCCTTGACCGTGATGATGGAGTGGATCGAATCGCCCGGAGCGCGGTCCTCGTTGCCCCAGTGCACGTCGCCCGAGAAGTAAGGGTAGTAGACCTCGATGCCCAGCTTGTTGGCGGGCAGGCTGAATACCTCGAACCAGGCAGGCATGTCGTCGATGCGGTCCTCGTGATAGTCCATGCCGCGCTTGCCGTGCGCTTCGATCTGCGGGCGGGGCCCCTCGATCACGTTGCCCCAGGTCATGACGCCCACCCACAGCGTGCCGTCGGGGGCGGTGTAGCTGGCGCTATAATCCACCCGAAACTCGCCCGCAGAGGCCATGCGCACGTTCGTCCCCACCGCAGGCTGGAAGTAACCAAAGCGGTTGGCGCGACCGGTCACCGTGCGCCTCTGGGCCTGCGCCGGGTTGGAGTTCGGCATTTGCACCAACTGGATCTCCACATCGGCGGGCACAGGCGGGAAGACGTGCAGCCCAGGCATGAACGCGTCGCCGGCCAGGTACGGCGTAGTAGGGAGCTGCCCGGGGTCCAGGTCGAGCACGCGCGCCACGTCCAGGTCGTACGTGCCCGAGATGGCAAAGGTGTTGCCATGCACGTCCCTGACCTCGCCCTCGACGGTGATGACATAATGCCCGTACAGCGGGAAGCGGTAGGCGAAGCGCTCGTCGCCGGTGTAGAGGTGGTACAGGTCGCCGATGTGGCCCGTGCCGGAATCGAGCGGCGCGCCTCCACGTGTGGTGGGCGTGCGCACTGAGGACTGTAACATGGGCGCCGGGCCGAGCACGTCAGTGCGCCCGTCCGGGCGCGTGACGCGCACGGTCAAGCCTCCGGACGGCAACGCCAGGGGCAGCGCGGGCGAGCAGGCGAAACGGCGGTCTGTGGACGACAGCCAGTTGGAGCCAGGCTCCAGCCGGTAGGCGATGGGTTGGCCGCTGCGCTCGTCCAGACGGGGCAGGATGGGGCAGTGCGCGGGATACTTGGTGCGCGGCACGAGGGCGTACTGGCCCGCATCCTCGCGCGCTACCGCTCCACGCCCGCCATCCACCGGGTAGTCGGCCAGCAACACCCACGGGATGCGCGGCGCGGCCGGAGAGCCCACGCGCAGCAGCGGCAGCATCGCCGCATCGGGACAGTACCAGACGACCACGTAGCGTGAGGCAGGAGCCAGGGGCAGGCCGCCCTGGCCGAGCCAGAAGCGCATCTGGTATGTGCTATCGATCAACTCGTTTGGAATCGTGAAGGACACGTCTAGCGTGGCCTCGAGCGTGTGCGCGCTGATCAGGCGCCAATTCGAGAGGGTGCCTCCGTGCAGGCCCTGCCCATCGCCCGAGCCCTCGCGCTCGATGGGCAAGCCCGTGGGGGTGAACAGCAGAGAGTTGAACCAGGTGTTCAGGTGGGTGGCATGTCCATCCTGGTCGAACAGGCGCAGGACGTGCACGTCATAGTTTGGATTGAATGCGGGAGGTACCGATCCGTTCAGTGCTGGGGAGGTCACGCGTATGCGCGCTTGCAGCCTGGCCTGCTGTCCTCGCCGGATGGGCAGGCCCGGCCCGGCGCCGGCGCTGGGCACGCTCAGGGTGCCGGTGATCCACCAGCCCGCCCAGCCGTGCACGCTCCACTGCGCAAAGCCGCCCACGGCCTGGAAGGACTGCGCGTTGCCGCCGCCCCAGGGCTGGACGCCCACGGGTATGGTGGCCCCGGGCAGCGGGTTCATGTAGGACCAGTCGCCATCGCCGGGTCCTGACGCCGCTTGCTGCCAGAGCTGGTCCACGGCCTCGCCGCCGGGGTCATACTTGACCAGCAGCGACGTCCCTGGCGGCGCGAACAGGCGCGCCGAGAAGGCGCCCGCTGCATCTGCGCTCGCCACGGCCAGGTTGCGCGCCTCCAAATTCACCAGCGCCACCCGCGACCGGGCCGGCACCGCGCCCGCCGCGCCTGTGACCGTGGCGTAGCCATCCACGTCCGGGGCGCTGACCGCAATCAGGTCGGCGCGGGGCGGTGCAGTGGGGTACGGCGCGCTGGCTTCGCCGGCAGACAAACCCGGTTTCTGCCAGAAACCGGGTTTCTGTTCGGTGTCAGACAAACCCGATTCCTGGCTGGCAGCCCCTTGGTCGGTAGTGGCGGCTTCAGCCGTGCCCACAACGCCCCGGTTGGTAGTGACGGCTTCAGCCGTTCCAGCGGCGTCGCGCGGAGCAGCCAGGCACACCCACGGCAGGCTAGCCAGGGCCAGCATAACTGCAGTTACGATGAGGCCTCGCCACACTCGCTTGTTCGCCATGTGTGCTCCCTCTCCATCTCAGAAACCCGATTTCTCGAAGAAATCGGGTTTCTATGCCCGAGAAGCCTCGCTTCTAGCGCACCGTCACATCGGCCTCGGCCAGCA
>CAYZKS010000135.1:0-9353 GCA_964478725.1 uncultured Anaerolineales bacterium
CTGTTCTTGAAGAACCCAGGTCAGTGGCGATAGACCCGGCCTGGGTCACTTGCAGCAACGGATGGGTTGAACATGAGCGACTTCCAGAAGCGAATCTACGCCTCCAAGGCAACTCTGGCGGCCGATGTAGTGATCGAGGCCAATAGCATCGTCCGGGCCGACGAAGTCATCCTGGGCAAAGCCGTACGCATCGGCCCCAACGTCGACATCACCTGTGATCGGCTGGAGTTGCAGGACGGTTGCTCCATCGGCCCCAACACCATCATTCTATCTCCCGAGGTCATGCTCGGGCCAGGATGCGCATTGGCCGGCACGCTGCACGTGGAACTTAACCAGCACCTGCGCATGGGGCGGAGCTCGGCTATCGCCGAACGCGTGCGCATCGTGGGCCAAGGGCTGCAGAGCGGCGAGTTCCTGTGGGTGGAGAGCGATGTGCTCATCGGAGGAGGCGGCGCGCGTGGTCCCCATGCGTTCTTGACGGTGGGTGACCGCACATCCATTTTCGCGCGCTCCTACGTCAACTTGTCCGAGGAAGTAAGGCTGGGAAGCTTCACAGCTCTGAGCTACGGCGTTGTCGTCCTGACGCACGGGGCATGGCAGCCAGCCCTGATGGGCTATGCCACTCACTTCGCGCCCGTCTCGATTGGCAGTTATGTGGTCGTCTACGTGAATTCCATCGTCATGCCAGGGGTGTCCATCGGCGACTATGCCACGGTGGGGGCAGGCTCGTTGGTGACGCACGATGTTCCGAGCCACTGCCTGGCCGTAGGCAGCCCTGCGCGCGTGGTTAAGGGACCGGAGGATTATCCACGTCCTTTGGATGAGTCGCAAAAAGATACCCTGATACGCCGAGTGCTCGCCGACTATGCGAACACGCTAGCCTCCAAGGGTGTGCAAATCGTCGACGAAGCACTGGCCTCGCGCCAGCGCATGGTAGTGCGATTCCAGGGGCGTGAGACCGCGATCGCGTACATTCCGCCCGGGTCGGATGCGGCCACCTGCGTCCAGGCCGACATCACCTTGGCGCTGGGCCCCCTGCCGCCCCAGGTTACGAGCCAGTGCCACCTGGACTTGGCTGATGAGAGCATGACGGGCCAGTCGACGGCCCTGGCCGAGGACCTGCGCGACTATTTGCGCCGGCGCATCATACGCGTCCTCACCGACAAGCCTTTTCGCGCGCTTCCGCTGGCCAATCTGCAGCGCCTCAACCTGCGCCGGAAAGAGCAAGCGCGATGATCGATTTCACGCACAGGAACTACCTGGACTTGCTGGCGTACGTTCAGGCCCTGGGGCAGCGCATTGTGCCCTTTCGTGATTTGCCGCTGTCGGGCTCGTACGTCATCCTGCGCCATGACATCGACTTCTCGATTCCAAAGGCGATTGAGATGGCGGACCTTGACCGCCAGGCGGGAGTGCGCTCCACCTTCTTTGTCTTGCTGACGGCGCCGTACTACAACGCTCTCAGCGAAGAAGGGCTGAGGGACCTGCGACAGATCACCGGCATGGGTCACGAGATGGGTCTGCACTATGATTGCACAGGCTTTGACCAGCTGGCACCCCATCAACAGAAGCAGCGTGTGGACTGCTTGGTCGCCTGTCTGGAAGACCATCTCGGCATCCAGGTCAGCAGCATCTCGCAGCACAAACCCACCGAATCCAATGTCAAACCCGAGATCCCCGGCTACGTGGATGCATACAGCCGACCCTTTTTCAAGGACATCGCCTACGTCAGCGATAGCCGCATGATGTTCCGTGTGCCAGACCTGCGCGCCTTCTTCCGGGATCACCCGCGCAGCCAAGCCCTGATTCATCCCATCTGGTGGCATGCGCAGCCAAAGACGCGCGCAGAAGTGTTTGACTCTATCAGGTCTCAACTCGGCAGGTCCCTTGATGCCATGCTGTATGCCGAACACAGGGGCATCGTGGACTTCCTGAATGGACAGAAGTGACACAGTCAGACAGTGGCGCAGTGGCCGCATTGAACGCGGGCGAGGGGTCTAGCAGCGGCCCAGGCCAGCGTGGCCTGCGCAGGGTACTGGTTGTCACCAACATGTACCCTGACGAAGAGCATCCTGACTTTGGAACGTTTGTCCAGGAACAGGTTGAGGGGCTTCGCTCACGCGGTTTCCAAGTCGACGTCATCGTTGTGGGTGGCAAGCGACGCAGGCGGAGCTACATCGAAGGCACGCGGCGTTTCTGGGGTCAGATCCGCGCACAGCGCTATGACCTGATCCACGCGCACTATGTCTTCTCCGGGGTGGTCGCTCGTTTGCAGCGCCGCTGTCCGTTGGTGGTGAGCTTCCACGGGGCTGCTGAGATGGTGGGCTGGGTGGGTCTGTTGTGCAAGCTACTGGCTCCCCTGGCCGATGCTGTGACCGTCACGTCACCGCAGCACAAAGCGCAATTGGGACGTAAGGACGCCTACGTTATCCCTTGCGGCGTGGATCTGGACCTCTTTGCACCGATGGCGCGAGAAAAAGCTTGCCAACAACTGGGTTTTTCGCCCGCCAAGAAGAGGGTTCTGTTCGTGGGCATCCTGCGCCCTGAGAAGCGCCTCGACGTGATCCAGGCGGCCGTGGACATCCTGCGCGGCCAAGACAGCCAAATCGAGTTGATCGTGGCCACAGGCCAGCCCCACGACCGCATTCCGCTATTCATGAACGCCTGTGATGTCTTGGCGTTAGCGTCGGATTATGAGGGCTCCCCGGTGGTGATCAAGGAAGCCATGGCCTGCAATCTGCCCATCGTTGCGGTCGATGTGGGCGATGTGGCCGAGGTGATCCGGGGCACGGATGGCTGCTCTCTGTGCAAGCGCGATCCCAGCGATATGGCGCAGAAACTGGCCGTGGCTCTGCAGCGCGGACAACGTACGGACGGGCGTCGCGTGATCCAGAAGTTAGGGCTGGAAACCACGTTGAATGGGCTGGTGCAACTTTACGCGCGGCTCTGGGACTGAGGCGCGATGGGAACACAGACCCGCCAAGAGTTCCGCGATAAAATCAAGCGCGTTCAGGAGCTGACGTGAGGCTGCTTATCGTGCTGGGCTCTGGCGGCCACACCAAGGAGATGATCCGGCTTGTCGATTTGTTGGGGCCGGGTTACGAGTACTGCTACATAGTGGCGGCAGATGATGACCTGTCGCTGCAGAAGATCAAACTGTCTGGCCCCGTATGCCGCGTGATGCGGCCACGATGGAAGAACACCGGTCTCCTGCTGTCTGGCCTGCGCACGCTGTGGTCCAGCCTGCAATCTCTGTGGGCGCTCGTGCGCCTGCATCCCCGAGCCATCGTCAGCACCGGACCCGGGGTAGCTGTGCCCGCATCCATTCTGTCCAGGCTGCTTGGCATCAAAGTCATCTACATTGAGACAGGTTCGCGCATATTCTCACTTTCGGCCAGTGGCAGGATCATGTACCGCATTGCCGATCTCTTTTTCGTTCAGTGGCCAGAGCTGCTGCCGCTGTGCCCCAAAGCCGTGTATGCCGGCAGGTTGTTCTGACATGATCTTCGTTACGATTGGTTCGACCGACTTTGATGCCTTGATTACCAAAATGGATGAGCTGGCCCCGAGCCTCGACGAGGAGGTCGTCATGCAGGTAGGCCTGGGGAAGCATGTGCCCGAGCATGCTCAGTTCTTTCGCTTCGCTCAGTCTCTGGATGACTACTATGCGCGTGCGAACCTGGTGGTAGCGCACGGTGGTCTGGGGACAATCGTAGAGGTGCTCGAACGCAGGAAGAAGCTTGTGTGCGTGGTGAACCCGGCCACGTACGACAGGCATCAGGAACACCTGCTAGGCCTCTTCCATGCCCAGAACAACTTGATCTGGTGCAAAGACCTTGAGCAGCTCGCAGAGGCCATCCAACAGGCCAGGGCAACAACCCTCAGCCCCTACCTACCGCCTGAATGCCACATCCACGAGGCAATCACCGCGTATCTCAGCAAACCGCGTCGTCAGTAGTTCTCCACGCGGCGTTCAGAGTGTGTGCGCAGGCGCTGGAGGTTGGGGCGCAATTCGAACAGAATCAGGATAAAGGCCAGCACGCTGTAAACGACATAGGCCAGTGGAAGCAGACGCAACAAGTACGCTGCCAAGAAGGTCACAACCAGAGTTACGGCAGAGGTGATGGACACCAGCGAGGCCGTGCGCGTGCGCAAAGCGGCAATCAGCGCCGCGAGGCCGACAAAGGGCAATACCCAGGGAGAGAAAGCTGCGGCTACGCCAGCATTGGTCATGGCGCCTGCGCCACCGTGGAACCGCAAGAATACTGAGCGATTGTGCCCGAGTACGGCGGCCAGCCCAGCCACCACGACAGCCACATCCGTACCCAGCCACCAGCGCGCCAGCAGAACTGCGAGCGCCCCTTTGAGACCATCTCCAAGAACGGTGAGCAGGGCAGCCCCCTTGCCCGCCGCACGCAGGACGTTTGTGCCGCCGGTTCGTCCGCTGAAGTGTTGCCTGGGATCCACGCCTTTCAACCAGCGGGCAGCCAGGTAGCCAGTGGGGAACGCCCCACACAAATAACCCACTACAGCTATTCCAACATAAGGCCAGATTCTCATCGGCAAGGCCAGCCTCCAGTACGAGCATCCATACACTTAAGAACACCCACCAGGGAATGCCGTTGCGACCTTTTCGCCACTGCGATTTTTCTTGAAGATACCGAGGCTGCAGTATAATGGAACATCAGCGTCGAAACCAACTCAGCACCACTTGGCACGGGAGGTGCTGGGTACAGGCCCCGGGATCTCCCAGGGGCCTTACGACCAATGGAGGAAAGATGCGACTCTGCAAATCGGTTGTCCTGCTTTCTGTGCTGGCGGCTATGTTTGCGAGCTGCACACCGCAGCCCACCCCAACCCCAGTTCAAGTCCCCACGGCGGTAAAGCCCACTGCCTTGCCCCCAACCGCTGTGCCCACGCCAGTCCCTGAAGAGCCATTGTACCTGTCCATCATCTGGCACCAGCACCAACCGCGTTACTACAAGGATCCGCAGACCAACACCTACAGCAAGCCTTGGGTGCGCTGCCACGCTACCAAGGACTACTACGACATGGCGGCCATGCTCAAGAACTACCCCAAGATCAAGGCTACCTTCAATCTGACGCCCAGCCTCATCTTTCAGCTCGAGGACTTGATCGCCGGCGCCAAGGACCAATATTGGGCACTGGCCGAAAAGCCTGCCGCCAGCCTCACGGACGAGGAGAAAACGTTCATCCTCAAGCGCTTCTTCGATGCGAACTGGGATCATGTGATCAACCGCTTCCCGAGATACAGGGAACTGCTCACCAAGCGCGGCAGCGACGACGCGGATGCTACAGTGCAGAAATCTCTGCCCAACTTTACCGAACAGGACCTGCGCGATCTGCAGGTGTGGTTTAACCTGGCTTGGTTCGATCCCGACTTTCTCGCCGAAGAGCCACTCGCAAGTCTGGTAGAAAAGGGCAGGGACTTTGCTGAGACCGATAAAACGGTGCTCTTCAACAGAGCGCTCGAAGTGCTAAAGATGGTGTTGCCCGTGCACAGGGAACTGCAGGACGCCGGGCAGATCGAGGTGACGTTCACCCCTTACACGCACCCCATCCTGCCGTTGCTATACGACACCAACCTGGCCAAAATCGGCCTGCCCGATGTCAAGTTGCCGGAACGCTTCTCATTCCCGAACGACGCCATTGCGCACCTGCAAAAGGGCACGGCCAAGTACAAGGAACTGTTTGGACGCGAGCCGCGCGGCATGTGGCCGGCGGAAGGCTCTGTGTCCCAGGAGATCGTCAAGATGGTCTCCGACGCCGGAGTGCAGTGGATGGCTTCGGGCGAGCAGGTGCTGGCCAGGTCAATAGGCCTGGACGGCTTTACTCGCAACAGCAAGGATGTCATTCAGGAAGCGGACCAACTGTACAGGCCGTACTATGTGCAACAGGGCGATGGCCGGCCGGTGCTCATGGTCTTCCGCGATCTGCTCATCTCCGACAAGGTTGGTTTCACTTACAGCGGCACGCCTGGCCAGGAAGCCGCTGCTGATTTGCTGCAGCGCCTGCGAGACATCCAGGCCCGCCTGAAAGAGGAGAAGGCTACCGGTCCGCACCTGGTCACAATCCTACTGGACGGCGAGAATGCCTGGGAATACTACGACAACGACGGCAAGGCGTTCCTGAATGCTCTGTACCAGCAACTGTCCGATGCCAAGGATGTCGTGACCATCACTCCTTCCGAATACCTGGCCAAGTTCCCGGAGCAGCGCAAGATCGAGAAGCTATGGGCGGGTTGCTGGTTCACTCCCGATTTCTCCACCTGGATTGGAGAAGACGAAGAGAACCAAGCCTGGAACTACTTGCTCAAGACGCGCATGATGCTGGTGAATCGCAAGAACACGGTCTCTGAAAAGCAGTACAACGACGCCATGGAGCTAATGTACTTTGCCGAAGGCTCGGACTGGTTCTGGTGGTACGGATCGGACCAGAGCACCGCCGACGAGCGCGCCTTTGATAACATGTACCGCCAGACTCTCATCGACATCTACCGCACGATGGCGGAGGAGGTTCCCGACTATCTCTACGCTCCCATCATGCCGCCCCTGGCCTCTGCGCCGACGCAGGAGATCGCCGGCCCCTTCACGCCTGTGGTGGACGGCGTGGCCGCGAAGGACGAATGGGCTCAAGCCGGCTACTATCTCAAGTCCGGCGGAGCTATGGCACGTGCCGAGGACCTCGTCTCGGCTCTGTACTACGGGTTTGACAACAAGAATATCTACGTGCGGGTGGACGGCCGTTCCGACTGGGCTGGCGTGGCGTCTGATACGACGGTGGCCGTGTATCTCTCCAACCCGCACGCCAAGCAGACCAACACGTTCTCGCGCTACGGGGCCCAGGCAAGCCCCAAGACCGTGTTAGGCTTTGCCGCGGCCGGCGAAGCCGCGGTACACATTGTCCAGGGCAAGGCCACGGCAGCCTTTGCGAGCGCGCTGGGCTTTGGCGACTGGGGCGAGGCTACGCCGCTCGAGGCAGTTGCAGTCAAGGGACAGGTGCTTGAGCTGGCCATCCCTTTCAAGAATCTGGCTGAACTGGAAGCAGGCGATCGTCTGAACCTCTATCTGGTCGTCAGCAAAGGACAGAACGATGTGGATGCAGCACCCCTGGGCGGACCCGCAGTACTGATGGTGCCAGACATCAGTGCCGTAACAGCGGTGCTGACAGTGGATGATCCCGAGAAGGACGACCATGGGCCAGGGTCATACACCTATCCCACGGATGCGGTCTTCCCAGCGCAGGTCTTTGATGCCAGCCAGTTCGTGGCGGGTTACGATGACAACAACATGGTGTTCACTTTCTCCATCTACGGGCCGGTCGCCAACCCCTGGGGCTCGGCGGTCAATCTCTCCGTTCAGACCTTTGACGTCTACATCGACGTCGATCACAAAGCGGATTCAGGCCGCCGCCTGCTCTTGGCAGGACGCAATGCAGCCTTCTCGGCGGAGGATGCGTGGGACTATGCAGTCTGGGTGGAGGGGTGGACACCCGCCGTCTACAAGCTGGATGCTAAAGGCAATCCTCAGAAGCTGGACGTGTCCATGAAGATCATTGTGGACCCGGCCGCCAAGAAGGTGACCGTGCGCGTGCCGAGGAGTGCCTTCGGAGAGGGGGATCCAAAGGCATGGGGCTACCTGGCCGTGGTACTGGGCCAGGAAGGGTATCCGGCTCCTGGCGTCATGCGCGTGCGCGACGTAGAGTCACAGAGCGCACAGTGGCGTTTCGGCGGCGCACCGGCCGACACCAATCACACGCGTATCATTGACGTGCTGCTGCCTGCTGAGGCCACGCCCACCCAGGAACAAGCCTTGAGCACGTACAAGGCGTCGCAGGAGAAAGACATGGACAAGCTCACTCCGGACGATTTCGCACAACTGCCCATGCTGCGCGGGCAGTAAGCAGGAGATCTCGGGGGGCGACGGGGTACGCCGTCGCCCCCTTTCGTATGGAGCAAAGGTGCAACACGCACTACCCACGCAAGACCATTTCCAGCATCCATTCGGCTTTGCATCATGGGTGGAGTGACCAGCTTGCGCGCCGTCTGGCACCCCTCTCACCACTGCAATGCCATCATGCAGTCCAGTGTGGACCTGCGCACGATCTATGCTGAGGACCGCCAGTCGACTTGGCTAACCTCTGCGGCTGGTGTAAAGTAGTCGAGCTCTGCGAGCAATGCCAAGGAAGGATCTGACTTGCGCGTCTTGATGATATCCAAAGCCTGCGTGACGGGCATGTACCAGCGCAAGCTGGAGGAACTCGCTCGCCTCCCCGGCATCGACCTGCACGTCGTAGTGCCACCATACTGGCGGGAGGGGCCAAGAAGGCTGCTCCTGGAGAAAGTGTACACGGCGGGCTATAACTTGTATGTTGTGCCCATGGCGCTCAATGGCAACTTCCATCTGCACTTTTACCTTGGCTTGCGCCGGGTCTTTGACCAGGTGAGCCCACAGCTCGTGCACATTGATGAAGAACCCTACAACCTTGCCACGTTCCAGGCCATGCGCCTCTGCCAGTTGCGCGGAGCCAAGGCGCTCTTCTTCACCTGGCAGAATCTGCTACGCCGCTATCCCTTCCCTTTCAGCTACTTTGAGCGCCACAACTTTGCACACGCTGCCTGTGCCATCGCCGGCAATCAGGAAGCCGTTCAAGTCCTCCGAGCCAAAGGATACACGGGCGCTACAGAACTGATTCCCCAGTTCGGCGTGGACCCTGAGCTGTACTGCAAGAACCGGCCCTCCACCCAACTTGACGGACCTTTCACAATTGGCTACGTGGGACGCATGGTGGAGGAAAAGGGAGTACAGGTGCTGCTGCGCGCGGCGGCAGAACTGGAGGGAGAGTGGAGTCTGAGGTTGATCGGAGACGGGCCCTACCTGCCTCAGCTGCAGGCTCTGAGCTCCCAGTTGGGCCTGGACCGGCGGGTCGTGTTCCAGGCCCGCCTGCCTTCGCAGGACATGCCTCACCAACTAAACGGGCTGGATGTTCTGGTCCTGCCCTCGCTCACACGCCCACACTGGAAGGAGCAGTTTGGGAGGGTGCTGATCGAAGCCATGGCCTGTGAGGTGCCCGTCGTGGGTTCTTCTTGCGGCGAGATTCCCAACTTGATCGCGGATGCAGGGGAGATCTTCCCCGAGGGAGACGCGCAGGCTTTGCGGTATGTACTGACGAGGCTGATGCGTTCATCAGACCTGCGCGCGGAATTGGGACGCCGAGGCCGTGCGCGGGTGCTGGCACGCTACACTCAGCGGCAGATCGCCCTGGACACGCACAAGGTCTACACCTCGGTCCTGCAACATGGCACAGATTGCTAGAAGGCCGGGCGTTTTTTG
>CAYZKS010000136.1:0-9283 GCA_964478725.1 uncultured Anaerolineales bacterium
GCAGCGGCAGAGGGAGGCGCTGTGCCAACACGTATCGGGGGTCGCCAAAGCAGCTTCGCCACGCGGTCGCCGCGGATTCGTCGGCAGGCCCCTCAACTAGAACGACATGCAGTTGGCGCTGCTGCACCAGACAGCGAGCCACCTCTGCAAAGTGTGCTGCCGGCCAGTTCTTGGCCCTGCTGCCACTGCCCGGGTGAATCGCTGCGGTGCGCTGCGATGCGAGGCCGTGCGCATGGCACCATTGCTCTGCAGCTTGCTGATCTGCCAGGGTGAGCCTCAGATGGGGTGGCCCATGGCTGGAAGCAATCCCCAGCTCGCGCAATGGCAATTGCAGGTGGTCGCTCATGTGCATGCGACTCCCCAATGCTGGGCGGGGGTCAAGACTCAGTGTGCGGCCGCGCGCCGCGCGCGCCAGGCTCACAGCAAAGCCGTGTTCCGGCGGCACAGCATAGGATAGGATCAGGTCAAAACCACTCAGGTAGTCTCGCAGCGACGCGGGGAGACGGGCGTCTGGTTGAAAGAGCAATGCCACGTCCTGCCGATCAAAGGCGGAGACTGCAGATACGGGGCTGCGTCCCAGCAGGAGCTGCAGCACTTCCAGATTGCCCATGACCTCGATCTCGGCCTGCGGCAAGCCACTCCACAGCGCATTCAGCGTCGGCAGGGTAAGCAGTGTGTCCCCCAACGCGCCGGGGCGAATCACGAGAACGCGCATGCAAACAAGCCTCCGCCGTCGCGGAATGGCAGTGCGTACATTATGAGCGGCTCAGCATGGGCACACGGATGCCATGCTGCTTCGCGAACTCGATCGCCTCCGGATAGCCTGCGTCGGCATGCCGCACAATGCCCGTGCCCGGGTCATACGTGAGCACACGCTCCAGGCGTCTGGCAGCTTCCGGGGTGCCGTCAGCCACAATCACCTGGCCGGCGTGAAGCGAATAGCCGATGCCCACTCCGCCTCCATGATGGAAGCTCACCCAGGTGGCGCCTCCGACCGCATTCATGAGTGCGTTGAGAATAGGCCAGTCGGCGATGGCATCCGACCCATCGCGCATGGCTTCGGTCTCACGGCGCGGGCTGGCCACTGATCCACAGTCCAGGTGGTCACGCCCAATTACGATGGGAGCCGAGATCTTGCCCTTGGCCACGAGATCATTGATCAGCAGTCCGAAGCGGGCGCGTTCGCCATAGCCCAACCAGCAAATGCGCGCGGGCAGTCCCTGAAAAGCCACCCTCTCATGGGCCATCCTGATCCAACGCAGCAGATGCTCGTCATAGGCGAATTCCTTGGTCACCACTTCATCCGTAACGTGGATGTCACGCGCATCTCCTGACAAGGCTACCCAACGAAACGGGCCTTTTCCAAGACAAAACAGCGGTCGCACGTAAGCAGGCACGAATCCAGGGTAGTCAAACGCATTCTTGACGCCCGCGTCGTAGGCGCGCTGCCGCAGGTTGTTGCCATAGTCGAACACCACAGCCCCGGCTCTCTGCATGTCCAGCATGGCCTGCACGTGGCGCGCCATGGACTGCATGGCCTGCTTTCTGTACTCCTGTGGGTCCCGTTGGCGCAGCTCGTCGGCCGCCTGTACCGACAGCCCCGCCGGCACATAGTTGAGCGGGTCATGCGCTGGGGTCTGGTCTGTCACGACGTCCGGCGTCACCCCGCGCGTGACCAGTTCCGGCAACACGTCCGCTGCGTTGCCAATCAGGCCAACAGAAAGCGCACGCTTCTGGTGCTGCGCCCGCTCCACCAGGGTCATGGCCTCTTCCAGGGTATCCACCACCACATCCACATAGTGCGTGTCCAGCCTGCGTTGTGCACGCGCCCGATCGACCTCGACCACCAAGGCGACACCTTCATTCATCGTGACCGCCAGAGGCTGGGCACCGCCCATCCCGCCCAGGCCTGCCGTCAGCACAAGCCGTCCTCGCAGGCTCCCACCAAAACTGTGCTGCGCCGCCGATGCCAGGGTTTCGTACGTACCCTGCAAGATGCCCTGCGTCCCGATGTAGATCCAGCTGCCAGCGGTCATCTGTCCGTACATGATCAGACCTTGGCGATCCAGCTCATCAAAGTAGTCCTGACGTGCCCAGGCCCCCACCAGATTGGAATTCGCGATCAACACGCGCGGGGCATCGGGATAGGTGCGGAACACGGCAACGGGCTTGCCAGACTGGACCAACAAGGTCTCGTCGTTCTCCAGCTCCCGCAGGCAGCGCACGATAGCGTCAAAGCACTCCCAGTTGCGAGCAGCCTTGCCGCGACCGCCGTACACCACCAGATCCTCGGGCCTCTCAGCTACCTCGGGATCCAAGTTGTTCATCAACATGCGCATGGCCGCTTCCTGGCCCCAGCCCTTGCAGGTGATCTGAGTGCCCCGCGGCGCGCGAATCAGGCGCTTTGCCATTACCCACCTCCATGCTAGCACAAGTCCGGCGTGACTGATTGGCCCTTGGTCCCACCCTTACAGTGGACCAACTGCTATGTCATGTGTTCTCTGCGAGAGCGGCCCTGGCGGCGTCCTCTTCCGCTGCCTGCTTGCTGCTTCCCTGCCCGCGCGCCAGAACCTGTCCCGAAACCAGTACCTCCACAGTGAAGGACCTGGCATGATCGGGCCCGCTCGTCTCCACAGTACGGTAGGACGGTGTGCACTGTAGGGTGCCCTGCGCCCACTCTTGCAGCCTGCCCTTGGCATTCCGCGCGTTGCCACCGGCCACCAGTGCATCCGTCTCGGATTCAAGCAGGGGCCGCAAGAGGCGTTGCACAGGTTCCGACCCCTGGTTCAGGTACAGCGCAGCCACCAGCGCTTCGAACGCATCGGCCAGGAGTCCCGGCCGCGTGCGCCCCCCTGTCTTCTCCTCGCCACGGCCCAGCCAGAGATGCTGCCCCAGCCCGAACTGTGTGGCAAAACGCGACAGCGTCTCGCTGCGCACCAGGCTGGCACGCAACGCTGTCAGCTCCCCCTCTGGCATGTCCGGGAAGCGCTCATACAGGTATTCCGCGGCAATCAGGTCCACGATGGCATCACCCAAGAACTCCAGCCTCTCGTTGTCGCCGCACTTGTAGTCGGGGTTCTCGTTCAGGTAGGAGGAATGCACCAAAGCCTGCCGCAGCAGAGCAGCACCACTGAACGGGATGCCCAGTGCGGCCCGGAGCCCGTCCAATTGCTCATCTCTTGCTTGGTCTTGCCCGGCTTGCACCCCTCCCAAGCACGCCGGCAAGGCCCTCCGGCACGCGTCTATCAGCCCTCGCAGGCCAAGCTTGAATCGATTACAGGTGCCGCGCATATCCAAAACGCCCCAAGCCTAGTCCTGTACTACCGACAGCCGTTCGCGCAGCATCTTCGCCGCTTCCGAACGGGGAGTCTGTGCCTGGAACTTGAGGCGCAGGTCGCGCACGGTCACCGTTCCAGCCGCTACCTCGTCTGGCCCCGCGATAACCATCAATGGGATACCGCGTTTCAACGCATAGCGCACCTGTCCGCCCAGCGACTCGCGCCCGTAGTACAGCTCGCAGTGCAGTCCTGCGCTACGCAGGTCGGCCGCCAATCGCAGGGATTCATGTAAGAGCTCCGCGCTGAAGACGCTCACCAGCACCTGCACCTGCGTCTGGCCCAGGTTGGCCGGGAACATGTGCAGCTCTTCCATGACGTCGATGATGCGCTCAAGGCCAATGGTGGTGCCCGTTGCTGGCAGACTCTGCGTGAAGAACATGCCCACCAGGCCATCGAAGCGCCCGCCACCTGTGATACTGCCAATGCGTGGCTTCTCCACCAGCGTCTCGTAGATGGGTCCGGTATAGTAGTCCAACCCTCGCACCATAGCCAGGTCCACACGGTAGCAGTCCGTCTGCACTCCGAGCGCTGGCAGGAAGCGCAGCAATTCCTGCAGTTCGGATACACCTTCGACGCCTTGTGGGTGCGAAGACAGTTCGGCCTTTAGCTCATCCAGGGAGATCTGCTTGGCGGGATCCCCGCCGGGAAGCAGCAGATCCAGCAGGCGGTCCACGGCCCGTACTTCCAGCCCTGCTTGCAGCAGCTCGGCGCGCACGCCCTGCAGACCAATCTTGTCCAGCTTGTCGAGACAACGATGCAATTGCGGAGTCTGCGAGGCAGGGACCCCGGCGTACTGCCCGATGGCAGTAAGGATCTTGCGATTGTTGATCAGGGTCACAAACTGCTGGAAGCCCAAGCGGTGCAGGATGGTATAGATTAGCGCGATGATTTCCGCATCTGCCAGCATGCTGGAAGACCCAACGACGTCGGCGTCGCACTGGTAGAACTCGCGGTAGCGTCCCTTCTGCGGCCGCTCGGCACGCCAGACGGGCGCGATTTGATAGCGCCTGAACGGCTTGGGGAGGTCGGGGTATTGCGCCACCACTCGGCTGAGGGGTACCGACAGATCGTAGCGTAGGGCAAGCTTCTCCTTGCCGCCAGGATGCTCTACCATGAAGACCAGCTTGTCGCCCTCGGATCCATACTTGCCGAGCAAGATCTCAGAAAGCTCGACCGCGGGCGTGATCAGTGGCTCAAAACCGAACTCGGCGAACACCTCTTCCACCAGTCCAACCACGTACTGGCGCGCCTGCATGCGCTGCGGTAGGATGTCGCGCATACCCTTGGGCAAACGAGGCTCAATCGTCTTCATGCTCAGCTCCCCTCAGCTTCCCGGCATTGCATCCCAAATAAAGAAGAGCGGGAGCACGCTAGCTCCACGCTCCGGTAGAAAAAGATGGGGTGGGCGACGGGTTTCGAACCCGCAACAACCAGTTCCACAGACTGGTGCTCTGACCGTTGAGCTACGCCCACCATAGCCCTTCTGCAGCTAAGCATACTGCATTCGGACACAAAACGCAAATCCTGTCCATCCAAAAGCCCTCTCCGACGGGCGCGACTCTGGGCGTCGCTGCGGGAAGGCTATCGCATCTTCTCGCCTACTCCTCGTCTTCAACGAGGTGCATGCCGCCCTTTTCCCAGTGCTCCTCGCCTTCTTGCTCCTCGCCCTCTTCGCGCAGCTCTGCCGTCAGGCAGCCATCTATGGGATCGAACTCGACTTCTTGGGCGCGACATCTCTGGTCAACATTGAATAGACAATCCATCTGGTAACAGATGATCCTGGGCATTCCTACCCCTCCTTTGCGAGCTACTCAGGATCCCCGCAACGCAAACGTGCCTTCCAACAGAGTGGCAACTCCTGTGGCATCATCAAGGCCAAACTGCGGCACCGCCACAGGAAAGGAACAGTCCGAGACAATCGCCAACAGATCGTTCTCGCCAAAGAGCAGTTCTTGTGCAACCGCACTGCGCACGACCTCAATCTTGGGCTTCTTCTCCGCCTTGAAACCCTCTGTGATCACGATATCCAACGCAGGTAGCGTCGCTACGATTTCGTCCAGCGACAGCTCGGCATCCACGCGTCGAATCATGGCCAACTTATGTGGCGAAGAGATCACCACCACGTCGCTGCCTGCCTGCGCATGGCGCCACGTATCTTTGCCAGGCTGGTCAATCTCGAAACCACCCCAGTCGTGTTTGATGGTGCCCACCCGATAGCCACGCTGCTTCAGCTCCGGGATCAGTTTTTCGAGAAACGTGGTCTTGCCCACACCCGACCTTCCGACCACGGACACAACCGGTGGCGCCAAACGACCCTCCCTGGCATACAATCGCATCTGATTTTGGTATACCACAGTTCTGGCCCCTTGTCAACACCCTTTGCCGAGAGCGCAGGAACCTAGGCCTCTGTCGGTCTGAGCTGTGCAAAAGGCAAAGCCCTCATCATGGTCATCCACGCAGAACCGGACTCCTCCAAGACAGAGCCCGGTTCCGAGATCGTGCTGCTGTTCGTTAGTATGCGATCGCGAGCTCCACGTCATCCAAGTACGCCGCCAGCACACCTCCCAGGCCATCGTTCTTGACGGTGAAGCGCAGGGCGATGCGTTCCCCAATCCACTCTCGCATGTCATACGCAGACAGGTTCCAGGCCTGTGTCCAGTCGGTCACAAAGACCGTGCGCAGGACAGTATTGTCGCTGGCGCGCATGACGACAAAGTAGAAGCGGTCGCCACCATTCGTCTGCGTGGACACCGGGAAGTAGTAGAAGCTAAGCATCGCCTGACGTACCTCGGCAGGGATCTGGATCACCTGTTGCACCGAGGAGTAACTAGCCAGGCCGGAAGCCGTTTCATCGCCCAAGCGCATGGCCCGCGCTCCAGTATGCGCTCGCGACACGCTGTAGCCAGCAGGATAGGCCGTCTGCAGAACGCTCCAGCCTGCATTGGTTTCAAAGCTGGGGTTCACCATGATCTGAACGGACTGCGCGCCTGGAGTCGCTGTAGCGGTAGCCGACGCCGTGCGCGTCGGGCTCGCAGTTGCCGTGGCCGTCTGTGTAGCCGTGCGAGTGGCTTCCGGAGTCCATGCTCCGGTGGGCGTGGCTGTTGGCGTGCGCGTCCACGTCGGGCTCGCCGTGGGCGTCGTCGAGGCGGTCGGGGTAGGCGTCGGCGGGAATGCCCGCAACGCCAGTGGCAGGAACACGCTGGGCACCATGTCTCCGAACAAGTAGTAGCGCGACCCTGCTTGGTAGAGCGCTTCGGCTATGCTGAGCGGGTCCGGCGCGAGCATGTACGCAGTGTCATCGAGCGCCGACACGCCCACCACGCAGTTGGATGCCTGGAAAGCCGCGACGCGCTCATTCAACATGGCTGCCGCTGCGGCTGTGTTGACGCTGTGACTGGCCACATACGCATCGTGCCCGTGAAAATCGAAGGATTGCACCATCCATCCACCGCCGGCAAGCGAGCTGCGCTGCTGCTGCCAGGCGGCACTGGCATCTTGCGCGCTCGGGAAGCGTTGCATCCAGGCCTCGGCGCTATGCCCAGCTTCGATCACATACCGGATCTTGAACACCGGCGGCTGGCGCAGGACGTCAGGAGGCCATCCAAGCTGGCGTGCCCCATCGGCCAACACCAGCTCTTCCAGGGCCGGCGTCGGCGTGGGAGAAGGCACCCCTGTGGGCGTGCGGGTAGGCGTGGGCGCCGATGTAGGTGTCGAAGAGGGAGCCGGAGTCAGCGTGGCACCGCCGATGGAGATAGTCGCACCGCTCACCGTTGCAGGGATCTGCTGCGCCTGCTGGTTTGCCAGCAGAGCGCGCGTGAACACAATTCCACCGCTGCCACCGCCTAATGCTCGGAAGGTGATGCGAGCTACCACCCCGTCTTCGCTCACCGCCGGCGCCGGGTTCATCAAGGCGGCAGTATAGCTGATGCTGCCGGTCTCATTCACGACCAGGTTGCGCGTGAAGAGATAAAAGGCATTGAAAAGACCGCCATCCGCGATCTGCACCCCTGGGTCATCCGGGTCGGCATCCTCGACCCGCAGCAGAGTGGGGTCAAAGGACAGACACAGGTCCACGCCATACAGGTCCACGGCGCCCTGCACCCTGACATCCAGGGTGAGAGTGCCACCTGGAGACATCGTGCTGGCCGCTGGCAACAGGAAGACGTGAGCGCCCTGCGCCCTGCTGGCCGAGACACATAGGCCCACGAGCACGACGGCGACAAACACTGTTACGACAGTCACTCGACGCACGCTTTGCCACCCTGATCCATGTGGAATCGGGCATTTGCCTGGAGACACGTCGCGGCAGGAACAGCCTCTCCGCGTCGTCAAGCTCTACCCTGAAGAAGAGGTACGGAGTCGAATGCCAAGGCACGGTCCCCCAACAAGGGCAGACCGTGCCATCTCAACACAAGCAACGCGGTCAAGAGCTACCACGCCATCGCCAAATCGGATGCATTGCCCAAGGAGCGGAATGTCCCGGAACGCACACCACGCAGGCCAGTACCTGGTCTGTTCTTTGCAGCGAAACCCCAAAGCACTCTTGCCGCACCACGGCGCAGAGGCCGCCGCACGGCCATCAGACCATGCCTGCGTCCCCTGCGCCTCCAAACACAGCCACAGACTCGCCCTACGGGATCTGCAGCACCTGACCCAAGAAGATCAAGTTGGGGTTGGCTAGGTTGTTGAGGGCGATGATGGCCCAAGGAGTCACCCGGTAACGGGCAGCGATGGACCAAACCGTATCACCGGGCTGCACCACATGCGTCCGACCTGGCGGAGGGATCGGCGTCGTGCCCGTCGGGATGATCAGCACTTGTCCAGCGCGGATCATCCACGGGTTGATGATGCGATTGACTGCGACGATAGCCTCCACCGACACCCCGAACTTGAGCGAGATGCGGTACAGGTTGTCGCCGGGTTGCACCACGTACGTGCTCGGGCCCGGCCCTGGCGCAGGCAGTGTCGGGATGATCAGGACTTGGCCGGCGCGGATGAAATTGGCATTGGGCAGGCCATTCGCCGCCACGATGGCATCCACAGTCACTCCAAAGCGGCGCGCAATCGAGTACAGCGTATCGCCCCACTGCACACAGTAGGGGAAGCCTACCCCACCCGGCGGTGTGGTCGGAGTGGGTACCGGCGTGACCACGGGCGTGCCGGTTGGAACAGGCGTTGCCGTCGGGCTGCCCGCGGGTACCACCGTGATCGAGCCGTTCATCAGCGTCGCCGCAATGGGCTGTGCCTGGTCGTTGGACAGGGTCACGCTGTTCAGCGTGATGGTCGCGGCACCTGCAGCCTTGCCCTTGAACGTGATGCGCGCCACTGTCCCGCTACCGCTGACTGCGGCGGCTGGAGCCATCAACGCGAAGACATACTGCACCTGACCTGTAGTGTTGTTCACAGTGTTCTGGGCGAGAAAACCCTGCGCCGGATCCAGGAAGTTGCCGGGGGCGATCTGCACGCCGTTGCCCGTGTTGCCGTCTGAATCCTGGGCCTCCAATTTGGCGGCGTCGAAGGTGAGGCGCACGTCCACCCCGTACAGGTTGGTGACTGTTTCCACCTTGATGTCCACGCTGACCGTCTGGTTGACTTCCACCGACTGCGAAGGTGGGTTCACCAGAACGATCGTGCCCTGTGCCAAGGCGGTTGAGGCCGGCAGGAACGCCAGAACCAGCGCCAAACACATCAAGACGACACGACCAGCTCTGCTTTTCATCGATGTTCCTCCTCTTCGGAAATGAATCCTGACTGCATCTTGTACTTTACACCGCTTATTGCAAAGCGGCAAACTCGTTGTATCACTAGAAACCGGGTTTCTTGTCTCCGGAAGGGCCAACTTCGGCGCATCAGACTGCCTCGACCAGCAGCCTAGAAACCCGGTTTCTGGCTCCATGTCTTGTCCTCCCCTAGCGCTGCGCTGGTTTCTTCAAGATGGGCAGATG
>CAYZKS010000137.1:0-9272 GCA_964478725.1 uncultured Anaerolineales bacterium
TGGTCGAGCTCTCTCTCCTCCTGAGCGATGGCCCCGAGCACGCGGTACAAGAAGATGCGCCCAATGACCGCGGCCATTTGCAGCACGCGTTTGGTGTCCTCCTGGAGACGGTCAATGCGCGCTACGAGTAGACCCTGCAGCGTATCCGGGATAGCGGCATCCACGGCAGACGCAGTGGCTCGCCAGTGGCCTGTCGCTTCGTCGCGGGCGATGGCGCCCTGATCAATCAGCGAGCGAATGATCTCCTCGAGGTAGAAGGGGTTGCCCTCGGCAGTGTCCAGGATGCGTTGCTTCAGCGCGGCGGGCAACTGCTCCACGCGCAGGAGGTTGGTGACAAGCACGCCGCTCTCGCTGCCAGAGAGGGGTTGCAGGCGCAGGTCAAGGTAGCGGTCAGCAAAGCGGCTTGCGGCGGCTTGGCCGAAGCGGCACGAGCCATGCTCGGGCTCGGGACGGAACACGCACACGAGCAGGAGCGCCGTGCGCTCGGTGAGTGCGAGCAGTTGTTGCAGCAGCTCGAGCGAGGCGGTATCGGCCCAGTGCAGGTCCTCGCAGACCAGGACGAGCGGCTGCTCTCGGGCCGCGGCGCCAATGAGCTTTTCCATGGCGCGCCAGGTGCTGGCCTTGAGCTCCTGGCCGTCCATGTCATCCAGCTTGGCCGTGGTCTCCTTGGCCAGCGGCAGGGATAGCAGGCGCGCCAGGTAGGGATAGACGTCGTCGGGCTCCTGTCTGTACAGGCTCCGCACGCGCGCGTGTAGCACCTGGCCCACCGCCTGCGGCGAATCCTCCACGGTCACGGTGAGCAGACCGCGCAGCACATCCAGCCACAGCAGGTATGGCACGGAGGTGCCATAGGAGAGGCAGCGGCCTTCCACCCATTGCAGTGGCAATTGCTTGCCAATGCTGCGGCGAGACTGCGCACGCGAAGTCTTGCCATCGGTTCGGCAAGGAGTTGCGCCTACGCGACGGGCTTCAGCCACCAAGCGTGACTTGCCCAGTCCTGCCTCACCGACGATGGTCACAATCCCACCCACGCCGGTGCGCACGCGCGCGACCGCCTCGCGCAGGGCGGCGAACTCGGCCTCTCGGCCCACCAGGGGTGACTCGAGCCCGGCGATGCCACGCAGCTTGCCGGCCAGTGGCTTGGCCGCCAGCACACGGTAGGTTGACACCGGCTTGGCCTTGCCCTTGACCTGCAGTGGGGGCATGGCCTGGGTCTCAAACAGAGGCGCAACCAGCTTGTGCGTGGCCTCCATGATCAGCACCGTTCCCGGCTCAGCGTTCTGCTCCATGCGCGCCGCCAGGTTGATGGCGTCGCCTATGGCCGTGTAGGCCACGCGCAGGTCGGAGCCCACCTCGCCCACCACCACCAGGCCGGTGTTGATGCCCACGCGCACATTGAAGCCCGTGATGCCTCTTTCTGTCTGCAGCTTCTGAGCGTACTTGGCGGCCTCTGCAGTGATCTCCAGGGCAGCGCGGCAGGCGCGTTCGGGGTCGTCCTCGTGGGCGATGGGCGCGCCGAAGAAGGCCAGGATGGCGTCGCCCATCAGTTGCACCAGCGTGCCTTCGTAGCGGTAGATGGGGGCGATCAGGAACTCAAAGGCGCCCAGGATGATCTCCTTGGCGTCCTCAGGGTCGAGCTTTTCGAGCATGGCGGTGGAGCCCTTGATGTCGGAGAAGAGGATGGTGACGGTGCGGCGCTCGTCGTGGGGCTGGCCGCGCGTGGCCAGCAGGCGTTCGGCGTACTCTTTCGGTACCTGGCGCATCAGCCGCTCGAGGGCGGCGTTGGCCTCCGCACCCGCGGCAGGACCTGGTGCCAGCGCGGCCCCGCACGCGTCGCAGAACTGCGCATCCGCAGGCAGCTCCGCCCCGCACTGCGCACACACGAGGGCTAACGCTGCCGCGCACTTGCGGCAGAAGCGTGCCCCGGCGCGGTTCTCCGTGCCACACTGCAGACAGCGCATACCCGCCTCCCGATTACACTGCTGCCAAACCTCAGGATGGGGCACCAATTAGGACATATGCTTGCTCAGAGTATAGCATGCCCGAGCAGCACGGTCAATCCAGAACGCGTGTGGTGCCGGAGGCGCATCAGCAAGTGAGTTCTAGTACACTTGCTGTGATGTACTGGTTCGGTAGGAATGCTGCGATGCAAGTATGGCTACTACTCGAAATGAAAGGCTTGCCTCAGCAACAGGATGAGGATTGACAGATCACCGTCGTCGATCACCACGTCCGCCGCTTGGCGCACCTGCTCGTCGCGCGGGCAGACCGCCACAGACAGGCCTGCCTGCGCGAAGAGCTGTATGTCGGCTGGACCATCTCCCACCGCCAGGCATTCCTCAGGACGCGCCTGAGCCTCGGCTCGCAGGCGCGACATTACCTCTCCCTTGGAGTGCTCGGTCACGTGAACGATAGCCTCTCCGGTCAGACGGCCTTCCTCAACCACCAGTTCGTTGCACGCATTGCGCCACACGCCCAGCTCGGCGGCCACTTGGCGCACCTGTACATCTAGCCCTGTGCTGACGATGGCGGTGCGTACCTGATTGCGTTGCAGCCACCTGAAGAGCTCATACACGCCCGCGCGGTACGGATTGTCGCGGAAGATGGCCTCTACCCTGGCCAGCGGCTGGCCTCTCCACAGTGCCGCGTCCAGCCGTGCCCACTCCAGGTAATCAATCTCTCCAGAGAGAAAGCGCACGCGGTACTCGTCCGCCTGCTTCTCAAAGCCCAGAGCGATGTGCAGATAGCGCCAGGGGCTGAAGGCTTGCTTGAGGGTGCCGTCGAGGTCGAATACCGCCAGGCGCAACTGACTGCGCTTGCTGCGGGTCTCTTCGGCTGCGGTCGCGTCGCGATCTGTCATGAACCCTCCCACTCGTTAGTTGGCTTTGAGGCGTGCTGAGCGTACATGTGCACCGCGGTTCGGCCCTTGCACCAACGCAGTGCGGATTTCTAATGGCGGCCTTGCCGTCGGCTGGGGAATCGGATTGACTCGTGCTCTCAATCGCAACCAGGCCGCCCCGTGACTACTGGCCGGTGGTCGGGGTGGCGGCGTCGTACACCAGGATGCCCTCCAGCACGGTGGCAAACCAGACCCTGTTCTGCTCGTCTGCGGCGATGGCGCGCACCGGCGCTTGGCGGATGCCAGAGAAGTACTGGCTGTAGTCGTGCCATCTCTTGCCGTCAAAGACGGCCACTGCTCCCAGCGGCCCGTAGGGCAGGTCGCCACCCACCCAGACCCACCCCTGACGATCCACGGTCAGCGCCGTGGCGGTGTTGAAGCGCAGGGACTGGTTGGCGACGTCGTACGTGCGCCAATTCTGCCCATCCAGAACGCTTACCCCATTGAGGGTGCCGCACCAAACGCGCCCCTGCCAGTCAACTGCCACGGAAGAGACGGTGTCGAAGACCAGGCCGGAGTTCTGGCTGGTGTACGACGTCCAACCGTGACCGTCGAAGACGCTCAGCCCACCCCACGTGCCGAACCAGGCGCGACCCTGGGCATCGCAGGCGATGGAAAGCACCCTGGCGCCGGCCAGCCCGGCATTGGCGGGAGTGTAGTTGATCCACGCTTGTCCGTCAAAGTAGCTCACACCCTGTTCGGTGCCGATCCAGATGGCCCTCGCTGGCGAGTCGGCAGTGGCAGGAATGGCCGCCAGGCACAGTACGTGGTCGTCTATGAGCTCCGAGTTGTGCGTGGTGAAGGAGCGCCATTCCTCGCCCGCCAGCATGCTCAGCCCGCCGTCGGTTCCGAACCAGACCCGGCCGCCCGAGTCGGTGGCTACAGCCCGCACGCTGTTGTGTACCAGTCCCGAATTGGAGGTGGAGTAGGCGATCCATTCGCCGTTCCTGAGCACAGCGACTCCGCGGTCAGTGCCTGCCCACGCGTTGCCTTGCTCGCCGAAGGCCAGGGCGCGCACGTTGTCGCTGGATAGGGCGGAATTGCGCGTGGAGTAAGCTGTCCAGCCCTGCATAAGGCGGGAGGATTGCCACTGTATGTACGAATAGCCTACCAGGGCGGCCAGCCCGACAACTGCGATGACCAGCGCCGTGCCGCGGTCGGGCAGGAGGGGACGCAGGGCATGTATGGCCTCAACGCGTCGATCCAGCCACGCAAGGCCCGTGTGGACCAGTTCAGCCGCCGACAAGCACAAGGGTGCGGTGACGACCAGAGTGTACTGCGGCCACTTGGTGGGCCATGCCAGCAGCGCCACCACGCCCAGCGCCAGCCATAGTGCTGCAATCGGCTGGCGGCGTGCAAGCAATGGCAGCCCGAGCGCGCCCAGCAGAAAGGTGACTGTATCCCACGAGACAAGGAACACTCCAGGATGCCAGGGTACCGAGTGTGAGAGGTAGTACAGTGGTTGCCACCAGGGCAGGGCCAGGGTTCGCACCTGCGCGCTCTGCGAGTACGCGGGGTGGAAGAAGATGGACTCGAGCAGGCGACCGATGGGATCGGCCCAGAGCTCGACATCCAGGATCAAGAATGTGAGCAATGCGATTCCCAGGAAAAGGCTTGCTACCCATAGACGAGTGCGGTTGCGCCAGATGAGAAACAGAGCAATCGCCACAGCGGCCACCAGGTGACTGTACTTGGACGCTGCGGTCACCCCAAGCGCAATGGCCGACACCACCAGCCAACGATTCGCGGGGCGTTCCTGGGACGCGCTGTGCCCGTAGGCCAGCAGCGCCAGCAGCGAGCTGAAGGCTGGCAGCGCCTCGAGGTAGGCTTGCGACGTGTACTTGATTGTCGTGGTGTGTATCGCGAGCAGGACGCCAGCCAGGGGGCTGACGAAAGCCAGCAGGGCCACCTGCAGTGTGCCAAAGAACACGGAGATGCCGCGGCCCACGTTCAGATTCGCGAGTGTGCCCTGCGACGGCTCGCTCGTGGCCCAGGGATTGGGCTGTGGTTGCGGCGCGGCCTGTCCTGGCGAGAACAGAATGCCCATGGCATACAACAGCTTGACCAGGGCGGGGTGTTCGATGGTGTGGCGGATGCTGAGGAGCTGATTCCAGTCTGTGGCACGCATGGCAGCCGCGTACTGCTGCGCCGCCTGCATGTAGATCGGCTCGTCATAGTCAGCGGGCAGCATTAGCCAAGCCCGCCAGCGCAGAGCCAATGCCAGCAGGGCGATGACGAGAGCAGCCAGAAGACGTGACTTGCCGTTGCGCACGCTTCAAGGTTAGCACAAGTGGCAGCCCATGTCAATTGGCGTTGGACTTCTTGGCTCTCTCCTGCATGGGCCGCTGGAGAATACGCGTGCGATAGAAGTGCGATCGTCTCACGTTTGCCCAGGACACGGCCAAGAACTCTGCGTGGCCCGCGCCGCCCCTGTGCTCACCAGGTCTCGTGCTCGCTGCGCGATATGATGTCGTCTTGTACCTGCTTGCTCAGCTCAGTGAAGTATGCGCTGTAACCAACCACGCGCACCATCAAATCGCGATATTGCTCGGGGTGCTTCTGAGCCTCTCTCAAAGCATGCGAGGAGATGACGTTGTACTGCACATGCATGCCGCCCAACTCGTTCAGGAAAGCGCGGTTCAAGTGGACAAAGGCGCGGATGTCCTTGTCCGTATTCAAAAGAGCGGGCGCCACCTTCTCGTTGAGCACGACACCGCCTCCAGCGTTCACCAGATCCATCTTCCCTGCCGATCTGAGGGACGCCGTTATGCCTCTTACGCAAGTTCCCTGGGTGGGCGACATGCCATCAGCCAGCGGCTGCCCAGCCTTTCTTCCGTCAGGTGTGGCGCCGATATGCTCTCCGGCGCTGACGTTGGCGCTCAGGGTCATGATCATGGTTGTGAACCTATTGCCCCTGGCGTTTCGGTACTTGGCGACTTCGGCATAGCAGACCTCTACAACGTGCCTGGTCAATGCATCCACATAGTCATCGTCGTTGCCATACTTGGGAGCATGAAGCAACATCTGGCGCAGCTTCTCGCGCCCCTCAAAATTGTGCGCCAGAGCCTCCATCAGCTCTGCCATCGCAATCCTGCTCTCGTCGAAGACGAGCCTCTTGATGGCGGCGAGCGAATCGCCCGCGTTGGCCAAGCCATACAGCATGAATCCTGTCCAGTCGTAGCGGGCTCCTCCGGCCGTGACGTCCAAGCCCCTCTCGATGCAGTCCGGTGTCACCAGGGAGAGGAAGGGGTGTGGCAAGTTCTCGACCAACACGGAATCGGCGATGTGGGATGCAGTGACTCCCAGCGACACCAAATGCCTGACCTGCTGCTCAAAGGCATGCAAGACCTGATCAAAGCTTGCGAAGGTGAGCGGATCGGCCGTGCAGACTCCGACCTGTTCGCCTGTCCTGGGATGTACACCCTGATTCAGGGCCAGTTCAAGCGCGCTTGGCAGGGTCAGGCTTGGTGACCTCAGGAAGATGCGGGTCCCGGCTACTGCTGGTTCCGAGCAGCCAATGACCGAGTAGTCGCGGGCCTCCCCGATTGGCAGGCCCAACTGCAGCATTGCCGGAATGTAGGTATTATCGCTCAACAGTTCTGGTGCGCCGCCAGCGGCTTTCTGCACTTCGATGGCCTTGATAAGCAGATCGTCCCCGGTTTCGTTATGAACTCTGAGCGCGACCTGCGGTGCCCTCAAGCGGAGGCGCCTGTGTGCTTCCAGACACATGTAGGTCAGCTCGTTGTCGGCCACGCCACCCATCGAGTCTTGGCCGCCCAGGGTAATGGCTATGTCAGTCAAGTAGCCAGAGGCGCTCTTGACGGTTCTCGTCGGACGCATCTTGTTGATCTCGTCGAATTTTGCCCAGAGGCACTCGAGAAGTTCTTGAGCCTGCGACTGCGATATCCTTCCCTGATCTATGTCGTTTCGATAGAAGGGGTACAGGAACTGATCCAGTCTGCCAACCGAGACGCCTGCTCCGTTCTGACTGATATGCGCAAGGGCAGTCACAAACCATACCACCTGTAGGGCCTCGTGAAACGTCCTCGCGGGATTCGCCGGAACCCACTCGCAGATTCCGGCAATCGCCTCCAATTCCTTTTGCCTTGTCTCATCCGGTTCCTGGGCTGCCAGCCTCTTTGCTTCCTCTGCGTACCTGGTCGCGTAGGCGACCACCGCATCACAGAGGATGACGAGCGCCCTCCAGAAGACCCATTTCTGATATGCGCCGGCTTCAGTCAGCTTGGGGTTCTGAATCCGTTTGACCAGGTCGGCCCTGATCGACTTCACGCCCTCGCTGAGAAAGCGTGAATAGTCCAGGATATGGTGCCCGATTCCGTCGACCGCCTTCACAGAGATAGCGCCGGCCTGAATCGCGGTCGACACGTCTTCCGGCAGTCTCGTGAAAGTCTTGTCGGTTATCGACTTGCCTCGCCAGTAGGGAAAGACGGCTTCGAGCTCTTTCCTAACGCTCTCCGCCAGCATAAATGGGTCCTCGGGCCGGGTTGGCAGCACTCCGAGGTCTTCCTCAGTCCACTCGACGCTCACCTCGGGAAAGAAAACGAATGCCCCTCGTGGCTTGGGAGCATGATTGCCCACGATCAACTGATTGGGATCGATATATATGGACATGCCCCGCACGACTCTGTCAATGGCCTTCGCCCTTCTGATCACGGCTGGCTCTGCCTCAGTCTCCATGTAGGACGAGGTCGCCAGCGTGGCACGCTCACCAAAGACCTCCGGTTTGATATCACGCAACGACGCTCGGATTCTCTGGAGCCTCGCAGACGCTTCATTCGATGTGGTCACTTCTCACCATCCATGGTCAATCCAGGGAATTGAATCACTGCATTTGCCACACTATCTTCGTCGACCGACTGTCTGACGCGTTGATGTGACACAAACTTGATCCTCGGCGCAGGTGCGCTCATTCTAGCTCCACCTTCCGTTCAGAGTCAACATCCGCCCGCTGGCCGGTCTGGGCCGGCGCTTTGGCTGCGAGCCCTTCGGGTTGACTCTGGCTGGACGCCGAGCGGGGGGGGCGAATTGACCGGCCCGGTGCAATCTCCGGATTTGACAAATGCAGACACGTGTGATAGAATCGCCGCTAGTTGAGTTCAGCGGATCTCGTTCGCCCGTGGCGAAAAGATCAAAACAACCGAGGAGAGCGGAAAACGAGCGCACGTTGAAGTGGCAGTGGTTGGTTGCCTCAGCCGACGTGGAAGTTTGGCGCGTCGGTTTTTTGTGCCCCGAGGCGGATTTGACAACCACACAAAAGTGTGCTAGAGTATCGGCTCGCTCAGGGAGCACCTTAACAACTGAAGAGTGATAGGAAGTTCACGCAAGAGTGCTTGGGCCACCATGTGATCAAACGTGTCTTCGGACACATAAAACTGTACGGAGGGTTTGATCCTGGCTCAGGATGAACGCTGGCGGCGTGCTTAACACATGCAAGTCGAACGGACTGGCGTTTAGCGGAAGCTCGCTGGACACGGGGAACATGAGAAATCGTGGGAACTGTGGAAGGCGGGCAGAAGCTACAAGCTGGTCAGTGGCGGACGGGTGAGTAACACGTGGGTGACCTGCCCTGAAGTGGGGGATAACTACCCGAAAGGGTGGCTAATACCGCATATGATCCGGCATTCGTTTGTCGAATCAAAGGAGCAATCCGCTTCGGGAGGGGCCCGCGGCCTATCAGCTAGTTGGTAGGGTAACGGCCTACCAAGGCGATGACGGGTAGCTGGTCTGAGAGGACGATCAGCCACATTGGCACTGAGACACGGGCCAAACTCCTACGGGAGGCAGCAGTGAGGAATATTGCGCAATGGGCGAAAGCCAGACGCAGCAACGCCGCGTGGGCGATGAAGGTCTTCGGATCGTAAAGCCCTTTTACAGAGGAAGAGGAAGGACAGTACTCTGGGAATAAGTCTCGGCTAACTACGTGCCAGCAGCCGCGGTAAAACGTAGGAGGCTAGCGTTATCCGGATTCATTGGGCGTAAAGCGCGTGCAGGTGGTGCTCTAAGTTGGATGTTAAATCTCCTGGCCTAACTGGGAGGCGTCATTCAATACTGGGGCACTTGAGGACAGGAGAGGGAAGTGGAATTCCCGGTGTAGCGGTGGAATGCGCAGATATCGGGAGGAACACCAGTGGCGAAAGCGGCTTCCTGGCCTGCACCTGACACTGAGACGCGAAAGCTAGGGGAGCGAACGGGATTAGATACCCCGGTAGTCCTAGCTGTAAACGATGGATACTAGGTGTTGGTGGTATTGACCCCATCAGTGCCGTAGCTAACGCGTTAAGTATCCCGCCTGGGGAGTACGATCGCAAGGTTAAAACTCAAAGGAATTGACGGGGGCCCGCACAAGCAGCGG
>CAYZKS010000138.1:0-9173 GCA_964478725.1 uncultured Anaerolineales bacterium
CGCCTGTGGTGGCACGCGCGGCGCCAGCCGGCATGCCTGGCGGTCAAGAGCGTGTTGGTTCCGCCCGCCTACTGGAATACCGGAGTGGCTGTGCTGCTCTTTGACGAGATGGCGCGCCGGGCTTGTGCCAAGGGGTTCAAGTGGGCCGATCTATCCCTGACCAGCGACGACAACCCCAACGTGCCCCTCCTGCTCGACCACATGGGGGCCAGGATCTACAAGCGCTACCGCGTCTACAGAATGCCTGTTTGAACGGGTTAGGAGCAAAGCCCGGAATCAACCAACCACTTCCAGAAAACGAGATCGTCACCGAAGCTGGAATGTGCATCGGGCTGGAGAACGGCCGGCTGGAGAATTCCTGCCCCTCTTGGAGCGCTAGCCTGCGCTGATCAGCGGCCGTGCATCCGGTCCGCAGGAACCGGGCCGTGGGCCCAACGCTACACCAATCGTTCTCTGATTTTGGCGCTGGCGAAATCCATCACGGTGACGACGATCACAATAAAGGCCACCACTGTGCCCGCCTTGTGATACTGCAGCATTCCGAAGTAGTTGTTGAGTAACAGGCCAACACCGCCGCCGCCGGCAAAGCCCACAATGGTGGAGATGCGGATGTTGATGTCCCACTGATAGATCACATACGAGATAAAGGGCGGGATGATCTGCGGCAGAACGGCGTACATGACCAACTGCACACGTGTCCCGCCGGCGGCCGTGATGGCTTCCAGAGGGCCGGGATCAATGTTCTCGATCGCTTCAGAGAACAGCTTACCGACCAATGCGAAACTCGTGATCGCCAGGGACAGCATGCCGGCAAAAGGCCCGATTCCGACCCAGAAGACGAAGATGGCGACGTACAGGAGGGCCTCAATGGAACGAAGGAAGTTCAAGATGCCACGGGTGAGATAGTATACCAGCGCTGAGATCAGATTGCTCCCCAGCAGGTTACGCGCGGCCAAGAAACTGAAGGGAATTGCTGCCAGCGCGCCCAACGTCGTCGCAATCAGGGCCTGGAACACGGTCGTCAGCATTTGTCTGAATACCACTTGCAGGACGCTGGACGAGAGATCGATCCTGACAAAGTCGCGAAGCACGCGCAGAAACGTGGGCGCCGGCTGAAACAACTTGCGCGGATCAATCTGCGACAACACCCAACTAAAAGCAAACAAAGCAACGAGAAGCGCAGCCAGGATCAGCGTGCGTGCCACACGAAACAGCGGCCGCGGGGCCGGCCCTGTCACCTTCGTCTCCCCCACCAGGATACGCTCACGCCATCGTGCGCTCACATAGTCCACAACGACAATCACGAGCGCCACCACCCACAGCGCCGCAGCGTACTGCTCATACCCGCCCTTACGAATCGTCTCCACAACGAAGAAGCCGATGCCGCCTCCGGCCACAACTCCTACCACCGTCGCCATGCGCATATTGATATCCCAGCGCAGCAGCGTGAAGGCCAGAAACGGCGGAACAATCTGAGGGACGACGGCATACCGAATGGTCTGCACCAGTCTCGCGCCGGTCGCGGTAAGCGCTTCGACCGGCCCGGGATCTATGTGCTCGATCTCCTCCGAGTACAGTTTTCCAAGCGCAGCAATTGAGTGAATCGTCAGGGCGAGCACACCAGCAAACGATCCCAGACCGACCCACACCACGATCAGGATTCCCCAGATCAATGTGTCAATGGAGCGAATGACGTTCAGAAAGCCTCGCATGACCTGGTACACGGCCGTACCACCCCGGACACGCGACATGATGTTGCGTGCAGCAACAAAGCTGAGCGGCAAGGCCAGGAGCGCGGAGAACAGCGTCGCCATCAGCCCGATAGCGATAGTCTCCATCATCTTTCCCGGCACCGGAGCTGGAACCAGCGCATCCTTCCGGAAAACCCCCAACCTGACCAACAGGCTGGGCGCGGGCTTGAGTACGATCTTGCCAATGAGATCGCCAAAGTTCTCACTGGGATGCCAGTTGCCCAACTGGTCGCGTGTGACCAGATCTGGATGCACGAGTGCGTTGAAGACACCTTTGACATCCTGGAAGCGGCTGACGAGCCTATCCAGGTTGGCATCAGTGACCCGCCAGCCGATGTAGTACACGATCACGAGCGCCAGCAGGATCCCTAACGTGTCCCAGGATCTCAGCCCCCGCGCACAGCGAAAGGCATCTACCGCGTTCCAAACCCAGAGCAATCCAAGCACAAGCCAAAGCCAGCTTGTCGTCCCCTGGCGCCAGGTCACTATGCCGACCTTGAGGTCGGATAGCGCCCACCATATCAGGAAAGCAAGACCAGACACCGTGCCCAGGATGGCGGCAGCCCGCTGTGGCTTTCTCAGATACAGTTGCCCTGCGCCAGGGACAAGGAGCGACAGCCCTGCAGCCACCAATGCGCTTTCACGAGTCTTGAAGGGTACGGCGGTAGGAATGTTCATCCTGCTACTCGGTTGGAGGATTTCGATCCGACTTGCTGTAGATCACAAGTTGACCCACGAGCTTGGGCTAGAGGATCGTGACGCGCTCGGCCTCCTGCCCGAAGATGGCCTTGAACTGAGCGTCATCGATCTCCTTGGGCAAGCCCTGGAATACCAGTCGGCCCTCCTTGAGGCCGATGGCAGACGTCGCGTAGCGATGTACCAGGTCGAGAAAGTGCAGGCTGCACAGGACGGTAATCCCGTCCTCTTTGTTGCACCCCTCGAGGTACTTGAGGATGGAGTGCGATAGCACCGGATCCAGAGACGCCACTGGTTCATCCGCCAGAATAAGCTTGGGGTCTTGCATCAGAGCGCGTGCGATGCCCACACGCTGTTGTTGCCCCCCGGACAACGAGTCCGCGCGAACATACGCCTTGTCTTCCAGGCCCAGTCGCCTGAGAGTCTTCAACGCACTCTGATGGTCGGAAGGCGGGAAATGGTTAAAGAGGCTCATGTACGATGGCAAGTAGCCCAAGCGCCCAGCGAGAACGTTGGTCATCACCGATGAGCGCTTGACCAGATTGAACTGCTGGAATACCATGCCGATTTGGCGGCGGAACTTGCGCATCTCCGACTGAGAGAGGGCGGTAAGCTCGGTGCCATTGAAAGTGATCCGTCCCGAGGTAGGTTCGATCACCCGGTTGATGCACCTTAGCAGAGTAGACTTGCCCGACCCACTCAAGCCAATTACGGCCAGGAACTCGCCATCGGCCACTTCGAAGCTTACCTCACGCAGGGCAACCGTGCCGCTGGGGTATACCTTGGTCAGGTTCTCGACTTTCAGCATGACTCACTATCCCTAATGATGGAGAGGAAGGCGGTTGGCCTTCCTCTCCATTCCTTGACTAAGCTCATTACTTCACCAAGCTGGCAGCGTCCACGCCGGCGGTCTTGAGCAGCTCACGGAACTCGTCGTAAAAGTCGATAGGCACTTCGACGAGGTTGTCGTAGCTGTACGCGCGTTTGACTACTGCCTTTCCGCCGGGATCGGCCATCATCGAGAGCAATCCCTGCACCGTCGCCGCTTTGAGCGCCGGATCAAAACCCTTGATGAACTGCAGGCCGTCGTTCGGGATGCGGATGCTGACGAAGAATGGTTCGACCTGGTCCATCACGTCAGGATAGGCCTTCTGTACCGCGGACGAAGTACGTGCGTCGACATAGCACGCGCCGGCGTCACAGTCACCTTTGTAGACTGCGATCACGACATTGTCATGGGAACCAGCATAGGTTACTGCCTTCAGGTCTTTGTCCGGATCGATGCCGTTGGCCTTCAGGTTAATGCTGGGGATGATCCAGCCCGAGGTCGAGGTCGCATCCACGCCGCAGAAGGTCTTGCCCTTGAGATCGGCGACGCTCTTGATCCCAGAGCCTTTCTTGGTGATGAACTGCCCTTTGTAGAACATCTGCTGCGTGCCCTTGAGGGCTTTGTCTGGGTCGAGGTCGTTTGTTGAGTATGCGCGAGTCGCTGCCAGTGCTGGCTCGATGGCGTACTTCTCCCTGGCCAGAATCGCCGCGAATGTGGCCAGGAACCCGGCATGAGCCTTGCCCGCGCCCATGGCCTCAATAGACACGGCATAGGACGTGCCTACTTCAATCTTGTAGTAGAGGCCCGTGATCTTGTGTAAGCACTCGGCTGTCTCGTTGCCGGCCTTGGTGATGGTAGGGACATCGCCGGACGGAACGAAGGTGATGATGATCGGATTCTCAGCCGAGCCCAGCTCGCCTGCCTTCACTGTGGGCATGTTGGGCAGCGGAGCGCACACAGCCGGCGGTGGCGTGGCGGTGGGTTCCTTTGTTGGTGGAACGGTTGTCGGCGGTACCGCCGTAGGAGGCACTTTAGTCGGCGGTACAGGGGTAGCAGTGGGAGCCGGAGCACATCCAGCAACCATGGCCAGTGCTACGACGAGTGAAATAACCAGAAGCATGGTCCTTTTCATCTTTTCCTCCTTGTTTGGATCTTGGCGCCTCAGCAAGGGCCCCGGCATCCCGGCCAACCGTAAGAGTCAGCGGTCACGTCAGTTCGTCAGAGCGGTTGCGGGCTGCAGTGTCCAGATTCGAGCAATCACAGTGGAGACTCCCTAACTTGAAGTTCTGGTCGACGACCTCCTTTCAACCGGCTGCAAGATCCTCCTTGATCCTGTCAATTCCAGTAGCAACGGCCAGAGACAAGCGATGGCGGTGCAGCGCTGGAACACATCCTGTCGGTGCAGAGTTCATTCTGCACCGCGGCATCATACCACGAAGACCTCCGTTTTGCCAACACCACGTGTTCTTTCACGCAGAATTTCACTAGAGAAAAGAGCGTGACTCTCGGCAGTGTCTCGGGCACACTGTTCTCCGTCCCCGAACTCGGCGTCCCTTACGGCAGCCGGCCCAGCCAACCCTGCGGCAAGTCAATCAGGAACATCTCGACCTCTTCGCTGCCGGAGCGCCCCCAATTGGAGGTGAAGAGGATGCGCGTCAGGTCGTGGTTGGCGCTGGCGTGAGGCTCGGCCCAGTAGTCGTGCTCCTGGATTTCGTCCACCAGGGAATGCGTGTGCGCCAGGCGCACGACGCGGCCGTTGGGCTTCAACTCAACGACAAAGACCTGGTCGTCCATCCAGGTGCGAGCCACGGGATCGCCGTCATAGGTGGAGACCACCGCCCAACCAGGCCGCTGGAAGGCGCGCCCTGAAAAGTGCAACCCGACCGAGACCTGGCTAAAGTCAATCGGCCACAGCGGCGTGATCGCACCGCTCGCCAGGTCCAGCATGGAGATGTGATCGGTGTCGATGTCCTGGTACACCAGCACCTCGCGGCCCTGCACATCCAGGGCCGGGTCGGAGTGCCCGACGATGCGCAGCAGGCTGCGCCCGTTGCGCAGGTTGCGGTCGTAGACCATCAGGCCGCAGGGATGCGCGTCGTCGCCCGGGCGCCCCGGCTCGCAGTACGTGTCAAAGTAGGCCAGAAAGTAGTTGCCCAGCGGGCTGATGGTGACGCTGTCGACCTCCGAAGGCGGGAGCTCCCGCTTGGCGATAACCCGGTTCTCAACCAGGTCATACACCAGGAGGGCCACCGCCATCCAATCCTGATCCTCAGCCATCAGCCCCCAGTAACGCCCGTCCGCGGACGGGCTGCCCTCGTAGCGCGTCCAGACCGCGGCCAACGCCCGCCCGGGCAAGTCGGCAGCAAAGTCGTGCACCAGGCTTGCTTGCTGGCTGCCCAGGTCGTACGCCAGCAGTTGCGTGCCCTCGGAGTAGTACAGCACGTTCGGATTGCTCGCATCCCAGCGCGGCTCGGCGCCGATCGGAATTGGGCCAGCAAGCGGGTGCAGGGAGCGGGCGTCATAAACGTACCACGTCGCCTCCAGGCCGCGCACCAGGATGCGGCTCTCATCCGCGTTGAAGGATTGCACGCGCGAGTACTCGTTCTTCATGCCCAGAGAGCCATCGTCGGGGGCAATGTCCGCTGTGCGGTCGGTGACGCGCACCAGGCAGGCCCCGAAGATGGGATCGCGGAAGGGCAGCCGCGGGGCAGGCTCGGCCATGGAGGGCGGCTGGCGCACGTTGCGATCGGTGACGAATGGAGGCTGAGGGTCCGGGCACAGCGTCGCGCCTGGCTGTTCAGGGGTGCGGACCACCGGCAGATAAATCTCGGTGCTCGAGGGTGTGGACGGGCTCGCAGGCTCCGGGGCGGAGGTCGCATCCATGACGCTGCTGCTCTGGCAGCCGATCACCGGAGTTCCCAGGTCCAGCACGAGCGCGAAAATGATGGCCAGCCGCCTCGCGTCTTTCATCGCAGCACCTCCGGATGGTAGTGGACTTCATTATAGGAGCACGCTTCAGCGGACGCAAGCCATACTTCGCGAACACATGATAGTTTGCACTCCTGCGGCAGGCGACTACAATCACGATACCGGCACACGCCCAGCCACGACCTTCGCAGACCGATGGGTGCCGGCCCATGATCTACGCACGCCTCGTTCAACACACCGTACAGCGAGCTTGATCTGAACGGCCAAGGACTGCCAAGAGCCAGCATGAGCGACCAGGAACGACTTAGACCAGTCAGAGATGGCAGCACAGACAGCGACGTGGAGCGCGCGCACACCGCCGCGTGGGGAGCGCACGTGGCCGTCGAGCTGCTGGACGCCTCCGGCGGCAGAGAACGGCTGGAGTTCGACATCGTGCCAGACGCCGCGGCCGACCTGTCCAAGGGCTTTCTGGGCGAGGGCACTCCTCTGGCGCGAGCCATCCAGGGCCAGCCCGCCGGCAGCGATCTTCCCTACCGCCAGGCCGACATCGTGCGCGTGCGCATCCTCTCCGTGGAACCGGCGCGCTCCTTGCCGGATTCCGAGGCAACCAAGCAAAAGGACGCCGTGTTGCGCAAGGCGGTCGAGGAAGCGCAGCGCACCGACGCCATCGTCTTCGCCTCCTCCTTCAGCGGCAAATGGGGCGACTATGACCCCGAGGGTATGGAGCACTGGGAGAAGAAAGGCGAGTGACTAAAGGATAGAGCCGCGTTCCACACTCCCGGGGCGGGATTTTGCACCCACACCCGAACCCGCATAGAATGCGGCTGCCGGGATCGCGTCGCCTCGCTGGGCCGAAGGAACTGCGCGGAATGTCGAGGGGGCCCTGTGACACTCGTCTACCTGGGCTGTGCATGGCTCATTGGCGTCTACGTGGGCGCCTGGCTGGACCTTCCACTCTGGGCGCTCGCCGGCTCGACTGTCCTGTGCGCCGCGCTGGCCGCGGCGCTGCGCAGGTGGCGGGACTGGTGCCTGGCCTGTGTCTGTCTCCTGGTGGGGATCCTCGGTCTGTGGCGCTACGACCTGGCGCGTCCTCGACTCACTCCCGGACCTCTGGCCGCCCACAACGGCGCCGGCCGCGTCAGCCTGCGCGGATTGGCGGTGGAGGAACCTCGCCCGCACGACCGCTACGCCGACGTGCTGCTCTCGGTGCAGGAGCTGCAGGCTGCTGGCTTCTGGCGTCCCATCCAGGGCTTGGTATTGGTGCGGGCCCCCAGCTACCAGGACTGGCGCTACGGCGACGAGCTGGAGGTCAGCGGCAGCCTGGAAGCCCCGGCGTCCGGTGAGGAGTTCTCGTACAGCGCCTACCTGGCGCGGCGGGGCATCCATTCCCTCATCCGCTATCCGCGCATCGAGTTGCTTGCCCGCGACCGTGGCCGCCCGCTTCCAGCCCTGCTCTACAAGGTGAGCCGGCGCACCCGCAGCCTGATCGCCTCCATTCTGCCCGAACCGGAGGCCGCGCTGCTCAACGGCATCCTGGTGGGAAGCGACGGTGGGATTCCAGAAGGATTGATGGATCAGTTTCGCGCCACGGGCACCGCGCACATCATCGCCATCTCCGGGTTCAACATCGCCCTCATCTCCGCCTACCTGGTCAAGTGTTTCTCGCGCGTGCTGCACAGGTACGCGGCGTTGGTTGCGGCCACTGCCGTCATCGCACTGTACGCCATCCTGGTGGGAGCCGAGGCGCCGGTCGTGCGCGCGGCGCTCATGGGCGGTCTAGCGGCGCTGGCCCTGATCGTAGGCCGCAAGAGCGACGCGCTCACCAGCCTGGTGGTTGCGGCGTGGGTCATGACTGCCTGGCAGTCCCTGGCGCTGTGGGATTTGGGATTCCAGCTCTCGTTCCTTGCCGCCCTGGGCCTGATTCTGTACGGTGAGCGACTGGCTCGCTGGACGCAGGCGATGCTCGAACGCATTGTCACGATGGAAACCGCGCAGCGCGGCACAAGGTTGCTCGAGGGCACGCTGCTGTCTACCGTGGCCGCCGAGGCGACCATGCTGCCACTGCTCCTGATCCACTTCGGGCAGCTTCCGCTGCTGAGCATTCTCGCCAACGTCCTCATCCTACCTGCTCAGCCGGCCACCGTCTCCCTGGGCGGCCTGGCGGCCATGCTGGCACACTTGTCTCTCCCTCTGGGCCGCGTGCCCGGCTGGGCGGCGTGGCTCTTCCTGACCTACACCATCCGCGTGGTCGAGGCCATGTCGCGCTGGGCGGGCCCCTCTCTGGCTGCCAGCCGCGTGCATCCGCTGCTGCCATGGGCCTACTGGCTCGCGCTGGCCTGGCTGACCTTCGCGTTTCCCCGCAGCCTGCCCTCGCCCGCGACCTGCTGGCGCTGGCTGCGCCGGGGCATTCAGTACAAGGCAATCCTGACGGCGCTGGTGCTGGCAGCCATCCTGGTCTGGATCGCCGTCGCCGGCCTGCCGGATGGCCGCCTGCACGTTACATTCATGGACGTCGGGCAGGGCGATGCCATCCTGCTGCGCACTCCGACCGGTCACCGCATGCTGATCGATGGCGGTCCCAGCCCAGACTTGCTGCTGAGCGCCCTGGGCCGCCGCCTGCCATACTGGGACCGCCGCATTGACATCGTACTGCTGACCCACGCGCACGACGACCACGTGCGCGCCCTGCTGAACGTACTGGAGAGGTACCAGGTGCGTCAGGTGCTGGCAGGCAGCATCTTGGCCACATCGGATGTGGCCGCGCAGTGGCAGCAATCGCTGCAGGACAGGCGCATCCCGCTGCTGGAGGTGAAGCAGCCGCTGCAGGTTG
Organism: uncultured Anaerolineales bacterium; assembly: GCA_964478725.1. Taxonomy (GTDB): domain Bacteria; phylum Chloroflexota; class Anaerolineae; order UBA2200; family UBA2200; genus CAYZKS01. The sequence goes on from CAYZKS010000138.1 coordinate 9,035, forward strand.
ACTTTGACGACGGCCTCATCGTGGAGGTGCTGCCGGCCGCAGTCGAAGACAGCGACGAGACCTGTCTCGTCGCACGCCTGAGCTGGGAAGATGTCTCGTTCCTGTTCACCGGCGACCTGGAAGCCGACGACCTGCTGCG
>CAYZKS010000139.1:0-9025 GCA_964478725.1 uncultured Anaerolineales bacterium
GAGAAGAACGCGGCCCAGGCCAGCACGCTGGCAGTGACGACCCAGGGCAGAGGCTTGAGGTGCGGCAGGCCGATGCTGGCAATCAGCGTGCCGACGACCAGGTCCAGCGCGATGGCCAGCAGCAACGTGCGGCTGGGGCGCGAGCTCCAGAAGTGCCCGCGCTCGCGCACCACCAGAATGGAAAAGGCCGCGAAGTAGAGCAGGATCTCGAACGCCAGGGTGTACAGGTGCGGGTCGTCGCTCAAGCCCAGATAGCGCACCCCAATCCATAGCATGCCGAGCGCCTCAGCCACCATGAGCACGCCCAGCAGCGCCGCCACCTTGACCAGGGCCAGCACGTTCCAGGTTTCCGGGCGCCGCGACCAGCGCACGTTGTCGGTCGAGAGCGAGATCTTCATAAAGTCGGTCATCAAGGTCACCGTCAGGATGGCCGAGGCGGAGATGATGTCCCGGCCGCTGGCGATAAAGGCCAGCACCACCAGACCAGCCTTTAAGATGGTGCGGCTGATCTTGTTGATCACCCAGGTGACAATGCGTTGGTAGATCTTGCGGCCGTTGGTGACCAGGTCCACGATGCCGATCAGCCCCTCGCTGGCCAGCACCACGCTGGCCGACTGCTTGGCCATGTCGGTAGCAGAGCTCACGGCGATGCCCACCTCGGCCTGTTTCAGCGCGGGCGCGTCGTTCACGCCGTCCCCGGTCATGCCCACCACGTGCCCGCAGGCCTGCAAGGCCTTGACCACGCTGTACTTGTCTTCCGGATAGACCTCGGCGAAGCCATCGCTGCGCTCAGCCAGGGCGCCCGCGCGGGCCGGGTCCTGCTTGAGCAGTTCCTGCAACTCGGCCGCGCGCGTGATGTTGGCGCCCAGCCCCACTGTCTGGGCGGTCTCGAGCGCGATGGGCAGGGCATCGCCGGTCAGCATTTTCACCGAAATGCCCAGGGCCTTGAGCTGCTGAATGAGCTCGGCCGAGTCAGACCGAGGCGGGTCGAGCAGCGCCACCAAGCCGAGCAGCCGGAAAGACGCGCACGCCTGCCCCGCCTGATCGCTGGCGCCAGGGCCAGAGCCAGCGGCCGTGGCGACGTGCGCAGGGTCGCCTGCGCCATCGCGCACGCCCACCGCCAGGGTGCGGTAACCCCTGAGGGCCAGGGCCTGAACCTGTGCGTTGACCGACTGTGCACCTGCGGCGTCCAGCCCTGAAGCCGCGATGAGCGTCTCGGCCGCGCCCTTGATGGCGTACTGCTCCTGGCCGTCGCGTTGCAGTACGGCCTCGGTGCAACGGGTGGCGGGGTCGAAAGGCACGAACTTGAGGCGCTTGGTGGAGTCGTCCAGAAGCTTCCTCTCGCGCGCAGCGCGCAAGAAAGCCAGGTCAATGGGGTCCTGGTTGGCCTCCTGCGAAGCCAGCGCGCCGTAGAGCAGCACTTCTTCCTCGGTGGAGCCCGGCTGCGGCAACACCTGCGTCACGGAAAGCCGGTTCTGGGTGATGGTGCCGGTCTTGTCCACGCACAGCACGTCCATGCCCGCCGCGTCCTCCGAAGCGCTCAGGCGCGTGACCAGCACGCCCTTGTGCGCCAGCTCGCGCGAGCCCACCGCCATGCTCACCGTGAACATGACCGGCAGGGCCACGGGGATGGCCCCCAGCAACAGCACCAGCATCAGCGGCAGCATATCCAGCAGCGGGATGCCGCGCCTCCAGGCAAAGGCCAGCGACACGGCCACCAGCACCCCAACCACGAAGAACAACCAGCGCACCACGTTGGAGACCACGCGCTCGATCTCCAGCCTGGGCCGCGCGATCTGCACGAGCTGGGCGGTCTTGCCAAAGTAGGTATGCGCGCCGGTGAGCAGCACCAGCGCGGTAGCCTCGCCGCGCCGCACCACCGCGCCAGAGTATAGCGGGTCGCTACGCTCCTTGTCGACTTGCAGCGACTCGCCGGTCAGCGCGGACTGGTCCACGGACAGCGAACCGCGCAGGAGCTGGGCGTCGGCTGGCACCAGGTCGCCCGGGCGCAGGCGCACGATGTCGCCCGGCACCAGTTCGCGCGCCTGGACGACGCTCCATTGCCCTTCGCGCAGCACGCGCGCCCCGATCTGCAGCTCTTGCCGCAGCTCGTCGATGGTGCGTGAGGCGCGGCGTTCCTCCAGGAAGCTCAGCACGGCATTGACGACCAGGAGCAGGCTGACCACGTAGACGTCCGAGCGGCGGTGGAGCACCCAGGAGAGCACGATGATGAGCTCCAGCATCCAGGCGGAGAGGCCCCAGAACTTTTTCAGGAACATGCGCAGGGCGCTGGTCTTGACCTCGGGCACCTCGTTGTAGCCGTGCTGCGCCCGGCGCGCCTGTACTTCGGCCTGGCTCAGGCCCCTGGCAGGGTCAACCTGCTGCGTGCGCAACGATTCTTCAACAGATGGGAGCATGGATGACACTCATGACCTCCTGCATGCGTCTGTCAGCGGCAGGATCCTGCCAACGGACACAGAAACGGACAAACGGAAAGCCCAGCGAGGGAGCAGGTGACCTGTCGTTTGACGGTAGCCACAAGCCATGCTCATGCCGAAGGCCTCCACAAGTAGGGTGCGATACGAGACTGCCAGCCATCGAGCTTCGAAGGACGAAAGATGCGCTTGGGCTGCATGCTCTTGCGACCGAAGTTGAGCAACAAGCCGACCGGCAGGCCTGTGGCAGCGAGGTAAGTGATGACTTGTGCTACCTCTTCGTTGGTCAAGAGATGCGAAACCGCCTTGCATTCGACAACCACCACGCCATTGACCACATGGTCCAGGTAGAGCAGACCATACACCTTCTCATCTACGACGACTTCTACCGCCTTCTCTGCTTCCACCGTCAGACCACGCGCCAGCATCTCATCCGTGAGCATATCCTGGTAGACGCGCTCCTTGAGCCCGGGACCAACCTTGTGATGGACTGCGATTGCAGCGCCGATGATTTCGTAGGTGATCTCTGTGTGCGGCGCGTCTTGGGCAAGCGGCATGTGCTCCCTCCGATTCCGTTTGTCCGTTGCCTATCCGTTGACAGTAGTTCTACCTGATAGTTGCCACTCTTGCCACGCTCTCGATGGCCATGGCGGCCACGGCGGCGCCATAGTCCAGGTCAATGTTCTCCAGCGTGTCCTGGGTGTCGTGGTAGCCCTTGCGGCTGATGTCATAGTTCTCCATGAACAGCACCACGGGCACGCCGCAATCGGCAAAGATCTGGCCGTCGGTGTTGAAAAGCGAGCTGCGCGGGTCCTCGTGCATGCGCACTTCGCCCTGCAGCAACAGGTGCTCGGCGATGGGCGGGATGCGTTCGACGTTGCGACTGCGCTTGCCGCGCCCCTTGCCGCGGCGCTCGGGGCGCTGGTTCCACTCGCGGGCGTGCATGTTCCACAGGGCATTGGCCACGTGGGCCTGCCAGGCCAGCCACAGCGCGGCCCGCCCCCGGCCGGGCGAGATCTGAAAGTCATCCAGATCGTTCTCGCGATTGTGGCCGATCATGTCCAGCACGTAGACGCCCATCAGATCCACGCCCGAGAGGTCCAGCTTCCTGCCGTTGTGGAGCCGCAGGCGCAGCGTCTTCTCGATCAGCGCCTGGCAAAAGTGGCGCGCGCCCAGGCAGTCGGCGGGAAACTCCTCGCCCGTCAGGTTCAGCAGCCACACATCGCGCTCCAGCCGGCCCTGCCTGGACAGCTCCAGGAAGATGGGCGTTGCTTGGAGCAGGGTCGAGGTGGCCGAGTAATTGTCGTCGGCGCCGGCGGCGGACGCGCGCAGCCCGCCTTTCTTTCCCGAACGCCCGTAGAGGTCTTCCATGTAGGCCGTGTCGTAGTGGTCGGCCATGACCACAGCCTCCCCGCGGTTGCGACCGGGGATGAGCAACATCAGATTGCGCTCGGCGAGGCGGCCATGCAAGCTGCGTCTCCAGCCGCCAAATTCGGTGAAGCGGAAGTCGGTCTTCCAGCGAAACGGCATCTCGCCGCACACGGCCCGTCCCTGCATGCCTGCGGCAGCGATAGCCTGGCGGTAGCGCTCGAGCAGGTAGTCGCCCAGACGCTCCAGATCGCGCCCGCCGTGCTCAAAGTCGCCTGACTGCTCCTTTGTCGCGCCCTCTTGGGGGACGGTATCGGCGTTGTCCGTGTTGGTGTAGAGACCGTGGGCCAGGGTATGGATGTCGTCCCACCAGGCTTGCTCGAAGGCGCGCGTGGCGGTGTGCTCGTAGGTGATGGGTGGCGGAAGATCCTCAGACGGCACGCCTGGCAGATGGGTGTGCGGCTGCGCGCCGTGGGCGGGCTCCAGGCAATCCTCCAGCGCTTGCTGGACGGCCTCGCCGTGCTTGGTATTGCTGGCCCTGCCTGGCAATGCGTCCAGCCAGGCCTCCAGTGTCTGGTGCTCAGGCAACCGCAGCAACTGGCGCGCCAGGCTGCGCGGCAGCGGGCGGTTGCCCCAACGCCGGTAGGTGTCGAACACGCGCAAGATGTTGAACGCGGTCTGGTGAGCGTAATAGTCCGTAGTATGCTCGAAATCGCGCAAAGCGTACAGAAACGCCGGGCGGCGCGGCAGGCGCGGCCACAGTTCCACGGGATGGGCCAGATCGGGCTGCTGAGCATGGTAGGCGGTCAAGTAGCCCAGGGGCGCGTCCGGCAGCAATTCGGCCTGCTGCAACCGCGCCGACCAGTAGGCTACCAGAGGGCGATGCCAGTAGACCTCGTGCAGGCCGATGCGCATAGCCGGGAACAGGAAGCGGTAGCGGAAATTGCCGCCGCGGGCGATGACGCGCCAGGCGTGCTGCAGTTGCGCGGGCGTGGCGTTGGGTCCGTCCAGCAGCAGGTGCGCATCCTCAGTCCAGATCTGGCTGTTGCGCGCCATGGGCTTGCCGTACAGGCCCATATCGTTCAGGGCGGTGCCGAACATCACGCGCGCGATGGGGTCCTGGATGGTGCCGAGCGCCAATTCGTCATCGCGCCGCCGCACCCGGTCCCAGCGGCTGGTGCGCTGGTAGGTGTTGAGCAGCAGCCTCTCCTCCATTTCAGCCAGGTCCTGGCCGGACTCGCGCATCCAGCCCGATTGCGGAACCTTGATGCCCGCCGGGCCGCCGTGTCGTCTGGCCACCCGCAGCAAGGGCAACTGCATGGCCAGCGGCAACTCCTGCTGGAGCTGGATGTAGACCGGAATGCCCCAGAAAACCAGGCTGCCGGGGAAGGGCAGCAGCGCCAGGTGGCCCGCCAGGTAGCGCTCGCGCACAGCAGGCGGCAGGTGGCTGAAGGGGCGGAAGGTCAGCAAGTAGCGCACGCCGTCCAAGCCGGCATCGTCCGAAGTGAGCAACGGCTGAACCCAAGCCGGAAGTTGCGCCACGTGCCAGTAGGGGAAGCGTGGGTTGACTTCGGAGGGCAACACGCGCAGGCCGAGGCGCAGCAGGTTCTCAGGACCGGCGTTCCGCTCGCCGTAGACCGTAGAGAGCAGGCGCGCCAGGAAGCCGGCGCTATCGCGCGCATCAGGCTCCTTGCCAGGAGCGGTGTAGAAGCTCTGCCAGAAGGCGCGCTCCGGGCCTTGCTCGCTGTTGCCGAAGAAGGTCCAGCGCAGGCGCGCCTTGTCGTCCTGGGTCTTGGAGAGCGCCAGAGGCAGCAGGGTCACGTAGCGCTCGTGCGGCAAGTGGCCGGCGCGCGCGGCCAGCTCGGGCGGCCAGTAGGGGTTCTCGGCCAGGTTGCGGCGCTGGTGGCCGGCGATCCTGTGGGCGGGCCCGCCCTGACCCAGCTCGACCAGTTGGCTGACGATTTGTTGCGCCAGGCCGTGCAAGCCAGGCTGCAGCTCGTACTCCTCCTCGACCTCAGGCACGATCCAGCCAAAGGGGTCATCGTCGGCAAAGGGCGTGTGGTCTTCGCGACCGTAGGGCCGCCGCCGCAGGCATGGCGGTGGCATGAACTCCGAGTAGGCCGGCAGAGGGAAGCTGCCCGGCCCCTCGAACCAGGGGTAGCCTTCCAGCAGGCGGTGGTAGCCGATGGATGGTTTGGCCATACGCGTCCTCCTTGGGCTGCCGGTCTGGGGCTACTCGATGCCGGCCAGGCGTTTGGCCAGGCGGGCCTTGGCGGGGAGGTCGCTGAGGCGGGCGAGCATGATGCGCTGGGCCTGCGGCGAGCCTGCGCCGTGCAGGGATTCGGTCAGGTACGCGGCGGCGCCGGGTCCGATTGTAAGGTTCTCGACCAAGCGCAGCATGCGTAGCCGCTCTTCGACGGGGATGCCATCGACGCATTGCAGGTACTTGTGCAGGTACTCGCCGATCACCGGGTGGTGCAGGTCCTTCTCGGAAGGCAGCGTGACCAGCAGGCCGCCGGCGATGTCCTGAGCCAACCGTGCGATCTCGTAGGGGAAGCGCGTCACGTTCAGCTTGCAGACGTTGGCCAGCAGCAGATCCACCAGATGGGTGCCCGAGGCCGTGGCTTTGCCCCGCGCCGAGCAGGCGATGCCGCAGGCGTAGAGCGTCTCGTTCAGGTGCACCATCTCGACCAGCTTGTCGCGCACGTGCGATGCCTTGTCGACCCCCAGATACTCCGCGAGCGCGTAGGTTGCACCGATGAGAACGTCGCCGACGCCCGGCTTGCAGCCGCCGTAGCTCTGGCGATGGTAGCCCGCGAAACGTTCCACGAGCGTGCTGGCATAGGCAATCTCACCGCACAAGAAGACGCGCTCCCAGGGCACAAAGACGTTGTCGAAGACGATCACCGCCTCGTGGCCGCCGTACCCGCGGTTGCCCACGTCGAAATCGCTCTCCTCCAGCCTGCGGGTGTCCGAGGGCTGGCGACCGAGGATGTAGGTGATGCCTGGAGCATCGGCGGGCACGGCGCAGGACACGGCGTAATCGCGCTCCGCCTCGCCAAGCGATTGCGTGGGCATCACCAAGATGTGATGCGAATTCAGCGCGCCTGTCTGGTGCACCTTGGCGCCGCGAATGACGATGCCGTTCTTGTGGCTTTCCGCCACGCGCACGAATAGGTCCGCGTCCGTCTGCTGCGACGGAGACAGACGCCGGTTACCCTTCGGATCGGTCATCGCCCCGTCCACCACCAGATCGTGCTCTTGGACGTACAGGGCATAGCGGCGGAAGCGCGCGTGGTAGTCGGTGCCCAGCTTCTGGTCCATCTCGAAGGTGACCGAGTCCACGGCGTTGAGCGCATCCATGCCCACGCAGCGCTGGAAGCAGCAACCCGTGCGCTGCCCCAGCAAGCGCTGCATGTTCACCTTGGCGACCAAGTCGGCAGTGTTCTGGTGGAGGTGGGTGAAGCGGTTGATGGTCTCTCCGCTCAAGCTGGACTTGACACGCAGTGCGGCTCCCAGCTCAGGCTCCTCCGCCAGTGCATAGGTTTCGGCCACAGCGTTGAGCGAGGGACGAACCAAAGGATGGTCGAGGAAGTCCTGCACCTCCTCGCCGCGAATGAAGACGCGCTTCTTGACGGCGCGCAGGCTGTCGACGTACTCGGCTTTGGTAAGCATTGCCATCAGCTGCCTCCAGGATCAAGTGGGGATCACCCGGACCGAAGGAGAATCTCTGGCACCTCTGGCACGACCCGAGGCGAGCAGAGCAATTCTAGAGGGTCACGCCGACCGTGTCAAATGCAGCTTGCGGCCACGCAGCTATAGCGGCTCGACCTTGACCCAGTCGATGCTGCCGCTGCAGCAGGGCCAGTCGCCGCCCGCGCCGCGGCCCACGTACAGGATGTCATAGTTGCCGCTGTACGTGGCGGTCCCGGAACCCGAGGCGATGCCCTCGGCGGTCAGCGTGCCCGTGTTACCGCGGATTTCCAGGATCAGGGTGTAGGGAACTCCGCCCCTGACCCACCACTTGCAGTCGCCCACGAAACTGCAGCCATCCGAGGCGCAATCGAGCCCGCTGACTCCGAGGGCCTGGATGAGCTGGCCCTGGTGGAGGCAACCGGCGCCGAACCAGCGAAAGCTGACGCCCACTCCATCCAGCCAGCCGCTGCCGGCCACAGTCCCGGCAAGGTTGCCGATGCCGACCAGGATCTCGCAGTCGCCGTCCCAAAGATCGATCTGGCCGCGCACAGTCACGCGCACATCGCCGCGGAAGGGCCGGATGCTGCGATAGATGTACTGCTGTTGCGGCCCCCGGCACACGGACCAGACCGCCTTGCCGTCGCGGATGCTGACGTTGGCAGAGGTCGACGTGTAGCCTTCAGCCGAGTCAAACTCTTCGACCAGCGGGTAGAAGTAGATGGAGGTCGGCGTGCGCGTGAGGGTTGAGGTGGGCGTGGGAGAAGGCGTGCGCGTGCGTGTGGCCGTCGGCGTGGGCGCGGGCGTGGGCCTGTGCTTGCGCAGGATGGCAGGCAGGTAGACCGGCAACAGGTTGCTGCGCTCCCAGGTCACGGCCAAGCGCCAGGCGGTGCCATGCGGATTGCAGTAGTCGCTGTCGGGGCAGACGGAGTCGTTGCTGTTCTGGATGGCCAGCACGTAGCGGCCGCCGCTGTGGCCGATGTAGTTGGGGAAGAGCTCCATCTGGCCCACATAGGCCTGGCGGTCATAGGCGATGGAGCGGCCTTGCCAGAACCACTCGCTCTTGTTGTCGCTCCACATCTGCAGCAGCGCCCTCGTGATGCGCCACCCCGGCGCGGAAGGGGTCAAGTCGAAGACGCGGCGGTAGAGGTGCGTGACGGCGTTCTTGCCCTCCGCCTGGCCATTCAGGGCCAGCAGGCCAATCGCCCGGCTGCCGCTGGGCAACTGCCCCCATTCGGGCGAGCTCCACAAGCTCCAGAAGACCTGGGAGCCGGGGCGCCAGGAGGCGTCGGGCACAAAGCCCAATTGCTGCCAGCCTTGAGGTGCGGGCGGCGAGGTGACGCGGTTCAAGGCCGAAGCGTTGGCAGAGAGGCTATTGTAGGGCGTGAACTGGCTGCCCTCCAGGCGGTAGATCAGGTCGCCGGGCGAGGAATAGTAGACAAAGGTCTGCGGCGCGGGCGTAGGGCTGGGGCCGCGCGTGGGCGTGCGCGTGGGGGTGGGAGTGGGCACAGTGGGAGTGCGCGTAGGGG
>CAYZKS010000140.1:0-9022 GCA_964478725.1 uncultured Anaerolineales bacterium
GTGCAGGACCAGGGAGAGAAGCATGGGTTGGGACTCCTGGGATTCATCCACAGATTGCACAGATTACACAGATGGGCAAGCCCGTTAATCTGTGAAATCTGCGTAATCTGTGGATATCTCCTCATTCATAGACTACTTCGGACCGCACAGGTGAAGCAAAGCTGCTACTGCTGCGCTGGATGCCTCGCGTGCATCACGCTTGACCTGCCATCAGGCCTTTGACGAGGCGTTTCTCTAGCGTCACCACCTGCTTGAAAGTGCCTTGCTCGAAGGCGTACACTTTGATGGGGACCCAGTTGTCAGTCAGCGCGCCGAGCGCCATGGCCATCGTTACCGGCCCCTTGTAGAAGACATGGACTTCAGTCACTCCCACATCGGTAAGCTCATCCTTGATGGCCTGCAATTCCTGCAGGATAGGAATGAACCGATCAGCCGCGAAGTAGTCGCCCTTGAAGGACCTGACTGGCATGTCGAGCTTCTGATCCTTGAGGTAAGCTTCTACCTGACCTCTGATGTCTCCGCCAAAGCTGATCACGAGAGCAAACGGTCGGGCCGATTGTGACTTTTGCAGCGTTTTGAGGTACGCCAGCAGCTTCCTTCTGGCTCGCCAGAGGGCGAACGCCGCGTATGCCACGGCGCCCACCTGGAGCAAGTCGGCTAAGACGCCCAGCACTCTCAGAGTGTTTCCCACCATGCCCTCTTGCGCCATAGGCCCCCTCCTTGGGGACAGCTCCAGAGAAATCTGTTTTCTTCTGAGAAGACAGCTTTCTGCAACTCAGTGCCTGCGACCGCGCGCGCTGTCTCGCACCTGCTGCAAATTGATGACCTCGGCTACTTGGAACTGCGTCAGGCCCGCCGCAGCGGGCCGCAGGCGCAGCACGGCCGGAAAGTGGCCCATGCGCCCGTGCAGCTCGGCCAGCAAGGTCACGGCGATGAGATTGAGCGACGGCGGGTTGACCAGCAGCGGGAGCGTCTGCCAGTCCTCGAGCGTCAGGCCCGCGCTGTCGGCCAGCGCCGCGACCTGTGGTGCGAAGGGCTGGGCCTGGTCGAATTGGGTGGGGACAGCGATCACGCGCTCGACCGGCTGACCGGCCAGTGCCTCGATCTGGGCGAGATGGTCGGGGGTTAGAGGGTGGGAGAAGTTAAGGAGAAGCATCCTTGATCACCTCTCTCAGAATCCACAAATTCCATAGATTACAGGGCTGTGAGAGCTGCCCAGCACTATCGGGATGCCTGTCAGCGCCGGAAGTGGTGATTTCCGGGGCGCGAACATCTGATCATCAATAGACTCCCGCCCGCGCACGATCGCGTATGTCGGGGAGTCGCGCGATCTCTGCGACCTCGAATTCGGCAGTGCTGCCCACACGTCGCCAGCGGATAACGTGCGGGAAACAGCCCTTCAGTCCATGTACGATGGCCAATGAGATCGCCGCAGCAGGCGCCAGAGGAAGCACGTTCAGCACGATGGGCAAATCCGCCCACTCCTCCTTGGTCAGGCCCGCCTGGCGCACCTTCTCTTGCACCTGCGGCTCGAAGGGCTGTGAGTCGTCCAGCTCGGACGGAATGGTGATACACTCATCCACTGCGTTGCCCAAAAGGGAGCCCAATTGCTGGAGATGCGCCTCGCTGAGTGGTCGTCCGCTCATACTCACCAAGACATACGGCAATGCGCCGCTAGCCCCACTCTGCACGATCCGCAGCAGTTCTTCGCGCGACGCTTTAAAGGTTGCAGAGCCGCGGCGTACATATACGTCGTTGGCTGCCAGGCCTTCGCCTTCCACCTTGACCACATGCGGTCTGGAGACTGACCTCGGAATGACTACAACGCCCAACTTCCTTCCGGTTCCAGGGTGGCGCATGTCCTCCAGGTGCGCAGCAGGAGGCGGGTGGCAGTAGTGGTCGAGCGCTTGCTGCATCGTGCGCTCGAACTCATCCCTATCGCTCGGCGCAAAACCAACGACATAATCCTCTGGGTTGCTCGAGGTGCGGTCCCTCAGGTCGACTACGCCCAGAATCAGGTAGCCTGTGCCGCCTGACGTGTTCGCCATGGCCATAACGTCCTTGGCAAACCTGGCTCGCTCCGGCTTGGTCTCCAGGCTTAATTCACGCTTGAGGTCCACTTTGCGGCCTTCGAGGCCGCTTTCGACAAAGTAGGAAAGAATGGGCCACAGATCCACCTCAGTCCTCCTCGCTGATCGCGGTCACACTGCGCATGCGGCCACGCAGGCGGTGTAGCTCACGCGAACGATCGATAGCGACCTCCGTCTGTTCTTATGACAATGGGCTTGTCCACCTGCTCCAGCACAGCATGCAAAACACTGGCCTCGCTGCGCGGTGACTGCGATTCCTCCAAACAACGGGCAGCTGTAAAGCCTTGATACGGACATGGGCGCTGCAGCAGAAGCTCATGCCGGCTCGACACTGGCCGCCTTTGCCTGTTCGTTTTCCACGAAGTAGCCGTAACCAGCGCTGGTCTTCGCCCCGGCACCCAGTTGGCTCAGGCCACCAGCCAGCCATTCTTTTGCCAGGTCGCGCCATCGAAACGCTGCGTCGTCTAATGAGCCGCGCCAGCCGACGGCAAAAAGGAACTCCGTGTGGGGTGCCACGCTTAAGAAGTAGATTTGAATGGGTCCCTGACCATCAGTCGGAAACGCGCTGCCTTGGTAGTAGTCGGGAAAGTGCGGATTCATCACGTCCAACTGTAGCCTCGGCACTTCGGTAGGGATGGCATCGAGGAACACAGCGCAGCCGCTGCGTACCAGGGACTGGTCCTCATCGGGTAGTGGCGTTCGTCCGAAGATCTGGGCAAAATCGCCGTTGGACTCATTCAAGTCCTTGATCACGCTGGCATAGGCGCGCGCGATACCTTTGACACTGCTGCCCGGCAGAATGGGAAAACCATAGCGATTGAAGCAGAAGCCTACCTCCAACGGGCCCTTGCGTCCCAGGCCGGGGATGAAGCGCCAGTCGGTCGCGGCGCGGAATACGGCAGCTTTCACGCTTTCGGCCATCTTCGTCCAACGTGCCACCCAGGCGTTCAGAAGTGTATCGTCTGCCTTCTTGGCCGCGCTGCACACAGCCTCCAAACCCTGTTTCTTCAGTTCAACGTCCGCTCGCCAGTCGGGCGCAAAGCGATCGAAGACCAGGCCTGCGTTCTGCGGGCTCATGTCACGGGAACTGGTGAATGCCCGGGCGCTGCGACATGGGATGGGGTAGTGCATTAGCTACCTCCCAGTTCGGCTTCGGCGAAACGCTTGAGCCACGTCAGAAACGCTATGGCCTCGGCGGTCGCCCGCCGATACTGATTGCTGGTCGTCTGCTCATCTACAATCCAGGCCATCACATCATCATGGCCCGTGACCTTTCGTCTAAGCCAATTCGAGACGTCAGTGTAGAGGGCCCGGTGCTCGACCTCGTGTTTCGCTCGCCAGAATGACACCACCTGCCCCAAGCCGTTCACCTGGATCTCTGCCGCCGCGCCCTTTGCGAGCTGGCCGTACTTCTTGGCATAGCTCTGTCTCTTTGCGGCACTGACTCTATCCCAGGCTGCATTGGCGCGCTCCTGTTCGAGTGTGCGCTGTTTGCTCATTTGACCTCACCCCCATAGAATCGCAGCGCGACCATTCCCTGGCCCGTCGTCTCATCGCCACCCAACTGCAGGCGCGCTAGTCCGAGATTCTGCAGCTTCCATAGTATCTCCTTTGCGGTAAGCTTGACACGTTCAGATCGCGATCTGCTGCTCATCAACGGTGCGTACAGCAACGTGTCAACAGGCAGGCTCTCTTCGGTCCAGGGCCCTTCGTCCACAGTCTTGGTCTCTCGCTTCAGCCTGACATGCGTCTGCACTTCTGTTGCGTATTGTAGAAAGTCGCGGAAGTCGTCCTCGGGGAGGATGGACAGCTTGGTGCGCAGGGCTGCCCGCCAGTAGCTGTACTCGTCTGTCTGGCCCGTTTTGTTCGGCGCAGGCAGCAACGCCTTGTCCGCTATCCATGCACCAATCTCCGCAAGCGCAGCATCCTTTGGTTTGAAGCTGAACTCCTCAAAGACCACGCTGTCGCCTGCCTTGAGGGCTGTTCCACTCACCAACGCCTCATCATCCCCTGGGGCGGCAGGTACGGACCAAGCCACGGGGAGGTTTGCCATCGCAGCTTCGCGATAGAAACGCGCCAGCGCGTGAGCGCTTGTCGTCCAGGCAAAGACGCCAGCTAAAGAACGTACCGGGAACAGCAACACGCGTGCGTCTCCGACCGCCAAGGCGCCGGCATGCTCCGATGGATCCTGCTCGGGGCCGAAGATCGCATCCAGCTCGGTCGGCTGGAGCTTGCTGCGCGCGGCCGCTCTCAGACAGCCTTTAAGCCCACTGCCCTGCACGATGGGGTAGCCCGTTGCTCTCTCACGTTGAAGGGGCAAGTCCACTGCGCCCAAACCTCGTCCTGCGCCAGCATGCAGGGGGGTCTCCACGTAGATGAACAGAATGCTGCTTGCCTCAAACATCTTACCACCTCCCAATCAGAATCTGCCCGAGGCCAATCTCGGCTCCCCAATCCGTAATCGCCTGCTGTATCAGAGTGCCGCGTAGTCGGGCCCGACTGTGGCACTGGAAGGCCCTTGTCATGCTCCTCAAAACCGCACACCAGCCATGGCGCAGACGGGCCGTGTTGTGGCACTGGAAGAAGTAAACGCTGCCAGCGGGGACATAGCGCCGCGCAGGTTTGTGGTCTTTGCCGCCCAGGTCATAGCCGCCCAGGCTCTGGTAGCGGCGTAGCGCCGCTGCCTCAAGCGTGACGCAGCCATCAAAAACCGCCTTCCAATTCCTTGGCTTCCAGCCAGCCTCAAAGTACGTAGGCGTTGCGAAGTACACTTTGAAGCGTTCTGGAAGCGGATCGGGCGGCTCCGGCCAAGGCAGCTCGTTCACTTGGTGGAAGTATCCTCCGCGACCCTCTCCCCCCATGCGCAGCCAGCCGCGTTCAGGCCATAGCTCGAGCCCTTCTAGCCCTTCCAAGTGGACTGATAGGCCGGTTCTGATTCGCTCGGAAGGCTCATCTTTCGGGCGCACGAACTGCACTTCGTAGAGCGCACCCTCTTTCGCGGTGTGTGTCGTGTCATGTCGCGCGATGCCAAAGCGGTTCTCCCATCCAAACAGATCATCCTCGGCGACCACATTCGCGGGTTGTCCATCAAGATACCTGTGCAGATCTGCTTCGCTGATCCACTTGCTGAGCGATTCTTCCTTTTCGGGCTCGCCCCTCGCGTAAAGCAGTTCATCGGTCTGCAGACTGCATTCAATGCCCGCTGGCGTCTGTTCCGGTACTAGTGCCTCCAGTGTGGTGCCGCGCAGCGTCGCGTCGGCAGGCGCCGGAAAGTAGCGAACCAACCTGTCTTCGCTTTTCTGAGCTACAAAGGGGCCACGCATTCTGAGGCCCTTGAAGTCACTTGCCGTGCCCACGACCTGCCGAATTGAATCCTGATTCGTCAAGTCTACGTCCTTCACCACCAGGTGGTGGGAACGCACAACACCTTGGATCACGGTGGGGAAGGGGGGAAACAGGCTCTGTGCGCGATGATCGCTACCGGCGTCAAAAGGACGTCCGTCCCGAAACAGCCATACATCCACTGGCTCGATGAACAGGTGCATCACTGTCCACCTCCCTGCGCCACGAAGCGCGCGGCAAGCACCCAGCCTGCGAGTGTTGATGCCCTTTCCCGTTCCTCCACGGGCAGACGGCCTCCCCAATCGTTCAGGCGCTCCGCCAGAGCCTGTGGGTCCGGAGCGTCTATGTTCTCACTATCGCGATGTCTGGCTGCCAAACGCTTGAGTTCAGCTCGGAACATCTCACCCGGCCGCAGAGCATACGCGGAGGCAGCCAGATCGTATGCAAATTGAGAGGAGATTGCCCTGGTCTGGAACCATCCCACCAACTCATTGAAAGTGTCTCCCATGGCTTCCCAGCTACTGTGTACTGACACGCCCTCGCCACTGCGCTTGATAATTCGGAATGCAACAGCCTTGCGCCCAGCGCTCTTGGCCTCACGCTCCGTTTCCCGGGCCGCCCGCAGCGCAGCGTCCAGCGGGTATCGATGATGTACCGCGGCCACGCCAGCTGAAGCGGTACCCGTCGTTCCCTCGCGGAATGCACGCGCAAGCGCCTGCGCCAGCGGTATCGCGCTCTCTAGAGGGGCCAGGGCCAGCACATCATCTCCACCCTCGTAGATCGAGGTGCCCAGATGGGTATCCACCATGCCGTGCACGCTGGCTGCGAACTTGCTGAGGCTGTGACTGAAGCTGCGATGCTCGTTCTCGGTCTGGCAACTGGCTATGCGCTGGCCTATGTTATCGCCGTCCAACAAGACGATTGCATAGTATGGACAGGGCGCAGCGCCGGCTGCCTCGCACAGTCGTCGCAGTTTGGTGACAGCGCCCTGCAGCGCTGCAGCACCCAGCGCTTGTGCGCCGTAACTGTCCCTCAGCGCACCTTGGGTCAGCGCTTCCTTGAAGAGCAGGTCGCCGTTGTAAGGCCAGACCGGGTCATAGCGGACCTGATATAGCTTGTCATCCAGCAAGCTCTCCAGAGCATTCCGGTACTCATCCAGGGCACTCCGTGCTGTCGCTATCGCCACTTTCAGGAATGGCCTGCTGGCCACACTGCTCACGGACGCAAAAGGACGAGCTACGTCTCCAAAGCGCTTGATCGCTCCCAACGCATCCAAACGTTCCCTCCCGTCGGGTCGCAGGGTGGCGGCATGCACTCCGGACTCGCTGACGGCCTGCCAGTAGGCCCTGGCCTTCATGTCCCTCACGCGCAGAGCGCTGCGTCGGCCGCTCAGGGTGTCCTTCTCTCCGGCTTCCTCACACTGCTCGAAGGCTCGAGTACGTTTCACTGCGTCCAGCGCTCTGCAGCATTTGTCGTAGGCATTCTTGTAGTCTTCGGGGACCGGTAGCTCGGCCGCAGCCCAGTAGCACTCCCACTGGTGGTCTGTTTGTCGGCTCCAGATCTCCTGCCATGTGCTGTCGGGCACAGGGCCATGATGCTCAAAGTACTCCTTGGAGGGACGTGCAAGGCACTTCCATTCCTTAATCAAGGCTTCCTGTGCGCCCCTTGCCACGTTCTTTGCCTCGCGCCAAGGCACTCTGGCCACCAATCTGTTGGGTGTGTCCCCCTGCAATGTAGCGGGGTAGATCAGGCGATTCTCGCCGATAGCAGTGCCAATGGCTCTGGCCAGGCGCACCAGGATCTGACTGCCTGCATATAGATCGCTCGGTCGTCGTGCCTCAGCGATGAATGGTTGGATCGGGCCGAAAGTGAAGATCAGGATGGCGTCAGTCATAGGTTCCATCCTTTCACCATCATGTCCTGACCGGGGAACTGATCTAGGACTTCCCGTACCTTGGCATAGTCCGCTCCCGGGAATCGAGATGCCAACACTGACAGCAACAGCTCGTATCGCTGCTCGACTTGGATCGGGCGGACCCACAGTGGTGAGGCTTGGCGCAGCGTGATTCCGCCGAGGGCTCGGTGCACCGGTACTCGCTTCATAAACGCCACCACAGCTTTCATCGCGGAGTTCACTGGTGGGTTCAACTCGGTGATCCTGATTATGCCTTTGCCGGTAGCGCACGGGTACGCTGCGGGGCCGGCGGGCAGGCTGGCCACGGGCACGGCCTGTGCCCGCGCGAGGGCTTCTGCACACGCGAGGGCCTGGGACGACACTTCGGCTATATGCGTCTTCCATCTATCAAGAGTTGATGGTGTAGCGGATATGATGGGAGGGTCCGCAGCCATGACTCGCAGGGTGCCGTAGCCTCGCCTTGCCCGTAGCCCTACGCCACCAAATGTGGTTGCGAGCCCCACCGCGGCGCAAGCCATGTTCCACGCGGTGTCGTCATCGCCTCTGATGCTGCGCAGACGAAGCATCAGTAACTGTCCCTGCGTATACGCCTTGCGCCTGGCCAATTGCTGGTGTGGCAGGATGTACTCTGGCGTGACCGACAGCGAGTGTCCCTCAACCTCCAGCCATTGGACAGCAATGGGGGAAGCGCGTGCCGTGCTGCCAAAAACCGCTTCTTCTAGCGCGTGCAGGCCCGCTAGGTTGGAGTCCCCGATCGCGCCGCCCGAGGCGGCGCGGAGCCAGTAGCGGAGCGCACCGCGCATACTGGCGGCACGCAACTCAGGGGCGTCGCGCGGGTTTGCCCCGCCCAAGAAGAGTGGCGTGACCGTTTCCAGTGTCACTGTCAAGGTCTTTGCTTGACCCATGCTCACCCTCCGGTTTCGGCAGAGCTGCCCTGGCCTCGGATGAGGCTCCAAGGGCAAGGTGGATGTACCGCTTGCTGCAAACATAGACGCGCCAGTGCAGGGCACGCGCGGTGCCCGACACTGGCGCTCAGGGACTGGGCTGTGGTCTTGCTCGGTGCTGTCTTCGGATCACGATGCACGCCATCTCACCCTCATTGGTGAACCGGTCAAGAGGAACGGTGCTTCGATGTCCGGTAGCGACCTGATTATAGCACAGCAACTCGCCTGGTCAAATCACAAGCAGCCAGAGACCACAGACAAGAAAACTCGCCACCTCCACGGTCCGCAGGTACGAGAGACGGGGTGTCTCCGAGCGGCCTTTCAGTGCCCCGAAGGGCATTCAGAGGATTGCTACTACAACCGATGATCGTTTCGCGCGCCTGAAGGCAAGGTTTCAGTGCCCCGAAGGGCATTGAGAGGATTGCTACCTGAATGTGTCCGCCATCCAGCCCATCGCCTGCCCCATCTGCGTTTCAGTGCCCCGAAGGGCATTGAGAGCATTGCTACAAATATCCAAGATTGGCGGATAGCCATTGGCCAGCGTTTCAGTGCCCCGAAGGGCATTGAGAGCATTGCTACCTAAGTCAAGTAGAGTGAAAGGAGTGTTTGTAATGAGACGTTTCAGTGCCCCGAAGGGCATTGAGAGCATTGCTACTGATGTGAACGGGCGTGTCGTCATCAAGATACCTGGTAAGTTTCAGTGCCCCGAAGGGCATTGAGAGCATTGCTAC